>NZ_JBCGDO010000013.1:0-101004 GCF_038739835.1 Flavobacterium aureirubrum
AAACCCAAGTACCTACAAAATGTTGTCTAAAATTATTTACATCTTTGTAGTATGCTCCTTCTATTTCGCCAGTAATAATGTTACTATCATAAGCGTCAATTATTTGAGCAGATGATAAAATGGTGAAAAATAGACTTAGTATTAGTATATTAAATTTTTTCATTGTTTTTATCATAGAATGCGCTATCGGGTTAAGGATTGCAGATTTGTGCTAGTTGGTTTCGATTATAATAAATCCTTTTTCGACAATTTCAATTGTAAATTTTGAGTTTACAGGTAATCCATTTGATAAATATCCAAAAGTAGTGTCTTGCTTTATACCATTATTATAAATGTTAATTCTATAGTTACCATCACTTTTGGGTTGTTTTTTTAAGAAAATGAGTTCTTTGGACATAGTTGAATTTACTTTCAAATTATTGATTTTGATTGTATCAAAATTATTTGTAACAATTAAGCTGTCTATTTCTTTTGATGAATTGTTTTTAAGTGTAAAATTTACACTATTGGTGCAAGAAAGAAAAGCAAATGGGATAAAAAACAAAATTACTTTTTTCATTGTGTTATTGGTTGGTTGGGATTAAATTGGTTTGTGGATTTATTCCAAAATTGGGAGGGACAACATCGTCTAAAGGCGAAAGATACCTCTGCTGCGCAAAGTCTCCCGACTTTGAGCCACTAAATTATTTAAAGCGCATTTCATTAGCTATATAATGTTATACCTCTTGACTATTAATTTCATATCCTACTTTGATGCGTATTCAAATATATATAATTTGTAGATGCGTTGGTTTTTGTCTTATTTTTTATATATCCGCAAAGTCGGGCGACTTTGCGGAGCTGGGGCACGGATTGCAAATCCGCGCTGTCGGGTTTTGGGTTGATCGGGGACTTTGCGTAGCTGGTGCTGGGGGGAAAATAAAATTTTTAAGATTTTAAGTGTAAGTTGTTTAGAAAAATTCTCAGATTATTTATTCTAAATTTTAAATATTTTTGATGATGCTGTTTTCATTCGTATCTAATAAACATTTTACATCCTAAATCAAACCAACTTTCGTCTTTTTTTATAAAGACTAGTTCTACGTTTGAATTTATATTTTTAAAACCAATACCAAATATTGGTAATTTATTTTTGGAATAATATTTTTTATAAACTTCATCAGTATCTGCTACATATCCATTTTTTACAAAATAAATAGCCGATAGTAAGACCCCTCGTAAATCTTGATCATCATGTAAATATTTTAATAAACCAAACTGTTCATAAACTGAGGTTTGTTCAAACCAATCATTATCAATATCTTCTTCTTCATCTTCATACGCATCCTGAATATCCTCGGGCATTTGTGGCAAGCCAAAGAAATCTGAAATCCTATGAAATGCAATTGCAACTTGTTCATTTACCGAAATGTTTAAATTTTGAATTTCTACTAACAAATCAGAAAATTCTTTGTCAGAATCTATCCATTTTTGTATCTCATCATTAGTTAGTGTGTATTTTTTCATATCGTGTATTCTTTTGATAGCAATTAATTGAAGTAATTAATAAATGACCTTGATTCTTTTGTCAATTTCTTCTATTTCCTTAAATGCAAAACCAGTAAATTTTTGTTCTTCTATAGCATTTTTTAATCGCTCTGAAAAGTAATAGCCAATACCAATACTATCAATATTAATTAATCGAAATAAATCTAAATTTAACATTGAAAAATTTAAATACAAAATGTCGAATGTAATTAATGAACCTTTCCATATTAATCTTTCCCAATCAGTTTGATAATCATTAAAGTTTTTAAATTTCTTTTCTACTGATATATTATTTAAACTATCTTTTATTTTGAATTTTGAATTTTCAAAATCAATGAGCTCTTTTTGGCTTGGATAAGAAAGATGAAATAAAGAATAATCTTTTACAAGTTGCTTTTTATGGTAAGCATCAATTTTCCAAGACTGAAAATCTGCAATTTTAAAATCTTTTAAAAAATCTACAAAATAGTTTTTTAAAACCAAAAAAACAGTATTGTTAATAGCAGTAATGGAAATCATAGTTGTTTCTCTAGCATTATTTTGTAAAATTGGTTCAGGTAAAATAAATTGTTTTTGTATCTGTTCATTAAAGCCTAAACCAAACTCTTGAATTTCAAGAGCCTGGTTTGTTCTGATTGCTTGCGGATAAATACCTATTTCTTTGATATTGATTGATTCAATTAATTTATAGTATTTCATTTCTAGTCAATTAAATTTGAAATTTGCCCCAAATTCATATTTTGATTATTCTCAATTATTATTTTTATATGATTTATATAATTATTAATCTGTTGATATGCTATTTGAGGGGTAGGAGATATAGTATTTAGATAATTCAATCTCTGTAAAACTTTTTGACTGTATAAATTGTGACCAGTTAAATGATTTGTTGTCGGCATAGGAATACCATTTAAAGCAGAGTGCATATGAAAACCTTGGTTTGTATTTGCTTGTGCGGCTTTTTGAACTAAAGCGTTATCAGCAAAATCTCTTGGAATAAGATGATGAGCTTGTCTCGGGTCTCCGGGGAATAATCCTATTGCTGCTCTAAATTTTTTACTGTTGTAAGCACCGAAAGATATTAAATTATTGGCAGCTTTTACGGTATAAGCTAATCCATCAGCTCTTTTAGCGAACTTAATACCTGCAGAAAACCAACCCGCAACAGGTATTGTTGAAGCAAAGCTTAGTGAAGCACTAACACCATCACCTTCAATGGAATAAATAACACCATTTGTTAAATCTGCTACTTCTCCAACTACTGGCGCTAAACCAATTAAGTCTAAACCTAAATGAACCATTTCTTTTGATGCTTCCCAGTATACCTTAGCATTTTGTTGCCAGGGTTGTAAATTATTCCACCCTGCTTCTTGAGATAATTTAAATCTTGCAAGAGCACATTGCATTGAAAAGTAAACTTGCCAATAATGACTATATGCTTCTGTATCAACTACTGTATAAGGGTTTATTAAGCTATAATAATTTGAGTCAAAGAGATTTTCAAAGTAGCCATTTTGTTTTGTAACAATAGATAAATTAATTAAATAAGAAACTAATTCTTGATCTTCTTCATTTCTTGCTAAATCTATCAAACTAGAAGCAAACAACTTACTTTCATCACTCCAGTTATTTTGTCCTCTATATTGAATTAATGTATTTTGATGTTGTCGATTATTTGTAACCCATTCAAGCTGTTGCGGAGTAAGACTTTGATAAAACAAATTTATGTTGCGTATTTCGTCAACATTTTCGGGATTCAAAACAGGTGATGTGATAATTTCAGGAACTTGGTAATCTTGTGGTGCAGCTGGTGTGATAGGATCAGACGGTCCGCCTCCACCACCGCCTGGGGTGGGATTATTAGTAAATCCTGGATCAAAGTCAATCGGCGCAGTTGGTCCTCCTGTACCACCTTCGGAACACAAGCCTACAATTGAGAGGTCGTACATAAAGTTTGAGTTATTACAATTACCTGTTGCAATATGTAATGGTCCGACTGTGTTGCCTTCAGGATGTTCGCAGCATACAGTAATTGTTATTATACATGAAACAAGACTTTGAACCTCTGTAGTTCCGCCGGCATTAATTTTTGTTTTTAGAATGTCGCCCTCAAATTTAAAGGAATTGTGACCTGTAGGTAAAATTTTAGAAGGGATATATTTATAAATTGCTCCTTTTTTGTTGTTATATATATCTTTTTGTATTACTAAGTTTTCAAAGTACGATTTATCAGTTACACCATCTCTCAAAATAAGCATAGTATAAGAAGTAATGGTGTCATTTTCTATAATTCTCACTTTATCATTATAAATTGTAAATCCAAATTGATCTTCAAATGCACTTCTCGAAGTGATATTATTGTTATTCATTGAGCGCATTAGAGAATTAAATTTTTCATCTTTAAACAAATCATCAAATTTAACTTCTTTTATTTTGAACTTTTGTGACGAACGTATTTGTTCTTCATAGAGGTCTTTTTCGCAGCTACTAAATAGCATTGCTAATAGCAAAATCAAAAAAACGGGTGATTTTTTGAATAGATTTTTCATATAAACAAGTATAAAGTTATGGATAATGAACCAAAGCTATTAAATTATTTTTAATAACACAAATATGTGTTTATAGATTTTTAGGTTTATGTTCATTTTTCGGCTATGGAAATGGACGAACAATTATTTACTTCTAAATTTGGAAATCATTTAAAAGCTATTCGATTAGAAAAAGGATTATCGCAAGAAATGCTTGCTAACGATGCTGATATTCCAATTAATCAAATAGGTCGTATTGAAAGAGGGGAAATTAGTACCTCGTTGACTACCATTTATAAAATTGCATGTGCGTTAGATATTGAGGTAAAAGCGTTATTTGATTTTTAATTTTCATGTTTCACTATTTTTTTAATCTTTTCTTTCCTAAATCTTGCGCAGGATGTAGTTATCTTTTGTTAGAAGATGAAAAGGTATTGTGTACTTCGTGTCGGCATGAAATTCCGTTGACCCATCATCATACTATGAAGAATAACGAAGTGGTTCAAAAGTTTTATGGCAGAATTCCGCTGGAGTTTGGTGCGGCATTGTTTTATTTTCATAAGAAAGGGATTGTGCAGGAAATGATGCATCATTTAAAATATAAAGGGCACGAGGAAATAGGGGAAATGATAGGTAACTGGTATGCAGCAGAATTAAAAAGTGTTACTGCTTTACAAACTGTGGATTATATTGTTCCTGTGCCGTTGCACAAAAGGCGTTTGCGGGAACGCGGCTATAATCAGGTGACGCTTTTTGGGAAGGCGTTATCGGCAGAATTGGCTATTCCTTATAACGATGCTGTTTTATATAGAAAGGCTTATTCGAAGACACAAACTATGAAAAATCTGCTTGGCAGGACTGATGTTGTTGATACTATTTTTGATGTATCGTTTACCGAGTTGCATCACGGGAAACATTTTTTACTTGTTGACGATGTGATTACATCGGGTTCAACATTAGAAGCATGTAGCAGAGCGCTATTAAAAATTCCTGATGTAAAAATCAGTGTAGTTTGTATGGCAATGTCGCACAGTTAATTGTTAAGTTTACCGAAAAAGATTTCGTTGGCAGTAAATATAATTGTTATTTTGTGCAAGGAAAAAACAGTGATATGCCAAAATTTATTTTCAAATTATTTTCTCTTTTTGTTATTTTATGTTTGGTGAGTTGTGCCAAGCGTGGCACAATAACTGGTGGCGATAAAGACACTATTGCTCCTGTTTTAACGGGCAGTTTTCCTAAAAACTTTTCGACTAATTTTAACGGAAAAGAAATCAAATTGGTTTTTGACGAGTATGTGAAGTTGAAAAACTTGAACAAACAACTCATTGTTTCGCCACCTTTTAAGAATAAGCCTGAGGTTTTGCCACTAACCGCGAGTAAATTTGTCACTATCCGACTAAAAGATACTTTACTACCCAATACAACGTATAGCTTCAATTTTGGTCAAAGTATCGAAGATAATAATGAAGGAAATCCGTATCAGCAATTCAAATATGTGTTTTCAACTGGAAGTTATATTGATTCTTTGTCCATAAACGTAAAAGTGAAAGATGCTTTGGAGAAAAAAACGGATAACTTTGTTTCGGTCATGTTGTATGAAATCAACGAAAAGTTTAATGACTCTACTATTTATAAGGAATCACCACGATATGTAACCAATACGTTGGATAGTTTGGAAGTAGTCAAAATTGAAAACATCAAAGCCGGAAAATACCTTTTAGTAGCGTTGAAAGATAACGGAAACAATAAATTCAATCCAAAACTTGATAAAATCGGATTTCAAAAGCACTATATTTCTGTACCAAACGACACCATTTTTGAAGTGGAATTATTCAAAGAAGTGTTGCCGTTCAAAGCAATAAAACCAGCTCAAGCTTCCAAAAACAGACTGTTAATGGGTTATGAAGGACACCCAAAAGATGTTAAAATAACGGTTAAAAACGGTTCAGCAATTATGCCTTCTATAGTTACGCAAATGCCCAAAAAAGATTCGCTTCAAATTTGGTTTAAACCTATCAAAGCAGATTCGCTTTACGTTTCGGTTCAAAAAGAAAGTTATAAGAAGGAGTTTACCGTGAAAATTAAAGACCAAAAAAAAGATACCCTTTCAATAAGTCCAGAATATAGTGGCAATCTTCCGTTGAGAGAAAAGTTTGCATTGAATAGTTCCATTCCGTTAGTAAAGATTGACAAATCAAAAATTAGTGTTAGAAATAAAGATTCTCTTGCGGTAGATTTCAACACCGAATATGATGATTTTAATCAAAAGTTGTATTTGGATTTTAAAAGAGACGAGTTGGAAAAGTATCAAATTCAATTATTACCGGGTGCTTTGACCGACTTTTATGAAAACGTTTCCGACACTATAAACTATAGTGTTGCTACTAAAAACAGTTCCGATTATGGAAATTTAAAAGTCATTTTGGAAAACGTGAAAAAGTTTCCAGTTATTATTGAACTTACCGATAAAGACGGAAAAGTTAAAGCAACAGAATATACAGAAAACAACAATGTCGTTGAGTTTATAGCTTTGGAACCTAACAAATATACACTTCGAATAATTTATGATGACAACAAAAATGGCTTTTGGGACACGGGAAGTTTTATGGAAAAACGTCAAACGGAAGAAGTGATTTATTTTCCAAAAGAAATTGACGTTCGGTCCAACTGGGATGTGGAACAACCGTTTAATTTAGGAAAATAGTACTAATTAACATTAAGAAATTAAGACGGTAAGATTTCATTAAGTCTTAATTTACTTAATTTTTATATTAACTTAATGGTGAAAAACAATAGCCAAATTCTATTGCAAAATAAATTTGTCTCTATCATCCAGAAAGGCCAATTTACTTCGGGTTTGTAAGAGCTTTGCTTTATTCAATTCTACTATAAAAACCGCATCTGCTTCTTGTGGTTCTAAAACATATTCACCTAAAAAATCAATCACTTGTGTATGCCCAATATATTCATGGTGGTTATGGTCTTTTCCTATGCGATTAACTCCAATGGTATAACACATATTCTCAACGGAACGTGCCTTTAATAAAATATCCCATGCATTCACGCGAGGTTTTGGCCAATTAGCAACATAAAGCAAGACATCATAATTCTCTACATTTCTTGAAAAAACGGGAAAACGTAAATCATAACAAATGAGTGGGCAGATTTTATACCCTTTATATTCTAGAACCAATTTTTCTTTTCCGGCAGCATAAAACTCATTTTCTCCAGCCAATGAAAACAAATGCTTTTTGTCATACGTTTTTATTTCCCCTGTTGGAAAAACAAACACCAAACGATTGTAAAATTTTCCGTTTTCTTCGATTACTAAACTGCCTGTGATAGCAGAGTTTTTGGCTTTCGCCAGATGTTGAAGCCATAAAACTGTTTCTCCGTTCATGGTTTCGGCAACGGCTTTTGGGTTCATCGTAAAACCTGTGGAGAACATTTCGGGAAGGACAATCAAATCGACGTCTTCCATGAAGCCAGTTATTTTTTGGGCTAAATGACTTCGGTTTTCTATTGGGTTTTCCCAAATTAGGGATGTTTGTATTAGGGCAATTTTCATTTTTTTATGTTTGATAAACCCTGTCAGAGTTCAAAACTCTGACAGGGTTGAAAGTTTTATTTAATAGTGATTTCGTCAATAAAGATAAAGGCATCGCCACCAAAACCTTGATGCCATTCGGGCAATTTCCCAAAGTTATAGGCTTTGACTTTTACATATCGAGCATTTATTGGCGTTGAGATACATCGGAAATCTTTTATGCAGTTTTCTTCTTGTTTCGGATTTACGTCATTACTGCTAGTTCCAAGTAAAGTAAAATTGACATTATCCATAGAAGTATAATATTCCACTTTTGTTGGCATCAATATCCAGGAACGTTGATCTTGCAAGTAATTGGAATGAATTTCGGAAAAAGTTTTGGGCTCCTGCAAATCGACAATGGCTTCAAAATCCTGACTTTGATACCCTTGCCAATCGCCTTTACGCCAATTGGTCGTGCCGAAAATGCCGTCTAGTAAACCGTCATTTCCACCTGCGTGATATTGCGGATTGTACTTGGATTTAATTTCGATGGTGTAATTGTTTGGTTTTTTGAAAAAGGTTGCAAAAACTTCTTTACTTCTCTCAGTATGACTGTTTATGATTTGAGCGTATACAGTACAAGATTTATCTATCTCTATTGGATTTACATATCTTTGTTTATCGTGCTCAAAACTTGTATGATAATAAATAGGCATGTTGCTATTTGAAATCAATTCTACTTTCATTTTGTCCTTAAACGATTTACTTTCGGCGTGAATTACTGGAACTGGAGTAATCTTTTTTACATCCGATTCTAACATTCCAACTACTGCAACTACTTCATCGTCTGAATCTTCATCAAAATAAACCAAATCTATATCTTCTGAATTTTTTGTGATGACTTTGGTTTGTTTACTTTCAAAATTTACTTTTATTTTATCATAAAATGGAATTGATGTACTCCAAGAAACCTCTCCTGGCGTTACTGGATAAATTCCCATCGAACTCAACACATACCAAGCACTCATTTGTCCGCAGTCTTCGTTTCCAATTAATCCGTCGGGCGTGTTTTTGTAGAAATTGTTTAAAATGTAATGTACTTTTTCGGTTGTCTTTTCGGGTTTTCCAATATAGTTGTACAAATACGCCATGTGATGACTTGGTTCATTTCCATGAGCATATTGCCCAATTAATCCTGTAACATCGACTTGCTCTCTTCCTGTAGTTTTACTTTCGGAGTTGAACATTTCGTCTAGCTTGACTTCAAATCTATCGTTTCCGCCATACGCTTCGATCATTCCTGGAATGTCTTGCGGCACAAAAAAGGAATATTGCCACGAATTCCCTTCGGTGAAATTATTGTTAATTTCGCGCGGATCAAACGGTTTGTCCCAACCGCCATTTTTCTTTGGTCGCATAAAACCCGTATTCCAGTCGAAGATATTTTTCCAATTTTGAGAACGTTTCATGAAATACTCGTAATCTTCATGTTTTTTTAAAATTTGAGCCATTTGTGCAATGCACCAATCGTCGTAAGCATATTCCAATGTTTTAGAAACGCTTTCGTGTTCGTCATCCATCGAAATAAATCCGTTTTTCTTATAAGCTTCCAATCCTAAATGGTCTAACATTGCCGAATGCTTTGCGGCTTCAAAGCATTTTTCGTAATCAAAACCCGTAATTCCTTTCGCCATAGCATCAGCCATAACAGAAACCGAATGATACCCAATCATACAATCGGTTTCGTTAGACGCTAGTTCCCAAACGGGCAATCTTCCGCCTTGTTCGTATTGTTTTAGAAAGGTATTGATAAAATCGGCAGTACGTTTTTTTTCGATTATAGTATAAAGTGGATGCGCTGCTCTAAACGTATCCCAAAGTGAGAACACCGAGTAATAATCAAATCCTTCGGCAACATTAATTTTATTATCTCTACCGCGATATTTTCCGTCGATGTCTTGCGCAATATTCGGCTGAACCATCGTGTGATATAAAGCGGTGTAAAAAACAGCTAACTTGTCTTTGTCAGACTCTGTCACTTCAATTTTAGATAATTGTTTGTTCCAAATTTCTTCGGCTTCTTTTTTGACTTTTTCAAAATCCCAATGTTTGATTTCAGACATATTCAATTTTGCTCCTTCGTAACTTGTTGGCGAAAGTGACACTTTTACCAGAATTTTTTCGCCTTTTTTGACTTGTTTGGAAAAACTCATTCCAGAAATTTCTAGTATTTCTGAATTTGATTTTTTCGTTTTTGAAACTTTCATAGGAACGTTAAACTCAATTCGAGCATACACATATTGATTTCTGGCCCAAGCTTCACTTCTTCGTAAAACCTCAATAGTTTTAGTATCAATTACACGAATTTGGCCTTCTAGCAATTTATCTCTATGATTTAAATCTAAAATAATATTTGCCAATCCATTTTGATTAAAAGTATATTCGTGAAAACCTACTCGAGTTGAAGTGGTCAAGTTTACATCAATATTGTGTTTGTCTAACTTGACGGAATAAAATCCGGCAGTTGCTTTTTCATTGGAATGAGAAAAAGGAGAAGCATATATTTTATTGTCAAAAGTAGGTTCGCCCATGGTTGGCATCAACATAATATCGCCATAATCGGAAACACCCGTTCCGTTGAGATGCGTGTGTGAAAATCCGTAAATCGTTTTATCAGAATAATGATAACCTGAACAGCCATCCCAACTGCCATCAATTCGAGTGTCGGGAGACAATTGCACCATTCCAAAAGGAACAGTTGCGCCAGGATATGTGTGGCCATGACTGCCAGTTCCAATAAATGGATTGACGTATTGATGGAAGTTTTGGCTTAAAGCTAAAATAGAGAAGAAAAGAAATAGAAATGAAAGTGACTTTTTCATTGAGTCGTTTTGTTTATTTCAAAGATAAAAAAAATGCATCCAAATAAATGAATGCATTCTATTATTAAACCTCATAGGTTTTCAAAACCTATGAGGTTTGTATTTTATTTTAAACTCGCTACTAAATATTCTCTATTCATACGAGCGATATTTTCTAATGAAATTCCTTTAGGACATTCTACTTCGCAAGCACCAGTATTGGTACAGTTACCAAACCCTTCTTCGTCCATTTGACGTACCATATTTAAAACACGTTGTGTGGCTTCTACTTTTCCTTGTGGTAGCAAAGCATATTGTGAAACTTTTGCACCAACGAATAGCATAGCTGAACCGTTTTTACAACTCGCTACACAAGCTCCACAACCGATGCATGCTGCTGCCATAAAGGCTTTGTCGGCATCTTCTTTTGGAATTGGTGTTGCATTGGCATCAATCGTTCTTCCAGATGTGTTTACCGAAACAAATCCACCAGCTTGCTGAATTCTATCAAATGCGGAACGGTCAACCACTAAATCTTTTACAACAGGAAAAGCTTTACTTCGCCATGGCTCAATAAAAATGGTATCACCATCATTAAATTTACGCATGTGCAATTGACAAGTTGTTGTGCCAGTATCTGGTCCATGAGCACGGCCATTGATGTATAGAGAACACATACCACAGATTCCTTCACGACAATCGTGATCAAATGCCACAGGTTCTTGCTGTTGATTAATTAACTGTTCGTTCAATTGGTCTAACATTTCTAAAAAAGAACTGTCTGTAGAAACATTATCTAGTTTATAATCTACAATTTTACCTTTGTCTTTAGCGTTTTTTTGACGCCAAATTTTAAGTTTAATATTGATGTTTTTTCCGGTAGCCATAATTTTAATTATTTATAATTTCTTGCCGCAATTTTAATAAACTCATACTTCAATTCTTCTTTGTGAAGAACTTCTTGGCTGATATCATTTCCTTTATATTCCCATGCGCTAACAAAAGAGAAATTTTCGTCATCACGAAGGGTTTCGCCTTCGCTATCTTGATATTCTTCACGGAAATGTCCTCCACAAGATTCTTTTCGTTGTAAAGCGTCCATCGCCATCAATTGTCCTAAGTCAATCAAATCGGCAACACGAAGTGCTTTTTCTAGTTCAGGATTTAATTCGTCACTACTTCCTGGAACATATACGTCTTTGTAGAATTCTTCTTTTAAAGCTGCGATTTCGTCAATAGCTTGTTTTAATCCAGCTTCATTTCTTCCCATGCCTACTTTATTCCACATAATAAGACCTAATCTTTTATGGAAATGATCTACAGATTTTGAGCCTTTATTATTGATGAATTTTTCGATAGTCGAAGCAACTCTATTTTCGGCATCAGCAAATTCTTGCGTATCGGTAGAAATTTTACCAGTTCTAATTTCGTCTGCCAAATAATTTGAAACAGTATAAGGCAATACAAAATAACCATCAGCCAAACCTTGCATTAAAGCCGAAGCTCCAAGTCTGTTCGCACCATGGTCTGAGAAATTAGCTTCTCCAGCTACAAAACATCCTGGAATAGTGGATTGTAAATTATAATCTACCCAAACGCCACCCATAGTGTAATGCACTGCTGGATAAATTTTCATTGGGGTTTCATAAGGGTTTTCATCAGTAATCTTTTGGTACATCGCAAAAAGATTTCCGTATTTTTCCTCTAGCCATTGCTTACCTAATTTGGTAATTTCTTCTTGGCTTGGATTGTGATTTCCTTTAGCGTAAGCCGCTTGTTTTCCTTTCGTTTGAATTTCGGATGAGAAATCTAGATATACACCTTCATTGGTATCGTTTGCCTCAATGCCATGACCTGCATCACAAACTTCTTTTGCAGCTCTTGAGGAAATATCTCGTGGTGCTAAATTTCCGAATGAAGGATATTTTCTTTCTAAGAAGTAATCTCTATCTTCTTCTGCAATTTGTGTTGGTTTTAGTTTCCCGGCACGAATAGCTTCGGCATCTTCTTTTTTCTTTGGTACCCAAATTCTTCCTGAATTACGCAACGACTCAGACATCAAGGTCAATTTTGCTTGATTGGTTCCATGAACAGGAATACATGTTGGGTGAATTTGAACAAAACACGGATTAGCAAATAAGGCACCTTGTTTGTGAATTTTCCAACTAGCAGTTACATTACAACCCATTGCATTTGTAGATAAGAAATACACATTTCCATATCCACCAGAAGCGATGACCACTGCATGTGCTGAATGTCTTTCTAATTCGCCTGTGACCATGTTACGAGCAATTATTCCTCGCGCTTTTCCGTCTACTTTCACTAAATCTAGCATTTCGTGACGGCTAAACATTTTTACTCTACCTAAACCAATTTGTCTGGAAAGAGCAGAATAAGCACCTAATAATAACTGCTGTCCCGTTTGTCCAGCGGCATAAAAAGTTCTTTGCACTTGAGTTCCACCAAAAGAACGATTATCTAATAATCCGCCATATTCTCTAGCAAAAGGAACACCTTGTGCCACACATTGGTCAATAATATTCGATGATACTTCGGCTAGTCTGTGCACATTGGCTTCTCTTGCTCTGTAGTCACCACCTTTTATAGTGTCATAAAAAAGTCTGTAAACACTATCACCATCGTTTTGATAATTTTTTGCAGCATTAATTCCACCTTGCGCAGCAATAGAATGCGCTCTTCTTGGCGAGTCTTGGTAACAAAATGCTTTTACATTATATCCCATTTCACCCAATGATGCTGCAGCAGAAGCACCAGCAAGTCCAGTTCCTACCACAATAATGTCAATTTTCGGTCTATTATTTGGAGCAACAAGCTTTAAATGGTCTTTGTGATTAGTCCATTTTTGTGAAATATGTCCTTCTGGTATTTTAGAGTCTAATTTCATAATATATTGTTTTTCACTAGTGTGTGAGAATAATTATTTTAATAAAAAATGAATATAAAGCGGAATGATTGCAAATAAAATTGGAACTACGATTGCAAATACTTTTCCAAACAATTTAATTTTTGGCATCCAAGAAGAGTTATTTAAACCCATAGATTGAAACGCGCTTTGAAAACCATGTAATAAATGAAATCCTAAAACTGCCATGGCTAAAACGTATAAAATAGTGAAAACCAAACCTTCATTTGGTATAACATTAAATAACTTTCCTTTACTTTTAAAGAAATCAATAGTCAATTTATATAAATCTTTATAACCTTCTCCTACTTTAACTTTAGCTTGAGCATTGTAAAAATCGGTTCTGTCTTCTATGTAATTTGGAATATTGCTTTTTAAAGCTTCTTCTCTTGTTTTAGCTACTTGTGCAGTAGGCATATAACTGCCATTTGTAAGAACATAAAGGTCTTGTTTTTGACCCATTACTTCAACAGATATGGTGTGTAAAGGCATGTTTTTATCGAAATGCATTTTGGCCCAAAAATTAACCATGTGTGTAACAATAAAAACTAAAATTAAAGTCCCCAAAATAGCCATGTTTCTCGATGCGAAACTGCTATTAGCACCCGGACTATTTTTGGCATAACCCACAGGTCTGGCCTTTATATTTTGATAAGTTAAAAGAAAACCATCTATGGCATGAAACAAGATAGAAATGTAAGTTAAGTAAGAAAGTAACTTAACTGCTGGATTTGATGTCATAAACAATGCATATTTATTAAAGTTTAACGCATTATCAGGAACTAATAATTGCAAGTTTCCAGCAAGATGTCCAGCCAAAAATAAGCATAGAAATAAGCCTGTAAGAGCCATCCAATATTTTTTTGCAATTGATGACTTTAAGAGTGCAGATTTTGCCATAAGTTGAATAATTAATTTAAAAAGACGTACAAAAATAGTCTTAATTGCAAATAACTACAACCTTTTCGAACTAATTTATAATCATTTTAAAATGAGTTTAACATTTGTTGATTTACAATTACTTATACTATTGATTTTAATATAAATCGTTAAACAAAATCAGTAATTAATAGGTTTTAATTACATCTTCATCAATAACTAATATGAAATCGGCTTTGTTGAATTGCTCTTTTTCTAATTTTAAAATACTTTTTTGTTCCACAGTGGCAATGGTAAGAATAGCAATGTTTGGCAATGATTTTTTCAAATACCAATTGATTCCTTCATAATTATCCGAATGATAAGTGCCGTTAAAGTGAATGAAAACCGAATTGGGTTGCAAATTTTTAGAAATAAAATGAGCCATCGTAGCGTCTTTAATCGCTTGTGCTTTTGGCATTTTATCGCCCGCATGTCCGCCTTGCATGGTCATCATGTTTTTGTAGCCAGGAAGATTAAGGTCAAATTCAATAGGCAAAGGCGCTATCCATGATTTTTCTTCTGCCGATAAATTCTGTAGCTCTTCTAATCCTTTTTTAAACACCATAGATGCATATCGTCTTGGAATATTCGTAGCGATGAATGGCAATTTGTTTTCTTTGGCAAAATCAACTAGCGGTTTGTAATCTGTGACATAATTTGACCACAATCGAGCAGTGGAGTCTAATTGTTTTTGATTGATTTCGCCTTTAAGATATTGATCCAATTGTTTTTGATTATCGGCTTCAATCATTTCGGCACCAAGAACTAGTCGTTTTTTTGCTGCTAAATCTTTGGTTAATTCCAATTGAAGCCAATGAACAACGGAGTTATTATGATATTCGCCAAAAAGGACTACTTCTGATTTTTCGGCACTTTTTAAAAGCTTTGCATAGGTTGTTTTCTTTCCGTTTTTATCAAACAGTTGGTAAGGCAATTTGTCTTGAGCCAATAAACTATAACAAATAAAAAATACAATGAATGGTAATACTTTTTTCATATGGTGAATTTTGTCTAAAATTATTCATTAATAATTGAATAAAAAAATGTGACTAAAAAAGATTAATTTTGATAAATATAATTTCTAATCGTCTAACAATCTAATTATCCAATAATCTAAAATGAAATACCATCAAATAGACCGTCAATTATTTATAAAAAACAGAGCGAAATTCACGGCACAAATGAAACCAAACAGTGTAGCCGTTTTTAATTCGAATGATATTTATCCCGTTTCAGCCGATTCTACTTTGCCATTTGCACAACATCGTGATATTTTTTATTTAAGTGGAGTAGATCAAGAAGAAAGTATATTGTTGCTTTTTCCTGATGCGCCTTACGAACATTTAAAGGAAATTTTATTCCAAAAAGAAACCAACGAACATATTGCCATTTGGGAAGGTGAGAAGTTGACAAAAGAAAGAGCATTTGAAGTTTCTGGAGTTAAATCGGTGATTTGGTTGCAAGATTTTCATAAGACTTTAAAAGAAATCATGGCGTATGCCGAAACGATTTACATCAACACCAACGAACATTATCGTGCCTCGATTGAAACCGAAACCCGTGAAGCACGTTTTGTAAAATGGTGGAAGTCAACTTATCCTGCGCACAAAGTAGAAAAGTCAAATCCTATTTTGCAACGTCTGCGGTCGATAAAAGAAAGCGAAGAAATTGACTTAATTCAAAAAGCCTGTGATATTACCGAGAAAGGGTATCGCAGAGTGCTAAATTTTGTAAAACCAAACGTAATGGAATATGAAATCGAAGCCGAATTTGCCCACGAATTCCTTAGAAATCGTTCCAAAGGTTTTGCTTACACGCCAATTATTGCTTCGGGAAACAATGCCAATGTGTTGCATTATATTGAAAACAACCAACAATGCAAAGCCGGCGATTTGATTTTGCTTGACGTTGGTGCCGAATATGCCAATTACTCCAGTGATATGACACGAATGGTTCCAGTTTCTGGACGTTTTTCGGAGAGACAAAAAGAAGTGTACAACGCGGTTTTACGTGTAAAAAACGAAGCGACTAAAATGTTGGTTCCTGGAACTTTGTGGAAACAATATCATGTTGAAGTTGGTAAAATCATGACTTCGGAATTGTTAGGTTTAGGATTAATCGATAAAGCCGATGTGCAAAACGAAAATCCCGATTGGCCAGCCTACAAAAAATATTTCATGCACGGCACGTCGCATCATTTAGGTTTGGATACACACGATTACGGATTATTACACGAACCCATGCAAGCCAATATGGTGTTTACGGTTGAACCAGGAATTTACATTCCGGCAGAAGGTTTCGGAATTCGAATTGAAGACGATATGGTCATTCAAGAAAAAGGCGAAGCGTTCAACTTGATGCGCAATATTCCTATTGAAGTGGAGGAAATTGAGAGTTTGATGAATTCGTAATTTAGCATCACGAAAAAAAACCACAAAATAAAAAAAGCGAATCGAATTGTACGGTTCGCTTTTTTTATACCTTAATATATACTAAAATAAGACTTTACTCTTTTTTATGATATAAAATAAAGTTTTTTGTGATACTAATAGTATTACAAAATTTAGTATTTTCACATTTCAATTTGTAGTAATTAATTTTTTGATATTATGCAATTAATTGTTCATTATACAATGTCTACTCCTGCTTCTCATTTAATTTTTAATCAAGGAAGAAGAATGCTCTATTGTCTTGACGAAGAAATGTATATTTCTGGTGTAGGATATTCTTATCATTATTTTTTAGACGAGGCAAAAGACAGAACTTTTGAGTTCAAGTTAAAGTTCATGATTGATCAGGCTGATGAACATGGAAAAGCAGCCTACCAAAAGGTTTATGAAGAATATAAGTTTTTTTTAAAATCAAAAAACAAAGATTCTAAATGGATCATACAAACCAATATTCTCAAAAGAGATTTTGAAAAACTATATGATTTGACTATAAAAGATGTTGGTTCTAAATTACAAATTACTCATGGCACTTCGACTTTTAGAGAATTACATGATTGTAAAAAAGTTGTCTTCTATGGCGTTGATGATCCAAATATTGTTGGCAAAAGAGACACAATAATACCTTTGGAAGAAATCCTTTCTCTCAAAATTGCTGATGAAGATGATATTCCAATACTTTTTTTAGGAAATGAAGATTATGAAGGTAAGCAACTTTTTGATACAGAAATAAAAGACATCTTAGCAAAAGACCATACAAAAGGATACTTAGTCGATGTTTTTCAATTCCCATATTTACAAGATGTTCAAGCTGCTCAATTGAAAGCAATTACTTTTGAGTTATCAAAAGAAATTGAACCCATAAAAGAAGATCTAAAAAAATGGGCAACATTAGCTTTAAAAAGTTCAAATCCAAAAGAAGCGCAACAATTTTTTATTAAAAATTTAGTGCCAATTATTGAAAATAAACGAAGAACAGTATTCCAAATCAATGCGGCAAAAGACGTTTGCTCAAGACATTACCCTAATTTTACTTTTCATCTTCAATTTGGGGAATTACCCATTGATAAAATATGGGAATACTACAAAACATATAAGCACGTTACTGAAGAAGAGTTCGAAAAACTTTTAAAATTAAAAGAACAAAATCCAACTAAATTCACCCGAAGATGGCCAGTCGTTTTCTTTAAAACAGATAATAAGGCAATTTATTATAAACAGGAAATACAAGATGAACAGCCAAAAACGCGAAAAACATTAGACATTTAAAATTAATAAGGTATGAAAACGCAAAATCTTAATTATGTTGATGCTACTTTTGAAAACATTAACCAGAAAATCGAAATTCAAAATATCATTGATTTTTGTCAAATGATTGAAAGACATCACATCAAAGAAGTTTTTGTGATTAAAAATCTTAATTGTTTCGCTATTGCCTATCAAAACTTTCTTTTGACCTTAGCTAAAAATGGTTATGACGACTTAAATGACTATCGAAATGCGCAACTGAACGGGTTTTCAAACGCCGATGATTTTTATGAAGCCAAAATGCTCAATATAACTACTTTTCAAAATTTTGAAATAATGAAAGCCTGTGGTATAGAAGACCAAGAAACCTTTGTCGCTATCCAAAAACAAAACTATCTTGAAGGTTTTAAAATGTGGACACAGTATAAACTAGACCACAATATAGAACAACCCATTTGTAGAAACCCTTACGAATTATACACTTTTGCCAAAGAAAATCATTTCGAAAACTTTGAACAATTTTTCAGCGCTTTTCAAAATGGATTTACTAATCTTTTAGAAAAAAATGTTGCCAATGAAAAAGGATTTCAAACAGCCGATGACTATCATAATGCCCAAAAAGCTGGTTTCACTCGCTACAAAGAATATAAAGAAGCCATAGACCAAGGCATTGACTCCTTTGACGAATATGAAAAAAAGAAAGACCTCGAATTTGGCGAAGAACAATCCATTCATGACCAAAAACTGCTGCTTCTTATCTTAAATAAAATCGATCAAGGAAAAAAAGTAAGTCTCAATAAAATAAAACAACTCTTGGAAGAAGAAATTAAAACGTTTCATAAATCTGACGGAAATCTTCCTCATTGGTTTACCATTTCATTAAAAGAAGACCAAGATTTTGCAACCTTTCTACTCAAAAATGAAAAAGCAGTTAAACTTGGCGATTATGATGCGGATGGCGAATTCTATGAAATAAAAGCGCTAAACGAAAGAAGTGTTTTAATAGACGGAAGCAACGTAGCCCATAACAGTAATGGAAATAATAAGAGCAACGCTAAATTGTCTAACCTAATCACTATGGTTAAATTCTTAAAGAAAAAAGGATTTATTGACATCGTTATCGTTGCCGATGCCTCACTGCGACATAAAGTAATCGACAAAGAAAACTTCGAAAAACTCGAACAAGAAGCTACTTATTTTGTTGCACCTGCTGAAACCACAGCCGATACGTTTCTATTATCTATGGTAAAATCAAAACACTCCTTGCTAGTAAGCAATGACACTTTTAGAGAATATAAAATAATAGATCCATGGCTTGCTGCCAACATAGATTACTTCAAACTCACTTTTCTAATAACTGACGACGGCGTAGTAATGCCCGAACTCGAGAAATAAAAACAAAAACGGCACAAAAGTTCTTTCTTCTGTGCCGTTTAGTTTCTTTTTTGAGCCTTTTGTGTTTAAAAATTAAGCCGTCGGAATTGTTTCTACAACCATTTCATTCCCTGCTTTGTCATAATAACTACAAGTCATTTTATCCATAACAACAATCCATTTTTCAACGCCAGATTTTGCACAATCGTTCAAAAAAGTCATGTAAGCGGTTTTGCCTTGTTGGTGTGCTTTTAAGTCAGCTTTAAATTGTTCGATGTTGCTTTTATCGGCACTAGTTAACGGTTCAAGAAAACCTTCTGATGAGGTTTTAAAATTATCTTTTCCATAATAATTCGTGTGATTATCAAATACAAAAGTTTCAAATGAAACAACCCCAAGCGCCATTATATCTTGTATGTATTTTGGAAAATCGGCACCGCTTTTTACTTTAGAATGGGCCTCATGTATTTGTTGAATTGTGAACATGATTACATTTTTTTAACGGTTGAAATTTAACTTTTTTTCTCAACTTCTAATCTTCATCAACACTTCGTTTTGTATCCTCAACACTTTATTTTCCTCTTGCAACTGCGCAATAAGTGCGTCTTTTTCAGCATTGAGCTTGTCTGTTTTAGGTTGGTTTTTTGTAAACTCAATAGGAAGATGGTCAGCAATATCGCTAAAGAAATTGTGCTTTAAAGCATAGCAAAAATCAATCAAAACAGCTGTCTGCAAGCTCCGACTTTCAGTGTATTTATAGACCGAAAGTCCGTTGCGGTTTATGGCTTCACCAACAACCTTGAAGGAAAGTCTTTTCTCTCTAATTTTTCTAAGGATTATGCTGCCCGTACCGATGTTGTTTAAACTTATTTTCATCTGAAAGTAATTTAATTAGTAAAATAGTATACTAAAGATATAAAATTATTTATTAAAAACAATGTTTTATATATAAATAATGCTTAGTATGAAGTTAATAGCCTTAAAAGATATATTACTAACTTCTAGAATGATATTATTAATTTAGTATATTATATTAATAGTATATATAATGATATTAATAATGTTCTGTAATATACTATTAATATATAAAATAATATTAATAATATGCTATGTCATATTAATAATATCATACGTGATATTTATAACATCATATTTGATACTAATAACTTCAAAATCGTTACTAATAGTATCAAATTGCTTCTTGATAAACTGTTTTTTGTGTTGTTGAATTGGTTTTTTGATGAAATTTTGTGCCAAATGGGTTTTATTTGACCCAACTTCAATTAAATAGGCAACATTCTATTTAGAATTTCATTGCTAAATACTACTTTTGAAGTGCTAATTTTCCTCAAATTGAAAACCACCATTTACAAAAACACTAAAATTACTTTTACTGACCAAGGCAAAGGAACTGCCGTTGTTTTGCTACACGGCTTTTTGGAAAATCAAGCGATGTGGAAAGCCTTTGTTCCTGAACTTTCTAAAAAATATCGCGTTATAACCATTGATTTACTGGGTCATGGCGAAACGGAATGCTTGGGTTATGTGCATACTATGGAAGATCAAGCCGATATGGTTCATCACGTTTTACACGAATTAAAAATCAGAAAAGCAGTTTTGGCTGGGCATTCCATGGGCGGTTATATTGCTTTGGCTTTCGCCGAATTGTATCCCGATACTATGAAAGGATTGTTTTTGTTGAACTCGACTTCACTTGCCGACAGCGATGAGCGAAAAATAAATCGCGATCGAGCTATTGTTGCCGTAAAACAGAATTACACTAGTTTCGTTCGAATGAGTATTACCAATTTATTTAGCGAAGCCAACCGAGAAAAATTAGCCGAACTAATAGAACAAGTAAAAATGGAGGCATTAAAAACACCTTTGCAAGGAATTGTTGCCGCTTTAGAAGGCATGAAAATCCGAAAAGACCGTGAAGTAATTTTGCATTTTGCGCCTTATCCGATGCAATTGGTTTTAGGTAAAAAAGATGGCGTTCTCAATTATGATGATAACCTAAGTCAAATTGAAAATACCAAAGTAGAACTTACCACTTTTCCTGATGGACACATGTCGCATATTGAAAATCAAGAGGAATTGTTGAAGGTTTTTTTGCGTTTTTTGAAAAGGGTTTAAATTACTTCTTTACTTAAATATCCTTTTTCTACTAGTTCCATTTTATCCTTTATTTGAATAGTTTTTCCATCCTTCATTAGTATTAATCTTGAAGAAATTTTAATAATATTTTCATAATTATGGTCCGTAATTATGATCCCTTTTTTACTTGAATTTTCAGTAATCAATTGATTAATGTTCTCAATCATAATAGGAGATAATCCATTATAGGGTTCATCGAGTAAAACAAACTTAGAAGAATTTGATAAAATTAATTTAATTTCTAAATAACGTAATTCACCTCCAGAAAGTTGTTGTATTTTTTTATCTTTTAATGAATTTATGAAATCATCTTGATAGAAATCAGCAACTTTATCTTTATCAATTGATAATTGTATAGCTCTTTTTACAGAAAATGAACTTGGAATAAAATTCTCTTGTGATAGATAACTAATTTCGTTGAGAGAATCGTTAGTGTTAAAAATCACTTTACCATCAACTCTAATGAATTTGTTATCAGCAGATAATATTCCAAAAACTATTTTTAATAAAGTTGATTTTCCAGAACCATTTCTTCCTAGTAATCCAATTATTTCGCCTGTTTCACATTTCAAATAGACATCTGTAAGCACAGGTTTAGTGTTGAAATATTTTTGAACACTATCTATTTCAATAAAATGCTTTGCCAAAAGATGTTTGATATTAAGTTGATGATTATGACAATTAAAATCAAAAAAAGGAAATTTGCTACATAGGAAAATAGCAATAGATTAACTTTTGAAATTCCATTATTATAATAAAATAGGTAGTCATTTTTTTGTTTCACTTCTTTGATTAATAATGCTGCAAAGAACCCAAAAGTTAGAAAAATAGTTTTAAAAAAAGAAATACCACCAAAAATTAATGGTAATATGCTTATTGCAATATTAATTGGTAAAGTACTTTTGTAAAATGCAATAATGTTGTAAATTTTCCTTTCATTCATTTTATAAAGAAATGAAATTGTAGCTTAACTGATTGATAAAAACATGTTAAAAATTAAATTTTCTCCTCAAAAGCTACATCAACATTCAAAATCTCTTGCAACAAAATCACTATTTCCTCCAAATAATTCTCCATAATTTCAGGTGAAATAACGTCAAAGCTTTCTTTTTCGGGTTTAAAATTAAAGGGTAAAAATCCAGATTTTAAATTTTTAAACGAAATAATTCCGGCTTCTATTTCCATTCCTTTTGCTTCTTCTTCATACATGAATGCATACGCTAGAATTTGAATGATTTTGTCGTTTTTGATGTCTTCCGTTAAACCATTCCAGTCTTTTAGCGTAACACTTTTTTGTTCCACTTTACCCGTTTTGTAATCGATAATTCGAATTCTTCCGTTTCTTTTTTCAATTCGATCTACATTCCCAGCAATGGTTACAGCAAAAGGTAATTTTGGATGTTCAAGCGTTCGTGACAATGGTTTTTCTAAAGCAATTAACTGAATTTCGTCACCGTTTTGAATAGCTTCTAACTCCATTTTTAAGAAATTCAACACATTTCGTTTGGCAACTTCAAAGGCTAGAAGATTTCTTCCTTTTTTGATTTCGCCTTCTTTGTAAACCAATTTGAATTGCTTCAATACTTCATCATCAATATTTTTGATGCAAATTTTTATATCGTTTTCAATTAGAATTTTTCCAATAAAAGGTTTGTATAATTCTTCCAAAGCACCGTGAATGATTGTTCCAAGTGTATTGACTGCAATGTTTTCTTCAACTTCATCTATTTCAGAAATTCGTAAAATTCGCTGAAAATAAAACTGTATCGGATTTCGAATATAGGTTGTCAATGCCGATGGTGAAAATCCTTTTTCAGCTATTGCTTTCAGTCTATTGATGACGCTTTCGGTTTTTTTGATGACAATCGGTTCATAAGCAATATTGGGAACATTTGGATTATAAAAATCAAAAGTCAACTGGTGTTTTGGTCGTTTTTCAACTTCTAGTTGTGTAATGAAGCGACTTTTTTCGCCTGCATCAAATCCTTCGCTATCTGAATTGTAAATCAAATAAACATTTTTTGCACGTTGTAATAAATGATAAAAATGATAGGTGTAAATCGCATCTTTTTCTTTGAAAGTAGGCAAACCATATTCACGTTTCACATCATAAGGAATAAACGAATTGGTACTTTTTCCTGCTGGAAATTTACCTTCATTAACCGATGTAATTATGACAGTTTCAAAATCGAGCACACGACTTTCCAAAACACCCATAATTTGCAATCCATTTAAAGGTTCGCCTTCAAATGACACTTCAGCCAAATCGATAATTTGTTTGTAAATGGCGTGTAGTGTTTGGATATCATCAATTTTTTTATGTTCGCTGAAATAGGAAATCATTTTGTTGATGATTTTGAAAATGGAAAAAACAAACGCATTGGTTACTTTTTCTTCTTCATTGTCATAACTCAAATTCGCTTTTACTTTTAGTAAAATTTGGGATAAATTTTCTAAAACCATAACAGAATTGGTATCCCATTTTTGAAATAATAAGTTGAAAAGTTCGTTTTCAATTGGGTAAAGTTCTTCTAATTTTTTATGGGTAATAAACGTAAAATTGTTCCTATTGATGGTCGAAACTAGTTCGTCGACTTTAAGGTAAGGCTCAATTAACGGATTAGTCAAAACATCGAGCACATCTTTGTAATACATCACATAACTGGAGGCGTTTCGAGCTAAACTTGTGGTATGTAATTTAAATAGTTTGGCAATCAACAACTGTGCAGGATTGTTTTTGCTAGTAAAACCCATCGTAATGTTCAACGCATCGATTTCGGAAGGAAGCGAATGCAAAATGGGTAACAAGAGATTTTCTTCACCAAGAACTAAAGCAACATTTTGAAGATTAGAATTGTTATTGTCAATGTGTTTTTTTATAATATCACCAGCAATTTTCGCTTGTCCGATCGATTTTGAAGTTCCAATGACTTGGATATTTTTTTCCATTGAATACTCATCAGAAATCCATTCATAAGGATTGGTTTTGTAGTAATTCCAACTTGATTTAAAGCGTCTTTGAAATAAACCAGCATCATGAAACGTGTCGTGAAGTAGTGTTTCGTCAATATCCCAATAAATTTTGGCTTTGCCCAAAGCTAGCAAATGCTGAATAATCTTTTCTTCGGCTTGATTGAGTGCATTAAAACCAGCGAAAATAAAGTGGTTAGAATTTTTTTCAGAAAAATGATTGAGATTTTCAACTGCTTCTCGATAAATTAATCCTTGATAACCAATTCCTTTATTTGACAAATAGTTGTAAAGTGAATGGTAATATTCGGGTAATTTTTTCCAAAAAATAAGATAATTGTCAATCAGTTCAGTTCTTCTATTGATGTCAACCGACCAATGTTCGATTTCTTTGATGTTTTCAAGATATTTCAAAATTTTATCAGGTTCGAGTAAATACCTATCGATTTCATTAAAATCTTGTAAAAGTGTTTTCGCCCAATTGGCAAAAGTTTCAAAAGGGTCTTGATTTTTTTCCGTGATAGAAAGATAAACTTCATAAAATTCAAATAATACTTCCACCGAGTCAATACTCCGAATTCCGGCAATGTCTTGAATGAATTCTTCAATGCTGATGATTTCTGGAGCAAAAATATTGGTTGAAACTAGTTTTTTTAATTCATCTAGTAAAAATACTTTGGCTCTTTTATTGGGTAAAACAATAACTAGTTCAGATAAATTATCAGAACTATTTTTTAGAATTTCTTTAGCTAGTTGATGAAGAAAGGTTTGATGCGACATGTTATAAAAATAAAAAAACGCTCCGAATTTCAGAGCGTTTTTCTAGAAAATATTTTGGAAGAAATTATTTTACTAATTTCACTTCAACTCTTCTGTTGTTAGCTTTACCAGCTTTAGTATTGTTTGTGTCAATTGGTCTTGTTTCACCAAAACCTAGTGCAGATAATCTAAATTGGTCAATTCCTTGTTCAATCAAATATGATTTTACAGCGTTGGCTCTTGCATCAGATAGTCTTTGATTGAAATCATCTTTACCATCGCTGTCAGTGTGTCCTTCAATAGCGAATTTAGCGCTTGGATACTCTTTCAGGATAGCTGCAATAGCTTGTAAAACTGGATAAGTTTGTTGTTGGAAACTATCTTTATTAGAGTCAAATAAAATTGTTTTAGCGTAATCATTTAACCTTTTGATCGCTTCTTCAGTTACTTCTGGACAACCGTTATTAGCAACTGTACCAGCAACATCTGGACATTTATCATCTTTATCTAAAACTTTATCACCATCTCTATCTGGCCAAGGACAACCGCCATTTTCTTTTGGACCTTTAACATCTACACATTTGTCATTTTTATCTTGTGTTCCGTCTCCGTCAGTATCAGGACAACCGTTAAATTCTTTCAATCCTTTTACGTCAACACAAGCGTCAACATTGTCAGCAATTCCGTCACCGTCAGTATCTGGACAACCGTTATATTCAGCTGGACCAGCAACTTCTGGACAAGTATCTTTACTGTCTTCAATGCCATCTCCATCAGTATCAGGACAACCATTGAATTGTTTTAAACCTGCCACTTCTGGGCAAGCATCGTCTTTATCATAGATACCGTCATTGTCTTTATCGCTTCCACCAAATTTAAATGTTAATCCAGCAAAATGCTGCATATGTGATGGCATGTCAAGTCTTGAGTCTTCAAAAGATTGTTTATAAGTTGCACGGTAAGATAAACCTAGGAATTCGTTGAACCAGTAAGTCAATCCTAAACCTCCATTTAAAGTTCCAGCACTGATATCATCTCCAATCCAATTGTAACCTCCACCAATGTGAACCGATGGGTCAATTTTCTTAGATTTGATTAAGCTCATGAAACTGTAGTTAACTACAGCATCGACTGCGTAGTATTCTAAATCACCAGGATTTACAACAGTAAAATCTTCATTATTGACTCTTGGATTTACGAACCTTGTAATTTTATTAAAAGATCCTGTTAGTCCAAATGAAAAATTATCACCGACATATCTTGAAACATTCACGAAAGACAATGATGGAACTACGTTCCAATTGTCATTAAAATTAAAAAATTCCGAAAATTGATTTTCTAAACTCGATGCAGCACTAACTCTTGTGTCTACTGCGTTAACCCCAAAGGAAATTGCCCAAGGGTTGTTACTATCTTGAGCTTGTGAGCTGAAGCCAGCCAACATTAACATAGCAACTAATAATTTGTTAAGATGTTTCATACTTGATTTGATTAGTTTATATACATTTATTAACTGCAAAAGTAATACGAATAACCGTAATATCAAAATATTTTGTTAATTTAAACCGAATTAAATGATTTTCAGGTCTTTCCCAACCTTTGTGAAAGCACTAATTGCCATATCCAAATGCTCTTTTGTATGAGCCGCAGAAAGTTGAACTCTTATTCTAGCTTTGTCCTTTGGAACCACAGGAAAGAAGAAACCTATTACGTAAATTCCATTTTTTAATAATTCATCTGCCATTATTTGTGATAATTTGGCATCGTATAACATTACTGGAACAATTGCAGAATCGCCATCAATGATGTCAAAACCTGCTTTTTTCATCCCTTCTTTGAAGTAATTGGTATTCCATTCTAGTTTGTCACGAAGTGATGTGTCTTTTTCTAATAATTCAAAAACTTTGATTGAAGCACCAACGATGGCTGGAGCTAGTGAATTAGAAAATAAATAGGGTCGCGAACGCTGACGCAAAATTTCGATAATTTCTTTTTTGGCTGTAGTATATCCGCCCATGGCACCACCAAGTGCTTTTCCTAATGTTCCAGTGATAATGTCAACTCTTCCCATTACGTTTTTGGCTTCCAAAGTTCCTTTTCCTGTGGCACCAATAAATCCTGCAGCGTGACATTCGTCAACCATAACTAAGGCATCATATTTATCTGCTAAATCACAAATTTTATCCAACGGCGCAACCAAACCATCCATTGAAAAAACACCATCGGTTACGATAAGTTTAAAACGATGTCCAGCTTCAACAGCTTTCTTTAATTGATTTTCCAAATCTTCCATGTCGTTGTTTGCATAGCGATAGCGTGCCGCTTTACACAAACGAACGCCATCAATAATAGAAGCATGGTTTAGTGAATCAGAAATTATGCAATCTTCTTCTCCTAATAACGGTTCAAAAACGCCACCATTAGCATCAAATGCTGCTGCGTAAAGAATGGTATCTTCTGTTCCATAGAAATCAGCGATTTTTTGTTCCAAAGTTTTGTGAATGTCTTGCGTTCCACAAATGAATCGCACCGACGACATTCCGAAACCGTGTGAGTCCAAAGTGTCTTTGGCAGCTTGAACTACTTCAGGATGCGATGATAATCCTAAATAATTATTGGCACAAAAGTTTAAAACCGTTTCACCATTTACCATAATTTCTGCACCTTGTGGCGAAGTGATAATGCGTTCTTTTTTGAAAATACCATTATCTTCAATGGTTTTTAATTCGTTTTGTAGGTGTTGTTGAATTTTTCCGTACATATTTTTGTTTGTAGTTTAGTTTTATTTTCAGTTCACAAATTTACCACTTCCAGCGTTTCGCCAATGTAAACCAGTGCTTTTTTCGTTACTCGATAGTTCATTTTTTCAATGGCTTCTTGATAATTCTCTAATTGTTTGGTGTATTTTGACTGATGTGAACCCGTTTTATAATCCAATAAATAAATTTCGTTAGTTGAAGTCAAAACCATTCGGTCGGGTTTTATCAAATTGCCTTCTTTTTGAATGATGGTTTTTTCATTAAGAATTACATTTTCTTCTTCAAAAAAATCAATCAAATCGGGATGATTTATAATTTCGATGATGGTTTTTTCTACAGTTTCTCGCTGCGAAGCGATAATCAAACCGTTTTCAATGGCTTTGGTCAATGCTAAATCCACATCGTTTTGGGTTTTTACAAACGACAGAATTTCGTGCAAAATGTTTCCATATTCAATGGCTTTTTGTTGGGTTGTGTTCCACATTAAGCTTTCGCGCTGGGCAATTTTGATGTTTTTTGGATTTAAAATATCTGTGAGTTGCGGAATAATTTTAGAACTGTCTTCAAATGGTTTTTCCTTCGAAATTCTTTTGTCGTTTCCAAAGTCGTATTCGAGCTTAGTTTCATCAAATTGATGTTGAGAAATCAAAAATTTGATAAAAAACGATGCCATATTGTTAGGATATTCACCCGAAGTTTTGCTGATGCTTTGCATTTCCGAAATGATGTGCAATTGTTCTTCGGCACGCGTTAACGCTACATACAAAACGTTTACATTATCGAGTAAATCTTCCTGTGTTTTTTGTTTGTAAATCAACGAAGCCGTTTCGCCAAAATTTTCTACGGCTGCCGTTTTTGAAACTAATGCTTTAGGTAAACCAACCATTTCTTCATCTGCAGTAATCCAAATTTTTTCGCCTTTGTTTTGCGAATAATTTTCGGAAGCAAAAGGAAAAATCACCACTGGAAATTCCAGTCCTTTCGATTTATGAATGGTCATAATTCGGATAGCATCGTTGCCTTCGGGTGAAGGAATGCTGACTTTTTCTTTTTGGGTTTCCCAATAATTCAGAAAATCCGAAATTCCGGCTTGACTTTTTAAATCGCGTTCTAAAACAATATCTAGAAAATATTGAACGTAGGCATTTCTTTTTTCTACCGAAATAGCTTTGGAAATGATCAATTCCACGGCTTCGTAAAGCGATTTTTTTCGGATGTTGGCAAATGAAATTTCGATATTAAAATCAAGAAGCCATTTTTGGAAATCAACTTCTTGTTTTTGTTCCATTCCGTTTGAAATAAAGTCGTGAACGGCAATGTTTTCTTTGTTTTTTTGTGCCAAATAATATAAAAAATGGGCTTTGGCTTCGAGATTATTTTTATTTTTCAGATAATTTAAAAAATGTATAATAAACTGAATTTCAGAAGATGAACCCAGCAATAAACTTTCAGAAGACAAAATCGGAATGCCTTTTTCGGTTAAAAAATTGGCAATTGCTGTTCCAGGTTTTTTATTTCGAGTAAGAATGACAATGTCTTTGTTGGCAAAACCGTTTGACTTTGCTTTTTCAATGGTTTTTAACGTTGCTTCCAAAAATAAATCTTCTCTTTCGATGATGTCTTCTCCAAGATTTTCGGTATTTTTTTCTTTTTTTGGTAAAAACGAAACATGAACAAAACCGCCAATTTTGTCGTTCGTTTTTTGAAAACTATGATTGGCATACAAATCTTTGTAATCTTCATTCGAGAATTCATTCGACAAGAAATGGAAGAAATCGTTGTTGAAATCGATAATTTGCGAAAAGCTTCGGTAGTTTCGTTCGAGAGAAAACAGCTTTTTATCTGGATTTACAAATGGATTTTTACCTTTACTCAATTCGATAAATTGTTCGGCTTTTCCGCCACGCCAACGATAAATGGACTGTTTTGGATCGCCAACAATCATCAGCGAACCTTGTTCACCATTTTCTTCGCTCGCCAAAGCGTTGTCGATTAACGGAATGAGGTTTTGCCATTGCATTTCCGACGTATCTTGAAATTCATCGATGAAAAAATGACGGTATTTTTCGCCCAAACGTTCATAAATAAAAGGCGCAGGTTGATTTTGAATTTGTTCGTTGATTAATTTATTAAATTCTGAAATCGAAAGAATATTTTGTTCCTTTTGGATTTTGGTCAATTCGTTGCTCAAGGTGTTCAACAACGAAAGTGGCGTTATGTTTTTTAAGAAAGCTTCGTAAAAATTTTTCTTTTCAAATTTGGTATAAATTGTTGCTAAAATCGACAATAAATCGGGAATGATGCTTTCAATAATTTCTCTATCAAAAGCTTTACTATTTATTTTTATATCCTCAAACTCGTGATACGTTTTGTTATTTGGATTGAATTTTTTCTCCTGAATACTAGCCAAATGTTTTGGAAAATATCCGCCAGAAAACGATTTTAAATCAATGCCGTTGCTTTCGATTAAAGTTAATGCTTCAATGGCTAAATTGGCACATTCGTTTTCTAATTCGTCACAAAGTTCGGTGAGTTTCTTTTTGATAATGATGAAATCTTCGATTTTTTTGTTCTGAAAATGCGTGATTTCTTCGCGATTGTTTTCGTTTAAAATTAGTTTTCCCGTTTCCATAATTTCCCGAGAAACGTCCCAAGATTTGTCGTCATCGGTTTTTTCCATGGTGAAATCTACGAGTAAATTGGTCAGTGTTTCATCGTTTCCAGCTTGGGCAATAATTGCATCTACGGCTTCATTCAAAAGGTTTTCGGTATCGAGCGAAACATCAAAAGTTATCGGTAAATTCAAATCATGCGCAAAAGCACGAATGACTTTGTGCGTAAATTTATCAATGGTCGAAATGTCAAACGAAGCGTAATTATGGATTAGATTTTTGATGATGTTTTTGGCTTTTTCTTTAATGGTTGCCGAGCTTAAACCAGTTTCCAATTGTATATTTTGCATTAATTGAACTGCTTTTTCTGAAGGATTTTCTTTGGCAAACTCCGAAAGACTTTCCACCACGCGACTTTTCATTTCGTGAACCGCTTTGTTGGTAAACGTAATGGCGAGAATGTTTCGATAGGCATCGGGTTTTTTGGACAAGAGAATAATTTTGAGGTATTCTTTTACCAAAGTATAGGTTTTTCCAGAACCTGCAGATGCGTCGTAGATGGAGAAAGCGGTTTTTTGCATTTATTCTTAGCTTCTAAGTTTTCTGTTTTTCTTCAATAGAAGAATCAATAACAATATTAACAATCCTGATAAAGAGTAAATAATCATTTCATAATCTTTTGATTTTTTATCAAAGGAACCTTTCATCAAATCTTTTTCTTTTTCGAACTTATTCTTGAATGCAACTATTTTTATTTGATTTTCTTCTTTTTCAGCTTCAATTTTTAATTTTTTCAACTCTTCTAATTCAGATTTTTTTATTCTGTCTATCAGTTCTGTTCTCGAACACATTGAGCACGAAAGCAAATCATTTGACGAATTGGCGTAAATTAAATAGACTTTGCCTAATATAAAATTGTAATCACAACTTCCTACATTAGAACTTACAATTGTTCTAAATTTTCTTTTTGTCAATTTATAAAAATCATCCTTAAAACTTTCAAGTATTTCAACTGTATAAAAATTAATTTTTTGTCCACTTTCGTCATAATTTGAACCATCTATTTTAATGATTTTACCAATAAATATTTGATCCGCTTCTGAAAAGTTGTATTTAATAGATGGTTTTTCAGAACAACTACAGCCATAACTTTTGTTTGAAACAAATAAAATTAATAGAATAAAAACAATAATCTTTTTCATAATGTTTCGCTTTTCTGTATCAAATAAACAAAATTCAATTTACTGTCTTCGCCGTAATATTCCACTTCAAATTCATCGATTTTGATGGCACCAATTTTTTCGATGGCTTTTTGAGAACGAATGTTGAAAGCACCAATATGAAAATAAACTTTGTCCACATGTTCAAAAGCGTAGTCTAGCATTAGTTTCTTCAATGATTTGTTGTAATCATTTCCCCAAAATTTTCGTCCGATGAACGTGTAACCAATTAATACCGAAGTCTCGGTAGAATTTTCATCTTCATTGTAATCATAAAAACGACTGCTTCCAACAACTTCGTTGGTTTTACTGTCACGAATTAAAAATGCACCGCCTGAAAGCATTGCACCTTCAAAAAAATTCTGAAAAACAGCACGTTGATACCGCAGTTTGTTTGGATGTTGTTCCCAAAGTAGTTCATCATTGGCAACAGCATATAATTCTTCAAAATCATTTTCCTGCAAAGGGGAAAGCGAAATGAAATTGTTTTTCAGATGATTGGGCTGCAAATCAAACATTCTGCGATAGTTTTTATTTATGCTACTAAAGTAGGTATTTAATCCTTTATTAAGAAAAAGGAATTTTTCTATGCGTAGTTTTGTGCGATAAAAAAATGCTTTTTGAAAAGAAATGAAATTATAATAGTGGCGTTAATGGCGTTACTGAATTTTACTCACATTCTCGATTTTATGATTATGATGCCATTGGGAAATATTTTGATGCCCAAATGGAGTTTAACCACGTCAGAGTTTGCTGTGATTGTTTCGAGTTATTCGTTGTCGGCTTTTGTGAGTAGTTTTTGCGCTATTTTCTTTGCTGATAAATTTGATAGAAAAAAACTTTTATTGTTTGCTTACTCTGGATTTTTGCTAGGAACGTTTGCTTGTGCTTTTGCTTTTGGAACTTATTCGATGATAGTGGCACGAATTGTAACCGGAATTTTCGGTGGATTAATTAGCGCACAAATTTTAAGCATCATTGCCGATGTTATTCCTTATGAACGTCGTGGTCGCGCAATGGGAATGTTGATGGGTGGATTTGCTTTGGCTTCGGTTATTGGTGTTCCGTTTGGATTGTATTTAGCCAATACGTATGATTGGCATTATCCGTTTTTGGTAGTTGCTATTTTCGGCGTATTGTTGTTGCCATTTTTATTCAAATTTGTTCCGAATGTCAATTCGCATTTGGAAAATCCGATAAAATTAAAAGAACGAATTTCCAATTTTTATGATATTTTCAGTAATAAAGCTCAAGTTACAGCGTTGATTTTTAGTTTTTCATTGATAACCGGACATTTTATTATCGTTCCGTTGATTAATCCCTATTTAGTTTATAATGTTGGCGTACCTCAAGAATATACACCGTTAATTTATTTGGTTGGCGGAATTTGTTCGCTGATTTCGGCACAAATTATTGGCAAATTGGCAGATAGTTTTGGCAAACGAATAGTTTTTGTTTGGGCAGCTTTAATTTCTATAGTATTTGTGGTTTTAATAACTAATATGCCACATTGGCAACTGTTTGTTGTGTTAGGAATTTTTGGATTTTGGTTCAGTTCCTCAACAGGAAGAACGGTTCCTGGACAAGCCATGATTACACAAGCGGTAACAAGTCAAACACGTGGAAGTTTTATGAGTTTGAATTCCTGCGTACAATCGCTCGGAACCGGATTTGCTTCCTTGTTGAGTGGTTGGATTACCTATAGCGATTCCAAATTTGCGATTCACAATTATAATTATTTGGGATATATCAGCGTTGTGTTGATACTTTTGTGCGTAATGATTTCTTATCGATTAGAGCGAAAATTGCAGCAAGTAGAAATATAAGATACTTTAATATTTTTATAACATAAAACAATTTATAATTCTTAAATTTGACAATCGAATACTAATTTAAAAAAACACTAATTATGGCTTTTGAATTACCACAATTACCTTATGCATACGATGCATTAGAACCACATATTGATGCAAGAACGATGGAAATTCATCATTCAAAACATCATAATGCTTATACAACCAATCTAAATGCAGCGATTGCTGGAACTGATTTAGAAGGATTGACCATTGAAAACATCTTAATCAATTTGGATATGAAAAACGCTGCAGTTAGAAATAATGGCGGTGGTTTTTATAATCACAATTTGTTCTGGAGAGTGATGGCACCAAATGGTGGCGGATTACCAACAGGCGAATTATTAGAAGCGATTGAAAGAGATTTCAAATCGTTTGACGAATTTAAAGCGCAGTTTGCCAAAGCTGGTGCAACTCGTTTTGGTTCAGGTTGGGCTTGGCTATGTGTTCACAAAGGCGGAAAACTAGAAGTTTGTTCAACAGCAAATCAAGACAATCCATTAATGCCAGATACGGCTTGTGGTGGTTTTCCAATTTTAGGAATGGATGTTTGGGAGCATGCTTACTATCTCAACTATCAAAACCGTCGTCCTGATTACATAGAAGCTTTTTTTAATGTGATTAACTGGACAGAAGTAGCGAGATTGTATGCTACTGAGAAATAAGAATTAATTCTTAAATAAAATAACCGATTGTGAAAGCAGTCGGTTTTTTTGTGATTGGTATAAAATGAAACAGGCGGAATTGCTTCCACCTGTTTGCCCCAAATCTACCATAAACTTAACCTACACTAAATATTATGGTAAGACAAAAATAGGTACATCATTTTAATTATTTTAATTATTTTAATAATAATATAGAGAAATATCGCAAAATATTTATTAATTAACTGATTTTCATATTAATATAAAATAAAAAAGGTGAAAATTTCTTTTCACCTTTTTTGCCCCAAATCTACCATAAACTTAACCTACTAATGCTATGGTAAAGCAAAGATAAATGCATCATCAATTTTTAAACAAATATTTTAGATGAAGTGCATTAATAATCGTTTAACTTCATCAAATGTTAATATTTTAGTACGCACGTGCGTCTTTTCCCTCATAAAAGTTTATAAATGCTTTGTTTACAACTCTATTTCCACCTGGAGTTGGATAATTTCCTGTAAAATACCAATCACCTAAATTTTTTGGACAAGCAATATGTAAATTTTCAACGGTTTGATAAATTATTTTCACTTCTGCTTTTATTTCTTCAGGATGTAAAAGCGTTGCTATTTTAGTCGAAATTTCTTCATCTGTAAATGGTGCATAAATTTCTTTTACGTAATTAATCACTTCGCTGTCTTTTGTTTTCTCTTGCGCTTTACATTTTTTATACACTTCATCAATCACGTTAGTCATTTTCTTTTCTTTAAGTAATGATATGGCTGCTTGAAAAGCAACAAAACCATCCAATGTTGACATATCAATTCCATAACAATCCGGATAGCGAATTTGTGGCGCAGATGAAACTACAACGATACGTTTAGGACTCAATCTATCCATCATTTTTAGAATACTTTTCTTTAAAGTAGTACCGCGAACAATACTATCATCAATGATAACTAAATTGTCAGTTGGCTTGATAACGCCATAGGTAACATCGTAAACATGAGCAACTAAATCGTCACGACTGCTGTCTTCGGTGATGAACGTTCGAAGTTTAACATCTTTAATGGCTATTTTTTCTGTTCTGATTTTAACAGAAAGTATTTCTTCTAGTTTTTCTTTGGTTAATGTTTTTCTATTATCCAAAATAAATTTGTTTTTTCTTTGATTTAGAAAATCATTAGCAGCTTCAATCATTCCATAAAAAGAAGTTTCGGCAGTATTTGGAATATAGGAGAAAACAGTGTTGTCTGTATCGTTTTCAATGGCGTTTAAAACCTCTGGCAAAATTAGTTTTCCTAGTTCTTTTCGTTCCTGATAAATTTCGGCATCGCTTCCGCGAGAAAAATAAATACGTTCAAACGAACAAGCTTTTTTAACGGTTGGTGTAATGATTTCCTGCTCGGAAACGGTTCCATTTTTCTTAATGATTAACGCATTTCCTGGTAGAAGTTCTTGTACTTTTTCAAAAGGAACATTAAAAACGGTCTGTATCACTGGTCTTTCTGAAGCTACCACTACAATTTCATCGTCTTCATAAAAATAGGCTGGTCGAATTCCCGCAGGATCACGGAAAACGAAACTATCACCATGACCTAACAATCCGGCCATAGCATAACCGCCATCCCAACCTTTAGAAGCACGTTTTAAAATTTTTGCAATATCGAGTTTTTCAGCAATCACTGGTGAAGCTTCTCTTTTTGATAAACCATTATTTTTACATTCTTGATACAAATCAGTTACTTCGTCGTCAAGGAAATGTCCAATTTTTTCCATAATGGTAACTGTGTCCGCCATTTCTTTTGGATGTTGGCCTAATTCAACTAAACTATTGAAAAGTTCCGTTACGTTGGTCATATTAAAATTCCCAGCTACGATGAGGTTTCTATGCATCCAATTATTTTGACGTAAAAAAGGATGAACGCTTTCGATACTGTTTTTCCCAAATGTACCATAGCGAACGTGTCCAAGAAACAATTCGCCGATATAAGGAATGTTGTCTTTTTGAAGTTGCACATCATTATTGTATTCCGGATGCAACGTCAGTTCCTCGTTTATTCGTTCATTGATTTGCGCAAAAATATCTTGAATGGGTTGTGCTTTGTTAGAACGAACCCGACTGATGTATCTTTCTCCCGCTTCTACATCGAATTTAATTGAGGCAAAACCTGCACCATCTTGACCACGGTTGTGCTGCTTTTCCATGAGCAAATACATTTTTTGTACACCATAGAAAGCCGAACCATATTTTTCTTTGTAAAATTCTAATGGTTTTTTTAATCGAAGTAGTGCAATGCCACACTCGTGTTTAATTGCGTCGCTCATTGTTGTTGTGTTGTTGTTTAGTTGTGTAATAATTACCGCAAATTCGCAAATTAATTTTTCAATCTAAATTCAATAAAAAATTTGTGCATTTGCGGTTATTTTTAATAAAAAATGCCCCGAAATTTCGAGGCATAAAGTTATTGTAATTCTATTTCAAATTGTGTTAAAGCTTTGAATTGTTTCAAACGCTCGTTCACTTCTTCTTTGGTTAGTGACAGCATTCTTTCGGTTCCGAATTTCTCTACACAAAAAGAAGCTAAGTTGGAACCTTGGATAATTGCGGTTTTCATCGTTTCAAAAGAAATGTCACCTTGTTGGGTAATGAAACCTGCAAATCCACCAGCAAATGTATCTCCGGCACCAGTTGGGTCGAATACATCGGCCAAAGGTAGTGCTGGAGCAAAGAAAATATGTTCGTTATGGAAAATCAATGCACCGTGTTCACCTTTTTTAATCACTACGTATTTTGGACCCATAGAGTGGATTTTTGTTGCTGCTTTCACCAATGAATATTCTCCAGAAAGTTGGCGCGCTTCTTCATCGTTAATGGTGATTACATCAACTCGTTGGATTACTTCTAATAATTCAGGTAAGGCACAATCCATCCAAAAGTTCATTGTGTCTAAAACAACAAGCTTTGGTTTTTGTGTCATTTGGTTTAAAACACCTGCTTGAACAATAGGATGAAGGTTACCTAGCATTACCACATCGGCATTTTTGAAGTTTTCTGGAACGATTGGGTTGAAATCTGCCAATACGTTTAGCTCAGTGGCTAAAGTATCTCTCGAATTCATATCGTTATGGTAACGTCCACTCCAAAAGAAAGTTTTTCCGCCTTTTACGATTTCCAAACCAGAAACATCAATATTTCTTGCGGTTAATAAATCTATATATTCTTGAGGAAAATCATCTCCAACTACAGAAACAATTGCGGATTGCAGATTGAAATGGGAAGCAGATAATCCAATGAATGTTCCTGCGCCACCAAGGATTTTATCAGTCTTTCCGAAAGGTGTTTCAATAGCATCAAAAGCTACTGTTCCTACTATTAATAGTTTGTTCATTATTTGGGTTTCAAATTAAAGGTGCAAAGATAGGTTTTTAGTTTAAAAGTTTAAAATGGTTTTAAGGTTTAAAGTTACGGGTCAATCTAAGTTATTTACTTTTCATAAAACGTCCAATCATCGGTTAGTTTTGTAACTAATTTGAAATTGTTATTGTAATGGTCATCCCATTCTTTTGGATTTTCTGGATTGTATTCGGAAACTATAAAATTTCCATTGTCAATAATAAAACCATTAGGGTTATTAAACATGAAAGCCATTTTTTTAACCATGGCGTCACTATTATAATCACAGGATTTATCGATATAAAGATTGCCTTTATAAATATGGAAACAAGCTCCATGAAAATTTCTGTGTGTATTACTTCTTTTAAGGTCAAATTCCAATGCTTTATTACTTTGTTCTAACAATTCATTGAGTTCGTTTAATCCTTTTGATTTTTGCTGAACAGCATGTCTAATGATAACACTAAACTCTGGTGACTGAATAAGAATAGTGTCATTTTTAGTAAAAGCACCAATTTTTTCTTCAGATGGATAACCTTCTTTTTTGAGTAAATCGATTAATTTATCAGTTACACGTTCCGTTGTTTCGTATAGAACAACTGGTTCTTTTCGGTTTTCTAATCCATAATCAGCTTGGTCTTCGTTAAGTAAATCGTTGACTTGTTTTTTCAGATTGGAGTTCCATTTAGTTTGAGACAATTTGCAAATGGAATCATATTTTTTGCTGAAACTTTTCCATTCAAGATTTTTTTTCAGGCCATTAAATATTTTTGAATTGAAATAAGGTAATTCAATTCCTTTCTTCGCAAGTTCTTCGCCCCAAATAAAAGCGTTTTTCATATCTCTTGACAAAACTGCTACCCGAATCGCATTATGAATATCTCGCGCAAAAAGAGTTGGATATTCTTTTGCTAAAAGCATGTAAGTTTCTTTAGCTTTAGCATATTGTCTGGTCAAAATATAAGTTTCTGCTTTTTCAGTGAGTTGATAATATAGTGGTGTTTCTTTTTTGATTTGGTTTTTAGGGTCATTGACTTGAACATTGTTTTCAATGATTTTAACAAATCGTGGCGCATTTTTGTCTTTCTTTGGTGTGATTATTCCTTTTCTCTTTTGTTGTGCAAAAAACATCTCGCCAATATTGTAAAAATGAGTATAACAAGACAATTTACCAATGCTTAAAACCGAGTTTTTATCGACTTTGAAACGAACTTTAAACGGAGTCGAGCTAGGAAAGTTTTTCCTGAAATCTATTTTTTGGAACTCCAACGTGTTGAGTGTGTCCAAAATAAAACTTTCTTTTTTTTCTTCGCCTTGATAAGTAACTTTATAATCAACCATATTAAAGTTTCCAAAGCTTATAACGGCAAAGCTTTTTTTTAATTCTCCAACTGAAATTTCTACAGCATCAACAGGTGGTTTTCCTTTGAAGTCCATAGAATCCCATCCACCAGTAATTTGACCTTCAATTTCAGCAATACTGTCTGACATTGAAAAGGTGCATTTTTCAATTTTCACATTAGTATAATAAACATAATAATATTCAAAGAAATTAAAAGTCCTTTTATCTCTAGAGGCAAAATCAACTCCATAGTTTATAATTCCTTTATAGTCTGAAGGATCGAGATAATAGGAAGACGTGTCGTTTTCTGTTCTAAGATATAGAAAACTATTTTTTGTTCTTAAATCATATTTGTTTTCTTCAAATTTATAAGCGTTGAAGTCTTTTTGGGTAAATGTTTTAAGAGCTTTTTGTTGAATTTGTCCTAAACAATTTGTTGTTATTAGAGTTAGAATGAACAAAACTGATTTCATCAAGTAAAATTTTTATATTTATAGATAACGAATTTTTTTCAAAATAATTCTTTTAACGAGAAATTATTTCAAAATCTATGTGTCTGTTCCTAATTGTCTTGATTTTCGTTAGTTTTGTTTTCTAAAAGTTATAAAGCAAAATGTCTAATCTTTCATCGTTAGCCGAAGTTCAAAAAAAACTAGAATACTATTGTGTTTATCAGGACAGATGTCATCAAGAAGTAAAGCAAAAGTTGTTTGAACTTGGTGTTAATTCAAATGATATGGATACGATTGTGGTGCATTTGATTGAACATGATTTTCTTAACGAAGAACGTTTTGCTCGAAGTTTTGCCCGAGGCAAGCATCGCATCAAGTTTTGGGGTTTGAAACGAATTAAAAACGAATTGACGGCTCGAAATATTTCCTCGGCTAACATTAAATTGGGTTTAACAGAAATTAGTAATGAAGAATATCAAGCTACGTTTGAAACTATTGCTGAACGAACTTGGAATTCAATTCTGGAAAGAAATGCTTTAAAGAAGCTCAAAAAGTTTTGTGATTACTTACTCCGAAAAGGTTGGGAAAGTGAAATGATTTATGAAAAAGTAAGAGAATTTGAAAATGCCAGATAATATTATTTTTATGTTTTTATTTTTTAGAAAAGTTAAAGTAATTTCTGCTCCTCATTTTCATAAAAACTATCTACCGATAAATTAGGTAATCCCGAAGCCATAACTGCCAACTGGTCACAGCGTTCGTTTTGCGGATGATTGTTGTGTCCTTTAATCCATTTAAAATCAACTTGATGCTGGCGATAAATTTTGAGAAACCGTATCCACAAATCGGGATTTTTTTTACCATTAAAATTTTTCTTTTCCCAACCAAAAACCCATTTCTTTTCTACACAGTCAACAACATATTTAGAGTCAGAAATGACCAAAACTTTCATGTTGGGTTGTTTTAGTTTTTCTAACCCAACAATAACAGCTAAAAGTTCCATTCTGTTATTTGTTGTGTGACGAAAACCTTCATAAAATTCTTTTTTATGTGGTGTTCCAACCAATTCCATAACTACGCCATAACCCCCGTTTCCGGGATTTCCTTTGGCTGCGCCGTCTGTGTAGATGTGGATTTGATGGGTCATTCTCTATTTGGTAAACTGTATACTTTGAAAAATTTCATCAAAGAGTTTTGAATTATCTTCTTTTCCAACTTGTTCAATAAAATTTAGTGAAACGTAAAAACCATCTAGGAGTATGTAATAACTGTTACTAACAATTTCGTATTCATTACCATTATTTTTCATAGTGAATTGCACTGCAAATTTCAAAGCATCTTTTCCTGAAACTTTTACTGCGATCGGTTTTTCGATAAATCTAAAATTATCTAATACTTTCATAGCATCTTTTGTAGACAACTCAGTTTCTTTCTTAAAACTTTCAATGGTTTTACTTTGTGTTACCATAGTTCTAACCTTGATTGTCGGAATAATTCCCGCGACTTTTTTTGGATTATACTTTGTATAAGTTACAAGGTGCTTTGTATTGGTCTTTAAAAGTTCTGTTACTTGTTCTTTAGTTAAATCATATTCTTCGAGGTTTTTCAAGGTCTCTTCATCCTTCATTTCATACCATTCTTTTGGAGAATTCATTGAAAAACCAATTTTTTTAATTTCAAATTTTTTCTGGCTAAAGCAGCTAAAATTGATAAATATGGCTAATGCGAGTAGATACTTTTTCATTTTTAGGTTATTAAATTACAAATTATTTTAGGGAAATATTTATGCTCGAGAGAGTGAATTTTATTGGCAATTTCTTCTGCAGTTTTGCAATCTTCGATATTTACTGATTTTTGAAAAATAAATTCACCTTCGTCGTAGTTTTCATTGACATAATGGATGGTGATGCCGGTTTCTATTTCGTGGTTGTTTAAAACCGCTTGATGAACATGCATACCATACATTCCTTTTCCACCATATTTTGGCAATAAAGCAGGATGTATATTTATTATTTTATTTGGATATTTTGCTATGATGTGTTCAGGGAATTTCCACAAAAATCCGGCTAAAACAATTAAATCAGGTTGTAATTCGATAATTTTTTTCAGTACAACTCCGTCATGAAGTTCTTCTTTGTTAAAGACAACTGTTGGTACATTATATTTAAGAGCTCTGTCTAAAACTTTGGCATTTATGTTATTACTAAAAACACTCACTACGATTACATCGTCATTGTTTTTAAAGTATTGGATTATATTTTCGACATTGGAACCCGAGCCTGAAGCAAAAAGCAAAATCTTTTTCATTAAAAATAAAATTAAGATACAAAAAAAGAATAAATACTTGAATTAAAAACCACTATAATAGAAGATTTTGAAATAATTTATTTATTTTCGTGGTCACATTTACTAACAAATAGGTTGTATTAAAATAAAGTTTTTTATTTTTGCCAACAATTTAAAATTTAAATCTAGAAATTATGTCAGACATTGCATCAAGAGTAAAAGCGATTATTGTAGACAAATTAGGCGTTGACGAAAACGAAGTTGTAACAGAAGCAAGCTTCACAAATGATTTAGGAGCTGATTCATTGGACACAGTTGAGCTAATCATGGAATTCGAAAAAGAATTTGATATTCAAATTCCAGACGATCAAGCAGAAAATATTGCTACCGTTGGTCAAGCTATTTCTTATATCGAAGAAGCTAAAAAATAATAATTAAATTTCCCGTGAAGAATTTCCTTTTTCACGGGTTTTTATTATTTAATAATGAAAAAAGATTGAATTTCAATCTCAAAAATAGTGAAATACCCTTGTTTCTTTAATGATTTATTTTGAAGAGTACATGGGTATTATTTGTTTAAATACAATTGAAAAATAATAGTATGGCATTAAAGCGAGTTGTAGTAACAGGTTTGGGCGCACTTACTCCTATTGGAAATAATATTGAGGAATATTGGAAGGCTCTCTTGAGTGGTAAAAGTGGCGCGGCTCCAATTACCTATTACGATACTGAAAAACATAAAACTAAGTTTGCTTGTGAAGTCAAAAACTTCAATATAGAAGATTTTATGGATCGAAAGGAAGCTAGAAGAATGGATAAATTTGCCCAGTATGCAATTGCTGCCAGCGAAGAAGCTATTAAAGATGCAGGAATTACAGCCGATAATGTCAATAAACACAGAGTAGGCGTAATTTGGGGTGCAGGAATTGGAGGATTAGAAACTTTTCAAGATGAAGTAATCAGTTATGCTCAAGGCGATGGAACGCCAAGATTCAATCCGTTTTTTATCCCAAAAATGATCGCTGATATTGCTCCAGCTCATATCTCGATGCGAAATGGTTTCATGGGACCAAATTATACTACCGTTTCAGCTTGTGCGTCATCTGCAAATGCATTGATTGATGCATTTAATTACATTAGACTTGGAATGTGTGATGTAATTATCTCTGGTGGATCAGAAGCTGCAGTCACCATTGCTGGAATGGGTGGATTTAACTCTATGCAAGCACTATCTACTAGAAATGACAGTCCAGAAACCGCATCAAGACCTTTTGATGCCACTCGTGACGGATTTGTTCTTGGTGAAGGCGCAGGTGCTTTAGTGTTGGAAGAATATGAACATGCAAAAGCACGTGGTGCAAAAATATATTGTGAAATTGGTGGAGGCGGAATGTCGTCTGACGCTTATCACTTAACAGCGCCACATCCAGAAGGTATCGGTGTAATTGCTGTAATGCAAAATTGCTTGAACGATGCAGGAATGAAACCAGAAGATGTAGACCACATTAATACTCACGGAACTTCAACGCCACTTGGAGACGTTGCCGAGTTGAAAGCAATAAGTGCTGTTTTTGGCGAACATGCAAAAACCATAAACATCAATTCTACAAAGTCAATGACGGGTCATTTACTTGGCGCGGCTGGAGCTATCGAAGCTATAGCCTCAATTCTTGCCATGAAATATGGAGTTGTTCCTCCAACGATAAATCATACCGTAGTTGATGAAAATATTGATCCAAGTTTAAACTTGACTTTAAACGTTGCTCAAAAAAGAGAAGTAAATGTCGCCATGAGTAATACATTTGGCTTTGGTGGTCATAACGCATGTGTTTTATTTAAAAAATTACAAGATTAATTTTAGATGAAAATTCTAAAAAATATATTTAAAAATTCCCGTTCAAATGAGGACGGGATTTTTTTTGGTGAAATTCAAAATATTATAGGTTTTAAGCCTAGTTCTATACAATATTATCAAAAGGCTTTTACGCATCGTTCTACCAATAAAATGGATTTCAAAGGAAATCCAATGAATTATGAACGATTAGAATTTTTAGGCGACGCTATGTTAAGTGCAGTAATTGCTGCTTATTTATACAATCAAGTGCCAACTGGTGATGAAGGATATTTAACAAAAATGCGTTCAAAAATTGTTAGTCGAGAGCATTTAAACGAACTAGGAAGGGATTTAAATTTAATTCGATTTGTAGAGAGTAAAGTACCCACACAACATTTTGGAGAAAATATCCATGGAAATATTTTTGAAGCTTTGATTGGCGCTATTTTTCTCGATAAGGGATATGATTACTGCCAAAAATTTATACATAAATGTGTCATCATTCCCTATGTAGATATAGCAAAATTAGAGGGCAAAGTAATAAGTTACAAAAGTTTGCTAATAGAATGGTGTCAAAAGGAAAAAAAATCATTCAATTATGATGTTTTTGATGATAACGGAATTGATGGACAAAAATATTTTGGAGTAAAATTAAGTATAGACAATAAGGTAATTTCTAAAGCAAGAGCAACTTCTAAAAAGAAAGCAGAAGAGAAAGCATCACAACGTGCTTATTTTGTATTTCAAGAAATGATAGATCATAAGCAATAGTTATTCACTTAGAAACTATATCGTTTTAGTTCACAAAATAAAGTTAACACAATATCCAATTAGCAAAAATTTATGATAGTTATAGTATATTTACAACTTATTACGGAGTGAAATGATTGTTCATAAAATCGGTTTTGACGATATTGAAAAAGCTATTTACTATTTAATAGCTATTCATACTTCACTAGAAGATTATCGATTAGCTTATTTTATTAATCAAATTTTACCGATAAATTTAAAAAAAAGTGAAAGCTGTATCCAAATTAAAAACAAGGAAGGAGAAACTCGATTGTCTAGATTTGAATATGAAGACGAAACCAAAAGCATTATGTGGAACTTGATACAGAATAAAAGCACTGTTATCAATACATCATCTAGAAATAATTTAGATTTATTTGCCAATAGCAATAGTAAATTTTCATCAAAGATTTATTTATTACCCGAATTTAAAAAAGTGGACTACTTTTTGAAAATAGATAATGACGATGACAATATGGATATTAAATCGATAGCAAATTTGATAAATAAAATAGATAGCGTAACCATAGTTTACAACATAGAATTAGAAACAATAAAATCAAAAAACAATTTAATTTTTTAAATACAATGCCAACAAAAAAGAAAACCAAAATTGTAGCTACACTAGGACCTGCTTGCAGTTCAAAAGAAGTTATTAAAAAAATGATAGATGCTGGAGTAAATGTATTTCGTATTAATTTTTCACACGCCGATTACACTGATGTTAAAGAGAGAATTGATATAATCAGAGAATTAAATGAAGAGTTTGGATATACCACAGCCATTTTAGGAGATTTACAAGGTCCGAAACTGCGCGTTGGTGTAATGAAGGAAGATGTAGTTGTAAATCCTGGAGATTTAATCACGTTTCAAACCGCAGAAGATATCCCTGGAACAGCAGAAAGGGTTTATATGAATTACAAAGAGTTTCCAAAAGATGTAAATCCTGGAGAAAAAATATTGCTCGATGACGGAAAATTAATGTTTGAAGCTTTAGAAACGAATAGAACCACAGAAGTTTTGTGTAAAGTAATTCAAGGTGGACCTTTGAAATCTAAAAAAGGAGTGAACTTACCTAACACAAAAGTTTCTTTGCCAGCTTTGACCAAAAAAGACATTAAAGATGCTCTTTTTGCTATTGAACAAAAGGTAGATTGGATAGCGCTTTCTTTTGTTAGAACGCCAGCCGATTTAGAAGAATTACAAGATTTAATAGCAAAACATTCTGATTATAAAATTCCGATTGTAGCTAAAATTGAAAAACCAGAAGCAGTTGAAAATATTGATAAAATTGTGGCCTTTTGCGATGGTTTAATGGTGGCGCGAGGTGATCTTGGTGTAGAAATTCCAGCGCATGAAGTTCCGTTAATTCAGAAAAAATTAATTCATCGAGCCAAAACAGCTCGTATTCCGGTAATTGTGGCTACACAAATGATGGAAACAATGATAACCAGTCTAACACCAACACGTGCTGAGGTAAACGATGTTGCTAATTCGGTAATGGATGGTGCTGATGCTGTGATGCTTTCTGGTGAGACATCTGTAGGGAATTATCCTGTAGAAGTAATAGAAAAAATGACACAAATTATCGAAGCGGTTGAAGACTCTCCTTTAATCAATGTGCCACAAAATCCGCCTCATGTTAGAACCAAAAGATATATCACAAAATCTATTTGTTATCACGCAGCTACAATGGCAAATGATATCAAAGCCAAAGCCATTTCGACTTTAACAAACAGTGGTTATACAGCTTTTCAAATTTCGGCATGGCGACCTAAATCACATATTTTAGTATATACATCAAACAAAAGAATACTAACTCAACTAAATCTACTTTGGGGTGTAAATACATTTTTTTACGATAAATTTGTAACTACAGACGACACCGTTGATGACATTAACGAGATTGCCAAAAATAAAGGATACGTAAAAAAAGGAGACATGTTAATCAATTTAGCCGCAATGCCTGTAGCCGAAAAAGGAATGGTGAATACATTGAGAATATCTGAAATAAACTAGTTTTTAATAATAAAACAAATATTATGAATTCAAATAATCCATTTTTTAAAACAAAGTCCTTTAAAGATAATAATGATGCAGTAAACAATGCGGTTATAATCGATTACAATGACACGATGACTGTTTCGGGAACAATAAATAAAAGTTTCCTAATGTTAATTTTGTTGATTGCCAGTGCAGCAATTACTTGGATAATGACCACAAGTGGTCAAAACCCAATAATTTTAACAATTGGTGGAGCGATTGTTGGCTTTATTTTGGTATTAATTGCAACTTTTAAACCACAGTATTCTACATTTTTAGCTCCAGGTTATGCTATTTTTGAAGGGTTGTTCATCGGTGGAATATCTGCTATTTTTGAAGTCATGTATCCAGGAATTGTGATACAAGCAGTAAGTTGCACCTTTGTAACATTTATGGTTTGTTTTGGTTTGTACAAGTATGAAATTGTAAAAGTTAACGAGAAATTTAGGTCAGTTGTAATTGCAGCAACTTTAGCTATAGCTACCTATTATTTAATTACTTGGTTATTAACCTTATTTACAAGTTTTCAGCCTGTTCATTACGGAAATTCGTTGATGAGTATTGGAATAAGTGTGGTTGTGATTGTAGTGGCAGCACTCAACTTGTTTCTAGATTTTGACCAAATAGAAAAAGGAGCACAGCAAAAAATGCCCAAGTATATGGAATGGTATGGTGCAATGGGATTAATGATTACGCTGGTTTGGTTGTATATTGAATTTCTACGATTGCTTTCTAAAATTTCTAGTAGAGATTAAATATTCTCACTCAATACTTTTTCAAACCAGTGCTGTTATAAAACTACACTGGTTTTTTTATAGCTTGTAGCTAATAGAAAACAGAAAAACTCTTGGCAAAATAAAGGTTTGCTGCTCACTAATCATAAAATCAGAAAACGAATAGTTATTTTTTGCCTTCAAATCAAATAGGTTGTTGATGGTAAATTCAAAACCAAAAGGACTATTTTTCTTTTGATAGCGCAACGAGGTGTTTGCCAATTCAAAATAATTGCTTTGATTACTATCGTTTGTGTTTTTTAGGTATTGATATTCTGCTTTGAATATCCAGTGCTTCAAAAATGTGGTTTCAAAATCGGAGTTAAATTCATCCGATTGGTAGTTGGAAACCGTCAAACCCTTAAACTGGCTATACCCTTTGGTATAGCCAATACTGAAATCGGGCCATTTTTTATAAGCCGTCTTTAGCGTAACACCAATATTTTGATTGTTTCTATCGTTGGTAGTAGTAACATCATTTAAGGTTTGGACATAATTAAACCAACTTAAATTAGTGTCCAATTTCAAATTAAACCGATAAATTCTTTTGCTCAAATAGCCACTTATTCTGTAATTAGTTTCGGGATTATCGGTTAAAATAGGTGTGTTGTATTGATTGATACCATCCAAAACAATTTCATTTCGAGTAGTTCTCACTTTTTTATTAAAACTAGCCATAGCATTCAAAATAATGCCCCGATACATATTCATTTTTGAATATCTCAGATTGGCGGAATGATAGCGTTCGTTTTCCAACAGTGCATTTCCTTTATAAACCGAATTATAACTCTGGAGTGTAAAGCGGTTTGCTAGCTGGTTTGCTTCTGGAAAATCATTTACTAGTCGGTAAGCAAAATTTAGTGTCTCAGATTTGTTGAATTCATAATCACTATTCCATTGCGGTTGAAACAAGGTTTTTGAAACAGTAAAATCACTATCTATTTGTTCGGTTTTTAAATGATACCAATGAAAATACAAACCTGGTTTATTAGTCCATTTCCCTATTTTGAATTTATATTCCAAGCCAATATAGGCATCGTTCAAATTATAATTAACATCGTTGCCAAAACCTGCGTTAGAAAAATCATTAACACTTCCATTGGTCAATAGTTGTTTTTCGGAAGTTTCAAAATTAGAATAACCGAAATTATTTCCTATAACCGAGTACAGATGATTGAAATTATTGATTATCCAATAATGTTTGAACAAGCCGTCAACGCTATTGTTCTTTACCTTTTTTATTTGTGCTATGCTGTAAGTAGCATCGGGTTGCAACGGAATTAATCCAGCCAAAAAGGGTTGATCAGTAAACCAAAGGTTTTCTGGCATATTGCTTTCATACGCTTGATTGACTACAAAAGTAGTGGTGTGTCTGTTGTTATAGCTTTTGTGCCATTCGATATATTGTTTTACACCTACATTATCGGCATTACTGATGGTTTCAAAGGTATTAGTCCCTAAATTGGTTATCGAGTTTATGGTATTAATTACATCGTTTGTGCTCGATTGGTATTGCGCATTGTAATACCATTTTTCTTCTTTACTTGGCGAATAGTCCAATTTGATGTTTCCAATACCCAATACAGATTTATCATCATTATTTTGTAGTTTGTTTTCAAATGCAACCGAGTTGTTTTGCAAATATTCATTAGTACTTTCCATTTTTGAAGCCATAAAGATTTTTGAAAAAATACCATAACCCGAAACCGATAGTTTAGGCGAAGCATCTATACTAAAATTGAGAGCACCAAATTGTGATTTGTTTTGCACCACATCAGTATTATCATTGGTAAACGAATAGAGATTGGTTAACGATTTTCTGCCCGTTAGAAAACTACTCACACCACCATCAAAACGCATCAAGTCCTCGAAGGTAAATGTGCTTCGCCCAATGTTGTTCCTATCGCCAATGAAGCTCACATTGGTTTTGGGCGAATAGTAAAACAAACCTGCGTGTGCTAAGTTGTATTCCTTGTTGCCAATTCCCGCTTCCAAATCGCCAAAGACAAACTTCTTTTTATCTTCTTTAAGCTTTACATTCATGGCAAGATCTTCGCTGTCTGACACTTGCTTCATAAAACCTACTTCGTTAAAATGGTCGATAACTTCTATTTTATCAAGCGCATCGGCAGGAATATTTTCTACAGCCAGTTTGCTCCCACCACCAAAAAAGGATTTTCCTTCCACCAGCATTTTAGTAACTTTTTTACCCTGCACAGTAACGTTTCCTTTTTTATCTACTTCTACACCGGGCAGTTTTTCCAGCACTTCTTTCATCTTCCTTTCGTTGCCGTTGGCAAATGCTTTGATGTCATAAGTAAGCGTGTCTTTTTTAACCACGATGGGTTTATACTCGTGCTTGATTATGATTTCTTTGAGGTTTTGTCCTGTGGCTTTTAGCTTAAAATTGTGAGTAGTGATGGAAGAGTTGGGTTCTATAATAAGCACTTGTTCTAGAAAACCAATGTAGGAAGCGGTGACTTCATATTTTACATTTTGGTCTAACTCCAACCTGTAACGCCCTTTGTTGTCGGCAATGGCAAATTTTAATTGTGCGTTTTCTTGCAAAGGTTTTGCTATAATATTAGCACTCTCGAGTGGGATATTTAAAGAATCAGAAACCACACCAGTAATAGTGTGGGATTGGGAGAAGGAAGTTATTGTAAAAAGAAGAAAAAGAAATCTAATCATTTAATTGCTTGATAATACTTTTTTTTCATGTTATTCAAAATTAGGAGTTCTTTCGACTATTATTTTTTTATAATTTTCAAAATTAATTTCTTTCCCTAACGAAGGTTTATATATTTCTTCATTTTTAAAAATTGAAATTTTATTTACTGTAAAAATTGTTTTGTTAACGTATAATTCTAATATTAATCCAGGTAATCCCGAAAAACCATTTGGGCCAAAAGAATATGGTAACATTGGCGAAAACCAAGCCGTTACAATTACATCTTTTTTTGTTTGTGAGTTACTTTTGTCTATGGTAAGTTTTGCTTTATAACAAGTGTATTTATCTATTATTTTAGTCTCATTTGTTATAGTCCAATTAGATTTTATAGAATCAATTAATATAAACTCACCTTTTTTAAATATTTTATTTTCTGATATTTCAAAATAATTCAATTTATTTTTAATATCAGTGAAACAAATATTTTCTGCATTTGTGAAAATTAAAGCTATTTCTTCTTCATAACTTTTTATTCCCCTATCGTTATATTTAAAACAACTATAATTTTCATTAAAATTTAATGAAAAGATAATATTTTTTGAACCAGTTATAGCTGCTTCAACAAAACCCGTAGCATCTATATTTTTAACTTTTGAATCTTCGAAAGCGAAGTTTACTTTATACTCAATACATCCGCTGTTAATTTGAGCATAAGAAATTAAAGTAAAAAAAAACAGTAATGTAAAAAATTTCATGATAATATATTTAAACACTACTTAAATAAATTTAAGTAGTGTTAGTTTAGTTTTTAATTACTTCCGTAAGTGTTTCTCATACAGTGTTGAAAACCGATTTCTGACAATCTCCATGCTTGAGAAAAAGTAAGATTCATTTCTTCCATTAAAAAATGTAATACAAACGAAGCACCATCAGCACATGGTGTGCCTGTTTCAATTTTTTCAATCTTTTTGTTATCTACTTGAGAATCCTCCTCAACCGCAATAGTATTCGCCATACCTGCAAAACTAAACGCCACTAGTGCCACCGCACTAAAAAATAATTTTTTCATTTTTTTAAAGTTTAAATTTATAATTAATTTGTTGGTTAACCATTACAAAAGGGGAAAAAAAAAAACGTCTTTTGCAATTTTTTGATTAATATTAACATAAATTTAACAGTTAGTGTGGGGTTTTAAAACTATAGTAGTAATAGTGTGGGATTGGGAGAAGGAAATAATTGTAAAAAGAAGAAAAAGAATTCTAATCATTTAATTTCTTGATAATACCTTTTTTTCATATTCTTCTTGGGTTATTGTTTTCCCTTTTGGAAAATCTATTTCTATTTCTTTATCCGATAATTCTATTTTAGTTGCTAAAAAAGTAGTATCCCAGTCTTGTAACTCAAGTATTAATCCTGGTAAACCATTATAATTTTTTGGTCCATATGAAAACGGTAAACTTGGTGCAAACCATGCAGTTATTATTCTAGTTTTTACTTTTTTATCTCTAGCCAAATAATCATATTTATAAATTGCTTTATAACACAAGTATTTATCAATTATCTTAGATTCGGTTGTAATTTCCCAACTTTTATTAGTGAAATTTACTTTTATTAGGGCACCGTCATTTTTATTGAAATATTCAAGTTTCTCTTCAATGTTTAAATAATAACTATAATCACAAGTAAATCTTAAAGTAGCCAATTTATTTAACATTCTATTTTTTTCATTTCCCTCTGTTTTATCTAAATTTTCGATAATTAAAAACTTGGATTTTTTTTCACCAAATGACAATAGAAACTTTTGCTCTAGTGCAATTTTTTTGATGTCATCAACTACATTTTTTGTGTTTTGAATTTTATTTTCAAAATCAATACTTTTAATAACATAGGTTACTTCCCCAGACTTATTTTGAGAGAAAGTAATCATATAAAAAAGGAGTAAAATGAAACTGAATTTCTTCATAGATAAGTTTTAATTGGTTAAAATTTTAAAGTGCCAAAAGTATGACACTTTAAAATTGAATGTTTTTATCTAGGTCCTGCACCTAAATTGTACAGTTGGTAATGTTCACAAATAGCTAACAAATCTTGATATGCATCATGAGCAGTTAAGTCAGACATTGAGTTATCTGCATCCATTAAACAAAGTGCATCTGCTGCCCATAGGTAACAATTTACAGCAGTATCTACTTCAGTTTCCTTAACTAAATCAGTATTCGCCATACTAACACTACTAAACGCCACTAGTGCCACTGCACTAAAAAATAATTTTTTCATTTTTTTAAAGTTTAAATTTATAATTAATTTGTTGGTTAACCATTACAAAAGTGAAAAAAAAAAAAAACGTCTTTTGCAATTTTTTGATTAATATTAACATAAACTTAACATTTATTATTGGTTTAATACTGCTTGAAACCACACCAGTAATAGTGTGGGTTTGGGAGAAACAAATAGTACAAATTAAAAAAATAAGAATTCTTAACATTTAGATTTTAAATAATTATTTATCTTCTAAAATTCCTTTTTCTAGTATTTCATCTTTTTCTTTTTCTGATATTAATTTTATTTTTGCAATTTCATTAACGGAGAAACTTTTACTCGAATTTAAAGTTATTTTTTTTACACCGTAAATACTATAAAATTGTTGAAGTTCTAAAATAAGTCCCGGTAGATTACCATATCCGTTAGGGCCATGATTATAAGGTAGATCTGGACAGAACCAAGCAGTAACAGGGTGATTAAAAACTTTTTTAGGAGTTATAACTTGAAAAATATTAGTAGCTTTATAACATTTATAACTATCAATCATTTTAGTTTCATTTGTTATTTTCCAGTCCTTAGTTATACTTTTTTTTACAAACATATTGTTCCCAAGTAACATTGACTCTACAAATAGGACGTTGTCAATTAAATATGTTTTACCAGAATAATTTGCAAAAAGTGGTATTCTAGAGTTTCCATCTGTTGATAGCATTTCATTATGGTAAAATTTCGAATTATTTTTGTTTATTAACAAAGTAAAAGTTTCATTTTTTGCATTACTAATCGCATTATTGACTAATTGCAACATAGTAGCATTATCCTTGAATAAATCTTTGTCAGGTTGGACAGTCAAACCATATTCAACACAAATTGTTGCTTCTTGAGAAAAAATAAATAAACTTGAAAATAACGATAATAAATAAATAAATTTATGCATTTGAATTTTTTGAACCCATGTCTCCACTAACTATAGTAAAAATGCGACATGGGTTAATTACAATCAATTACTAATTAGCTGAGATACTCTTTGGAAGAGCTGCGCCCATACATTGCCAATAGGCCGTATTTGAATTGGCTCTCGATTCATCAACAGTTAAACCAGATTCTCTAGAAGCTATGTAAACAGAAAAACTTAACGAGTGACACGCACTATTTAGTTTTATTTTCATTTTTTCTTCTTTTTCTACTAATTTTACTTCCTCAACCGCAATTGTATTCGCCATACCTGCAAAACTAAACGCAACTAGTGCTACAGCACTAAAAAATAATTTTTTCTTTTAATAAAAGCATCAACCAATTTGTTCTTTCTATTGTCTTTCAAGGTAGCTTATATTTATTTTTACTTAGAATTAAAGTAATTTAATTTTAATTGCTCTATTTCATAAGCATCTTTTATTTTATTTAAATCAGGTTTAATAATTATTGGTTCCTTTTCGAGATTTAATTCAATCTTTACTGCCCCATAAACAATTCCTCTCTTTTCACATTGTAAAATTAATCCAGGTAAACCAAAATAGTTAAGCGGACCTGCTGAAATCGGTAAATTTGGAGTGTACCAAGCAGTGACAATATAAGTTGAGGATTTCTTACTTATTGGATTGACTATAAATTCTTTCAAAATAGCTTTATAACATAAAAATCCCTCTATTTTTTTTGTTTCGTTTACAAATTCCCAATCTTTATTTTTATCTTTTTTGATAACATAATATCCAAACATAGAATCGTCAAATGTTTGATAATAAACATTTTCATTTTTTTTTGAATAAACAGTTGAAGTATAGCCACAAAATGCTTTTGCAAAACTGACACTACTATTTGATGAATTCTCTAATAAATCATTATCAAAAAAATAGGTTTCAGAATCATTTACACTTAAAGTAAATTCCAAAAATTTTGCAGCATCAATAGAAGATTTATAATATTCTTTTAGCATGTCATCTTTTGAAAATTTTTCGTCATCATTAATCACCACATGATACTTAACTGTAATCTTGTTAATTTGGGAAGACATAATAAAAGGCAATAAAAGAAAAAATAATTTATATTTCATAACTAAAAAGAATAAATAACAACACTTGTAATTTTAAATTACAAATGTTGTTAAGTTTTAATAAACTATCTCCATAAAATTAAATAAAGTGATTAGTTTTGATTGATATTTCATTCTTAACAGAGGTTAAAAAATCGAATACATTAATAGGTACTTATTGGACCAAAAACACAAAAAGCATATACAATTTTTGCAATGATGAACGCTCCATCAACAGGAATATCAGCCAAGACAGCACTAACTAATGCTTTTGCTGCTAATTGATGGCATGTAAGATTTTCTGAATTGACACTAACAACATTAACATCTGTTTTAGTTAAATTTGTTGTTTTGACTTCCTTTTCATCCAATTTAACTGTGTTATTTGCCATACTAACACTACTAAACGCCATTATTACCAAGGCAATAAAAAATAATTTTTTCATTTTTAATTTGTTTTAAATTTATAAATAATTTTTAAGTTCCAACAAATATTTTCTGCAGAAATTTTTTGTTGTGGTAAACTTACCAACTAAGCTTGTTAAAATAGCAGTTCAAAAAATGATTTTTTACTCTATATTTGAATTTAAATCAGTCATTTTTTTAATTAATTATCCATTATATGAATATGCTAAATAAAAACATAGGAAAAAGAGTAAGAGAAATAAGAAAATCAAAAGATATTTCTATCGAAAAAATGGCAGAAAACCTAAAAGTTTCCTATTCAACGTATCAACGAATAGAACTAGGGGAAACTAATTCTTGGGTTTCTTATTTAGATACTATTTCAAGCATTCTTGAAGTAGAAATTGAAGATATTGTAGTTGGGAAAGAAAATATAGAACAAAATAATAACCACCAAAAAGGTGGAGTGGCTGTAACACAAAATTTAGGAACAATAAATAACCTCTCCGAAAAACTCATTGAGCAATATGAAATTCGGCTAAAAGAGAAAGACGAAACAATAACTTTATTGAACAATCAAATCAATAATCTAAATAATAAAAAATAACGTTCCTTTCTCTTTGCTTTATCTCTTATAAAACTTAATATTCTCTCCTTAAATCCAAAAAAACCCTCCGATAACCTAAAAATGGGATAATTTCTTACTTCGGACGGCTTAGATTGGTCTTCGGACAGCTTAGCATACTCTTCGGATGGCTTAGTTTAGTTATCGGACACTTTAGAATACTCTTCGGATGGCTTAGTTTGTTTATCGGACACCTTAGCATACGCTTCTAATGGCTTCGGGACTACATCTAACTCTTATTTTCTTACTTCGGATAAAAAATGGTATTGTTTTGCCACTAAAGTTGTTTCTAAAACTCAAACTTCAACTGCACGACAACCGTTTTCTTCATTTCAGTATTCAAATTATTTAAAGAAATACCAAGTAAGCGAACTGATTCTTTCATCCGTTCTTGATACAATAATTCTTGTGCGGTTTCAAAAAGTAATCCTTTGTCAGCAATAAAATAGGGTAGTGTTTTACTTCTTGTTTGGATGGTAAAGTCGCTATACTTTATTTTTAATGTTACCGTTTTTCCAGAAATATTGTATTTTTTTAATCGCTTTTCGAGTTCTTCAGCAATGCGCTGAAGCTTGTCGAGCATAAAAATTTCCGACGTTAAGTTTTCTGTAAAAGTATGTTCTGCAGCAACTGATTTAGCAATTCTATTGGGTTTTACCTCGCTATTATGAATGCCTCGCACAATATTGTAAAAATGCAACCCACTTTTGCTGAAATGTTCCTCAAGAAATTCCTTCGATTTTGATTTTAAATCTTTTCCCGTAAAAATGCCCAAATGATACATTTTGTCTCGTGTTACCTTACCAATCCCATAGAATTTTTTGATATCTAATTCTTCTAAAAACTGTTCCACCTCTTCGGGATTAACTGTTTTTTGACCGTTGGGTTTGTTATAATCACTGGCGATTTTCGCAACAAATTTATTTATCGAAATTCCTGCCGAAGCGGTCAGTCCTACTTCATTAAATATTCGTTGTCTTATTTCTTGTGCAATGAGAGAAGCACTGGGATTTCCTTTTTTGTTTTGGGTTACATCAAGAAACGCTTCATCAAGAGACAGCGGTTCTACCAAATCGGTATAATCTTGAAAAATATTTCGAATCTGTTTTGAAATTTCTTTATAACGCTCAAATCGTGGCGGAACAAATAGTAATTCAGGGCAATTTCTTTTGGCTTGAATACCGCTCATGGCACTGCGAACACCAAATTTTCTTGCTTCATAACTTGCTGCCGAAACTACGCCTCTTGTTTCACTTCCACCAACAGCCAAGGGTTTTCCGCGCAAATTGGGATTGTCCATTTGCTCCACCGACGCATAGAAAGCATCCATGTCTATATGAATAATTTTTCTGTAAACCGCCGCGGTTTCCATACCTATTTATCTTTCATGGGGAAAAAAAATGCTACTGGATTTTTTTTAAAATAGGACCAAGTTGCGCTAAAAAGAAAGCTTAATTCCGTCACAGGAATATTTCTTGAACGAAAGGCTAATCCTAACGAAAGTGAAAAGCTCACTATAAAATTCACGAATCCTATTACACCAATTCCAATAATTCCCCAAAATATGGTCCAAAAATCTACAAAAAAATTGGCACCATATAAACCAAGTGCAAAATTGCCACTGGCAAAGGTAATGTGTCTAATATCGAGGTTAAGTCCCAAGAAAATACCTAACGATGCAACGCTACCCAAAAAAATACCAAACCAAGCGTTTGAAACCACTCCAGCCCAATTATTTTCAAACCATGTTGCTATGGCGTTGGTTCTTACTATGCCGAGGTTTTGTTTTAAAACTGGATGTTCTTTTATTCTATAATAAACTTGATTATGTTTGTTTTTATTAGACACATTACCCGAAATTATACCAGAAAGAAATAGAAAAACGCCTGCGATAGCGGCATGAAAAATAGCAGGTGAAGTTACTGGTGATAAGTCATTTAGTAGTTTTTCCGATTTTTCAAATGCTATGTTGTAATCTAGCAAATAATCGATGAGCCAAATTCCAGCTAATGCTACAGGAAATGCCATAAAAACGTTGCCTACAAACGCTATAAACTGCGAGCGAAACAATCGCGCAAAAAGCTGGGCAAACGAGCTGTGTTTGTTTTCATTTTTTGACGTTTTCTTCATGCCACTTTCTAAAACGGTTATTAAAGTTGAAGCTGTCATTGCAGGTTGTTTTGTAGCTAATGTGTAACCCATTAAATAGATAACGATAAAACCTACTGAATAATTTAAACTATAATAAAATGCATGTCCGAAATCGCTTGTATCTATTTTAGAAAACAATAATTTTATAATACAAAGCAATCCCACAATAAATCCACCACCAATAGCTGCTTTTAACATGGAGAAATATTCCGATTTGCTTTCTGTAATGTAATGTTCACCAGTTTTTGCAGTATGTTGTGTAATTTCATAGGAAATCAACTGAGTGCTTTCATTGATCAGTTGGCGAATGTTGTTTTTATAACAATTGTACTTAATTAGTCGTAAAACCAATAGAATCGTGTTATTTTTTTTATCGGTTTCTTTATTAATAACTAAAGATGAAATTAATACCTTACTACGATGCAATTGTTGCCTGATTCGAAGAAGACTTTGATTTACTTTTAATGAAATTCCAAATATTGAACTGTTGTTAAATGCTTTGTCTACATATTCTTCGCATTGTTTATGAAAAATCATTAATTGTTTGTAGTTCATATCGTCTGAAATAACAAAATGATTATCGCTTGATTTTATTTTTTTATGAATGGCATGTAGTTCGTTTTCAAAAGCTACAAAAGGACTTTCTAAATCATCGTATTCGGGCACCATTTTGATGACATCGTTTTCCATTGCTCTTCCGCTCATTCGTTGAGAAATTATTCCCATAGCGTTCATGACTTCAGCTAGTACAGTTTTTTCTTTTACAGATGTATAAATAGTTTCTAACTCTATAATTTCAAATAATTGTTGAAGTTCTTCAAAGGGAATGCGGGCTATCCAAATAGGGTCAGTACTTTTGAAAAAAACCTGATTCAGGACAAACTCTAAGGTGTCTTTTGCCGGTTGAAAAGGAAGGAGTTTTGCAATAACTCTTTTTTTGACTTCATAAATAAAATCCGAGTCCCTAAGAATTCCAATGTCTGAAAGCATTCGTGTGAATTTTCTGTGATGTAAAACTTCGGATAAATATAGTTTTAAAGCATTCGATTTTTCAGGTGAAGCGATTAAATAGTCTATTAAAGATTTTATAGAAATTTGATGTTTTCCTTTTGGATTGACCGGACGAAAATATTGAACTAAATCTACTAAAAAAAGTAATTTATCATTGGATTGATATTCATGTCGCTCAAAATAGAACTCAAACAAATCATCAATAGAGGTAATTAGCTTTTTGTTGCTATAAAAATGCATGATTAGAATTTTTCGCCGTGAAGAATATTGTAAAAATACAATTTCGTAGTTAAATATTTCATAACTTGCTCCTAAATGTGTAAAAATGATTGAAATAGAACGAAAATTTTTAGTCTTGTCTACAGCGTTTATTAACGAAGCATATACAAAAAAAAGAATAGTTCAAGGTTATATAAGTTCAGTACCAGAGCGTACAGTTCGCGTTAGAATAAAAGAAGACAAAGGATACCTCACCATAAAGGGAGAAAGTACCAATAATGGAACTACACGAATGGAATGGGAACGCGAAATAAGTTTGGCCGATGCCGAAGCATTGCTTTCTATTTGTGAAAATGGAATTATCGATAAAATTCGCCACGAAATAAAGTTGGGAAAACACATCTATGAAGTGGATGTTTTTTCTGGAGAAAATGAAGGATTGATTATGGCGGAGATTGAGCTAGAGTCAGAAAACGAAGTTTTCGAAAAACCCTATTGGCTTGGTCAAGAAGTAACTAATGATGAGCGATTTTACAATGCTTATTTAAGTAAAAAACCTTTTAAAAGTTGGTGGATTTAATTAAGCACTTCCAGCTTTACGATTACCATTCCAGAATTTTTGTTGGAAGTGATATCCATAAATGCTTTTTTACTCAAATCGATTTCCCGCGCTTTTGAAAATGGTCCGCGGTCTGTTATTTCAACTATTACGGATTTACCGTTACTTTCGTTAGTAACTCTAACTTTTGTTCCAAATGGTAATTTTTTATGAGCAGCAGTATATTTAGTATTATCAAATTTTGCACCGCTTGCAGTTCGTTTTCCATGAAACTTCTGAGCGTAGTAAGAAGCATGTGCGTTTTTTTTGTAGAATTTGAAATTTAAATTCAAATCTATTTTAATAGAGTCTAAATTGTTGTCGTCCTCTATTATTTCTTTTGTGACAACAGTGTCTTTTTTTGTAGTCAATTTTGTTTTTGCATTACTTTCTTTAGAAGTAATCGATTTTTCAATTTTTTTATCTTTTTGTTGTCCGTAACTTATAGAAAAACAGGAAGATAAGACTATTAAGCCCAGAAATAAAAGAAACTTTTTTAAATTATTCATGTTTAGTTATTAATTAGACATTACTTTTTTCAAAAATCGTACCTAGATAAAAAAAGCCCTTTTCAGGACTTTTAAATTAGTTATTCAACCACATTTTCCAAGGAATACGTATCAATATTAATAATAATCCAAGACCATAGAAAACAGCAATTGATTTGAATTTTGCTGAACTTGTTTGTGCTTTTTTGTGTTTTGACCAACCAATTGTAATAAGCGCTATCGCGATGACATTAGTAAGCGGATGTTCAAGTGATGTTAATCTCAAAGCAGCATCTTTCATTTGACCAAACGATGCAGAACCTAATGGAGAAATAAAATATAAAATTAATCCAACTACCAATTGGATGTGAGTAGCGATTAGACCAAATAAAGCAATCTTTCTATCTTTTGATGTAAACTCTTTTTTTGAAGACAAACCAATTAGGGAAACAAAAACAGTAAGCAGTAATAAAAGTAAGGCTAAATAAGCCCAACCTGAATGGAATTTTTGAATGAAATGATACATTGTGTTTTTTTTAGAAAAACAAATATAGTTAAAAAGGCCTAAAACAAACCCAATTCGCGTTAAGGTTTTAACAATTATTTAGTACTTAAATAGTGTTGTAATAGCTTTGTAGTAGAGCTGTCGTGTGGGTGAATTTTATTTGTCTTTAACTCATCTAAAATAGAATTGGCCAGTTGTTTTCCTAATTCAACTCCCCATTGATCATAGCTATAAATATTCCAAATTACACCTTGAACAAATATTTTATGTTCATATAATGCAATCAATGAGCCAAGTGTTTTTGGGGTTAGTTTATCAATTAACAAAGTATTGGTTGGCTTATTGCCTGCAAAAACTTTAAAAGGTAAAAGGAAATCAGCTTTTTCACCAGTTAAGTTTTGTTTTTCAAATTCAGCTTTTACTTGCGCTTCAGTTTTTCCGTTAAGTAATGCCTCAGTTTGTGCAAAAAAGTTAGACATCAATTTGTCATGATGGTCTTGATTTCCATATAAAGATTGTACAAACCCTATAAAATCAGTTGGTATTAATTTTGTTCCTTGATGAATTAATTGAAAGAAAGCATGTTGGGAATTCGTTCCTGGTTCGCCCCAAATGATAGTTCCAGTTTCATAATTTACTGGTTTTCCATTTCGTCCAATGCTTTTTCCATTACTTTCCATAATTCCTTGCTGAAGATAGGGTGCAAATTTTTGTAAATATTGCGTGTAGGGAATTAAAGCTTCGCTTTCAGCACCAAAAAAGTTGTTGTACCAAATTGTTAACAAAGCTAAAGTTATAGGTATGTTTTTGTCGAAAGATTCATTTTTAAAATGCTCATCCATTTGGTTTGCGCCTTTCAACAAATCATCAAAATTGTCAAATCCAACAGCTAGACATATTGATAAGCCCACGGCACTCCAAAGCGAAAATCGTCCGCCAACCCAATCCCACATTGGGAAAATATTCGCTGGATTGATACCGAATTCAGTAACTTTTTGAATATTGGTAGAAACAGCAACAAAGTGTTTGGCTACATCATCTTGGGATGCCGATTTTAAGAACCAAGCACGAATAGTTTCAGCGTTAGATAACGTTTCTTGTGTGGTAAACGTTTTCGAAGCCACTACAAAAAGGGTCGTTTCTGGGTTTAGTTTTTTGATGACTTCGTTTACATGGTCGCCATCAACATTAGAAACAAAATGAATATTCAAATGATTTTTATAGAATTGTAATGCCTCAACTACCATTGCTGGACCAAGATCTGAACCACCAATTCCGATATTGACAACGTCAGTAAAAGGTTTTCCTGTATATCCTTTTCTTACTCCAGAAATAACTTCGTTGGTAAAGTTTTTCATTTTGTTTTTTACTTCATAAATTTCTGGGATTACATTTTTTCCATCTACTAAAACTTTTGCGTTTTCAGGTGCACGCAAAGCGGTGTGAAGTACCGCTCTATTTTCGGTTTGATTGATATTTTCGCCGTCAAAATAACTTGTAATGGCTTGTTTTAGTTGCATTTCCCGGGCTAAATCTTGAAGTAATTTCAAGGTTTCTTCATTAATACAGTTTTTAGAATAATCAACTAAAAATTCCTGCCATTTAATGCTGTATTTTTCAGATCTAGAAGTATCATTGGCAAACATTTCTTTTATTGAAATGGACTCCATCTGTAGATAATGTTGTTGTAGTTTTTTCCAAGCGGCGGTAGTTGTCGGATTTGAATTTATTAATGCCATAATTGATTATTTGAAAGACAAATTTACTATTATTAGTGGGTTAAAAAAGTAGAAATTTTACTCTAACGATTTAGTAAGATGTTTGACACGCTAATTTTTGAATTTTAACGAAGCAATACTGTCTAGTTCCTTTTTTAGTGGGGTAATTTCAGTTAAGAATTTTTGTTTATACTTTGTATCCATTGGAGTTGAAGTTGGAAGTTTTAAACGTAAAGCATCAACCTGTACTCCATTTTTCCAAAAACGATAGCAAACGTGTGGTCCAGTGGCTAAGCCTGTGCTTCCAACTTTTCCAATCACTTGACCTTGTGTAACTCGTTGACCACGACGAACTAAAATTTTTGACATGTGTAAATATTGTGTAGAATAAACTCTGTCATGTTTTACTTTAACAAAATTACCATTTCCAGTAGTATAACCTGCTTGTTCTACAACTCCAGCAGCAGTAGTCATTATTGGTGTTCCAGTTGGTGCAGCATAATCCGTTCCGTTGTGTGCTTTCCATCTTTTTTGCACAGGATGAAATCTGTTTTTTGTATAACGAGATGTTATATTTATAAATTTCAAAGGCGCTTTTAAAAAGAAGTTTTTCAGGGTTTTACCTTCTTCGTCATAATATTGAAGTTTGCCAGAACTGCCATCGGGACTGTAAGGGAATGCATAAATGTTCTTTCCTTTATATTCAAAAAAAGAAGCTTTTAAGCTATCCACTCCGTCATAAATTGTGTCATTGATATATCTTTCAGTAAAAGTTATTCCAAATTTATCGCCTTTTTGCAATTTAAAGAAGTCAATAGACCAAGCATAAATTTTTGCAATTTTTGAAGCCAAGGCAGGATCTACTTTTTCATTAGATAAAGTTTCGGCTAGTGAACCATTTAAAGCACCAGCAATGGTTCGTTTTATGAATTTTAAAGGGCGCTTTTTTTTATTTACAACGATAGAGTCCCTAAAATCAATAACGTAATAATTGAGATTATCTGGTTGATAGATGAATAGTTGAATTTTATTAGTTTTGTCTTTACTTCGAAGAATAGTGTATGGTTTTCCGATACGAATGGTTCTCACATCAAAAGTATCTTTGACTTTCGCTACAATGTCATACACTTCATTGCCGCTTAAATTTTGCTTATCAATCAAACTTCCAAAAGTATCTCCCGATTTTACTGTATCATTTACAACATTAAAATCATTCAGATTATACCCAAATGAGACCAATTTAGCTTTAGCTTTTGGCGTTGTTATTTCCTCTTTGGTTTTATCACAGGCGATTAACACAAAAGTTAAAAGAGAGAGGCATATAAATTTTTGAAGAATTTTTAACATTATTATAAATTATAATCCTTCGCCCCAATTTTTTAATTCTTCTGAACTCCACAAATCGGGAAAAAATATTCTTCTTTGGTATTTTGGATGCATGTATTTTTTCCAATCGCTTCCGCCAGTCGCTTCGCCTGAACCTTGTCCGCTTTCTATATATTTTTTTGCAGCGTTCAAATGTCCCATAACCCAGGTTATATTCACGGTGTAATCATAATGACGCATTGCTTTAACTAATTCGGCATTTTTTTGATCCTCAATGGGTAATTGTTTAAATTTTTGCCAAATGTTTATTGTGTTGTATTCTTCCATATGGCGAAGAAACTCTTGACGATACTTTTTTTCAAAATTGATTAGTAAAGCGCTCTTTTCGCCAGTTTGATAATCTTTTCCAGCCGCTTGCCAATACAGATGTTCAAACGCATTAGAGTAAGGAGTATTGCGGTCTATTGATGATCTAAATCTATAATCAATTAGGTTAATCAAATCGGTCGAAGAGAATTCAATCATTCTATACTGTGCACTTTGAAAACCGCTGGCAGGTGTTAATGTATTTCGGAACTTCATGTATTGTTCTACTTCCATTCCATCGCCCATAATATCAAAAGATGTCGTCAACATATCGAAATAGCGACTAATTCTTCGCAATTTTTCTGTAAAAAAATCAGTTGTTGGATTTTCGTTATGACACAGCTGATCAATTTCCCAAAGTATCATTTTAAATAGTAACTCGTTTACTTGATGATACATAATAAAAACCATTTCGTCGGGCAAAACGGTTCGTTGCGTTTGCAGATTAAGTAAAGCATCAGTTTGAATATAATCCCAGTAAGTTATTGGTTTTGACCACAGTAAACCTTCGAGATGTGTTTCTGTTTTTTGATTTATGGTTTCAAATTTTTGCTCTAAAGCTTCTATTATTTTATTGTGGTTTGTTGTCTGAACACTCATTATTTTTCTTGTTTGACCATAAATGGATTTTTTAGCCCTTTAAAACCATCCAAATCTGCTTTTAAAGATCCAACTGCTAAGTTCGCTTTTATTCGTAGAGGAATTTTATTTTCGTCGTCTGAAATCCACACTACCAAGCTCTCTTCTTCTTTAAAAACTCTTCCCGATTGGACTAAAGGTCTAAACATCATCGCTGGTGCAATTCCAAATTTAGTTTTAATATTTTCTCTACCGATGAATTTTAACTTAAACTTAAAAATTTCCTCGTCAAAAAACATATCGATTATCACTGACTCGCCCACTTTTAGTTTGTCAATAGTTGGGTGATTTCTGAGATAATAAAAAGAGGAAACGATGTCTTGAACATTTTCTGTTACGGAGAAAGTTTTTTCGGTTTTATCCTTATAATTTTTTACTAAAACCTTGTTGTCACTTTGATTAAAAAAACCTTCTTGATTTTTTGTATATCCGCCTTCATCAATTTTTCTAACAAATTGGTAGGGTTTATTTGTTGTTTTATCAAAATAACTTTCATAGTTATCATCTACTTTAAAAAAGAACCTCGACATGCCAACTGTATATCCTTTGCCAATGGCATGGTATACTTTTTTATTGTTTTTTACGGCGTCTTTTATTTCAAGTGTAGCATAGCCTGCATTTATGAACCCGTAATGAACTCTGAATTTAAACCATTCACCAGTTTCATAAGCTTCAGGTTTTTGAGAGTCTAAACTTAAAGTTGTAAAAAGCAAAAATAGAAATAGAATTTTTTTCACGTTTTTATGTTTTTGACTACAAATGCAATATTCGTTCCAAATGTATTAAAACAAAAAAACCCAATCAAATTAATGACTGAGTTTTTATGCTATTAACCAACCAAAAAACTATAAATTATGAAAATTTATCCAAAAATATAAGGAAACCACTCCTTTGTTCTTTTTGATGGTACAAATATAGTATCATTTGTTGCATTATTACAATCAAAATGTCAATTTTAACACATATTTGGCAATAAACAAGTTACTACAACGTTGTATTTTGATGAATTCGCAATAAAATTAACTTTTTTATAACGTTCCTCTTAGCATTTGTTCTCTTTCTATAGATTCAAATAATGCTTTGAAATTTCCTGCACCAAATCCTTTTGCACCCATGCGTTGAATAACTTCAAAAAACAGTGTTGGTCTGTCTTCAATAGGTTTTGTAAATATTTGAAGTAAATAACCTTCCTCGTCAGCATCAATCATAATGCCTAGTTTTTGAAGTTCGGTTATGTCTTCTTTAAATTTATCCATGTGGTCTTTTAATCGTTCAGGAATGGCATCATAATAAGCTTGCGGTGGCGTTGATAAAAATTCGATGCCACGAGAGCGCATGTCGGCTACTGTTTTTAGGATATTATCGGTAGCCACAGCAATATGCTGTACACCTTCGCCTTCATAGAAGTCTAAATATTCTTCAATTTGTGATTTTTTCTTTCCCTCTGCTGGTTCATTTATTGGGAATTTTATCCTGCCATTGCCATTGCTCATTACTTTACTCATCAATGCGGAATATTCGGTGGTAATTTGCTTGTCATCAAAAGAAAGGAAATTTACAAATCCCATTACATCTTCAAACCATTTTACGGCTTCATTCATCCTGTTCCATCCTGTGTTGCCAACCATATGATCTATAAATTTTAAGCCAACTGGCTCAGGATTGTAATCAGATTTCCACTCGTTGTATCCTGGTAAAAATGTGCCTTTGTAGTTTTTACGTTCTACAAATACAAAAACAGTTTCGCCATAAGCACCATAAATTCCAGAACGAATTACTTCGCCATTTTCATCTTTTTCGATGATTGGTTCGAAAAAAGGTTTCGCGCCACGTTTTGTGGTTTCTTCAAAAGAATTTTTTGCATCTTCAACCCAAAGTGCAATAACTTTTACGCCATCGCCATGTTTTTTTACATGTTCGCCAATAGGTGAATTACTGTTTAAAGCTGTGGTTAACACTAATCGGATTTTGTCTTGTTTTAATACATAGCTTGCTCGGTCTTTTACGCCAGTTTCTAAACCAGCATATGCCAAAGATTGAAAACCAAAAGCAGTTTTGTAAAAGTGCGCTGCTTGCTTGGCATTGCCTACATAAAACTCAACATAATCGGTTCCTAAAAGCGGAAGAAAATCTTGCGCTCCTTCAAATATTTTTTCTAAGCCGTATTCGACTGATTTTATTTCTTGTGACATAATTAAATTCGTTTTTGTTTCAAAAAACCTTGTCGAAGCATACAGATTTTTTAAATGTATTAGTTTAATTTTTTATTTACCCATTCGATTGCTTCTGTTTCATTTTTACATATTGTGTAGTCAACGGGTTGTTTTTGAAAGGTGAATATTGCTTTTAAAACGTTTCTGATAAGTAAACTCGGTATGACATAAGCGGTTCCGGCGCAATAATTTGTCATTAGTTTTTTATTGTCTTTTAACCATTTTGCTTGCATTTTTTGATAATTAATCCCTGGCATTACTGCCTTTGAAGCATCAAAAATAATGGCTAACTTTTTTTGTTGTTTATAAATTTGCTCAAGTTCAAAAAGGTACTGCATGAAATTCTCATCATTGGCCTGACTTCCTGTAAATACCACACTAACGACAGGAAATTTACTTAAATTTATTGTAGCATACTTTTCCATTTTTAAACTATTCAACCCACGATTTATAATATTTCCCATCGTCAATTCCCATAGCTTCTTCAGTTACCATTAAAGGTCTGAAGGTATCAACCATCACAGCCAATTCCAATGTTTCTTTATGTCCAATGCTTCGTTCCATTGCACCTGGCGCTGGACCATGTGGAATTCCTTTTGGATGCAACGTTATATGTCCTTGCTCAATATTATTTCTACTCATAAAATCACCATCTACATAATATAAAACCTCGTCACTGTCAATATTACTGTGGTTGTACGGTGCAGGAATTGCTTTTGGATGATAATCGTATAGTCGTGGACAGAAAGAACATACAACAAATGTAGAAGTTTCAAAGGTTTGATGAATTGGCGGTGGTAAATGCACGCGACCTGTTATGGGTTCAAAATTGTGAATTGAAAATCCGTATGGGAAGTTATATCCATCCCAACCAATAACGTCAAATGGATGCGTGGCATAAACTACTTCATGCATCATGCCTTCTTTTTTTATTTTGATGAGAAAATCTCCTTTTTCGTCATATGTTTCTAAATTAGTTGGCAATTTGAAATCTCTTTCACAAAAGGGAGAATGTTCAAGGTGTTGACCTGACTCATTTTTATATCGTTTTGGTGTATAAAATGGAGCGAAAGATTCTACGAAAAACAACCTGTTTTCTTCTGTAGTAAATTCTATTTGATAGATTATTCCTCTAGGAATAATAAGATAATCACCATATTCGAAATCAATATTTCCCATCATGGTGCGTAATGTTCCTGAACCTTTGTGGATGAAAATTAGTTCATCGGCATCGGCATTTTTATAAAAATAATTGGTCAAAGATTTTTTTGGTGCTGCCAATCCAATGACGCAATCTCGGTTTACGAGCATTGCCTTTCTGCTGTCGATAAAGTCGTCTTGAGGCTGTATTTCAAAACCTTTTAATAGTAATGATTTTATGTTTTTATCGATAGCTATTTTAGGTTCAACGGAATAGGATTTTGTTATTTCTTTGACTTGTGTTGGTCTGTGAACGTGGTATAATAAAGAAGAATGACCATGAAATCCCTCTGTTCCGAAAAGTTGTTCATAATAAAACCCGCCAGTTGGTTTTTCGAATTGAGTGTGTCTCTTTTGAGGAAAATGACCAAGTTTATGATATAGTGGCATGTTCTTTTGTTTAAAAGTTTAATAATTTAAAAGTGGAAGGACTTTTTATAAATTGTACTGTTAATCAATAAGACGTGTTCTCACTCAGGATTTCTCTTAATGAGGAATTTTAAATGGATAAGTAAGTTGTCCCATTTTTTCATATAACAAATATCGTTAAAAAATAAAAAAAGCCACTAAAAAGTGGCTTAAATTTAATCTTGATTTTCTTTGCCTAATTTGGCATTTCTTTTACCATAAAGGAAGTAAACTAAAACTCCAATAGCTAACCAGCCCATAGAAAGCATTTGCGCATCTAAACTCAGGTTAATCATTAAATATGTATTGATGCAAATACCACAAATTGCAATCAAAGGCAATGCAGGCACTTTAAAAGGTCTTTCTAAATTAGGTTGTTTAACTCTTAAAATCCAAACGGCAATACACACCATGGTGAAGGCAAACAATGTTCCAAAACTCGTCATGTCTGCTAATTTATTGATGGGCGTAAATGCAGCAACTATAGCAATAACACCTCCCAAAATCATAAGATTAGTTTTTGGAGTACCAGATAAGGGGTTAACTTTTGAGAAAACTTTTGGAATAAGTCCGTCTTTAGACATTCCTAAAAATATTCTTGATTGTCCCATAATCATGACCATTAAAACAGAAATCAGACCCACAGTTGCGGCAATAGTAATAATATATCCAGCCCAAGCTTGACCTGCAATGTCAAATGCATAAGCAACAGGAGCTTTTATTGCATCAGGGTATTTTCCTAGTGGATTGAAATCTTCGTAGTTCATCATTCCTGTTAAAACTAATGAGACTAAAATATATAATACTGTACAAATTAATAAGGAGGCAATAATGGCAAATGGAACATCTTTTTTAGGATTTTTAGCTTCGCCAGCTTGCGTAGATACTGCGTCAAAACCTACATAGGCAAAGAAAATCGCTGCAGCTCCAGAAACTATTCCTGTAAGACCATAGGCATTATGCGTAGTTTCTTTTTCAATAATTTGTGTTGCTTCTGGTATAAAAGGTGTCCAATTTTCTACATTGATAAAGAATGCGCCAGCAATGATTACAAATATGATAGCTGAAACTTTTAATATCACAATCATATTATTGGCTTTAGCTGCACTTTGTGTTCCTTTTATTAGAATAGAAATTACAAATAATACAATTAAAAAAGCTGGTAAATTCATTGAGAAACCCTCGCCAGTGTAACTTCCAGGATCAGAAGTGAGCCAGTCGGGTAGTTTAATGCCAAACATTTTCAGTAATTTATTAAAATATCCCGACCATGAGACAGCTACTGTCATTGAGCCCATGGCATATTCTAGTATTAAACCCCAACCTATAATCCAGGCAAAAATTTCTCCTATTGTTCCATAAGCATAAGCATAAGCAGAACCTTCAACTGGAAGTATAGATGCAAATTCCGAATAACAAAGTGCCGCAAAAACACAGGCAATCCCAGCAATAATAAATGATAAGGCTAATGCTGGCCCTGCATGATAATAGGCTCCTGTACCAGTCAATACAAAAATTCCTCCGCCAATAATGGCACCAACGCCTATAGCAGTTAAACTCCATTTACCTAGAACTTTTTTAAGTTCGCTTTTTTTCATATCTGCTTCAAAAGCAGCTACAGGTTTTACTCTCCAAATTGACATACGCTACCGTTTTATAATTTTAATGCTCAAATATACTTTTTTTGTCTAATAATCAATAAAAAATTCTGATTTCAACCTATTTAAAACAAGAATCCCACACTAACAAAAGTAAAACCTTTGCTTAATTCAGGAGACCAAGTGTATTTAATTTCAATTGGTCCGATAATAGATTCTAGTGCATAACCCAAAGCATAACCGCTGTATCGTGGTGTAGCGAGCCAATTTCCGGTGTAAAACAAATTATTTTCAACATTAGCATAATTGGCGGCAAAGTTCACGTGATTGTTTTTGTAAAATTCATAGTCAATAGTAAAACAAGATTTTATGAAGCTATCTGCAGCAATACTTAAGAAATCATATCCATAAAAGTACTTGAAGTTATTGATGGTATTAAAACCATAACCACCAAGCACAAAATCAAAAAAAGGCACGCTATCATCACCCAATGCAAATCCTACATCAGAGTCAACCTTTAAAGTGATTTTCTTAAAAAACGTCTTCACAAATGCAATCTCTCCTTTAACGATTGAAAAACGATTAAAATCTGATGTGTAATCAGTTGAATAGAGAAACGATTGAATATCACCTGAAAAAAACCAACCTTTTGTAGGGAACATGATGTCATCATAAGAGTCGTATTTCATATACCCAAAGATGCTAGTGTAAGTACTGTTTTCAAAAGTTGGATTAATAAATCCTAAATTTTCAGAATTAATTTTCAATTTTTTCAATTCTAAGCCAGCACCGATTAAAAACTTTTGAATAAAAACGGTCTGCATATAGGCTTGATTAGAAAAATCAGCATAACTTATATTTAGAGTATTCAAGTTCAATTGCTCTAAAATTTCACCATTATTAAAATCAGTGGCACTATTTTTATCAAATTGGTTGTATCTGGATTTTAACCCAAAACTCCAATAAAAACCATTGTCAATATAGTAATCAAAATTGTACCTAATATTATCACCAAGACCAACATCTATAGAAGTTACATCATTTTTAAAAAGATTATTTTTTCTGGTAAGGTTCACCAAAACAGCACTTTTATATAAATCGTCATAGTGTAATCCAGCTTTCAAATAGGTCTTAATTGAATTTTCTTCTAAATTCAATCTTAGCTCATCGCCACCTTGAAATTCTTCAAGGGTATAATTTATTCTACTAAAGTTTTGAGTAGCATTAATATTGTTGATACCGGTTTTTAAGTCGTTATAGCTTATTTTTTTTCCATTTTTAATTCCTAATTTTCCCAATATATAAGCTCTTGTATAATTTTTTAATGGGTTCAAACTGACATTTTTTATCGCCAAAGAATCATTTTGAACTTTAAGGTTTTGTGGGTGAAAGTCTTTGTTTGTTGCGCCTAGCTTTTTAAGTTCATCAATGTTTTTCAAGGCTGCTTCTTCTCCTTTTTTTATAATTTCTTGTCCATCACTAAAAGAGATAACACCAAAATCTTCCACATTAGGTTTGATGTAAATATCAGTAATTTTAACCTTTTCTTCCATTTTTTTTATCATGTCTAAATTGGTTATTTGTACCAAAATTCTAGTGGCATCTTGCAGCGCAGTTCGGTTTTTTAAATTATCTTGAACGTCAACTCCAATAATAACATCTGCTCCTAATTTTCTTAATTCTTCAACAGGATAATTATTAGTTACACCACCATCAATTAAAAATTTACCATCAATTTCTATTGGTGAAAATAAAGAGGGAAAGGCTGAGCTGGCTAACATGGCTTGTGGCAAATAGCCGCTATTTAAAACTACTTCTTCACCCTTTTCTATGTCGGTAGCGATGCAAATGAATGGAATGGGGAGTTTTTTAAAATCGCGAATGTGCCTTACTTTGTGAGTTAATTTAGACAATAAATTGTAGTTATACATTCCTTTTGAAAGCGCAATGGGAATTCCAATTTTGAATTTATGAAAGGGCAAAACTATAGCATACATTTCGTTATTCTTTTTTTCGTAAAAGCTCCTTGACTCGCGCGGAATGTAATCTTGTAATAGTTCGTCAAAATCGGTATTGTAAAATATAGAGTCGATTTGAGTGGCGCTGTAACCCGAGGCATACAAACCGCCAACAACTGCACCCATGCTGGTTCCACCAATAAAATCTATTTTTACACCAGCTTGTTCAAGAACTTTTAAAACTCCAATGTGTGCAAATCCTTTTGCGCCACCACCACTTAATACTAGTCCAATTTTGGGGCGTTTTTGTATAATGGTATCTTGTGTGTATCCTGTTTGAATAAATAGAAAGAAGCTGATTGTTAATAAAAAGGGAAGACGATTAAAATTTAGCCCTGATGGAAACGGCGTCCTTTTTTTGAAAAAAAAAGATAAAGTGAACAGCAGGAAAAGGGCAAATAAATAGGCTAGAACCATTGGCTCATAATTTTTTAAGGTTTAATCGTTTGGTAAAATTCGGAAATTTTTTTGGCTTTTGATGCGCCTACAACCGCAGAAATATCTTTTTCACTAGCCAATTTCAATCTTTTAACACTTTTAAAATGTTTTAGTAACGTTAGCATTGTTTTTTCGCCAATGCCGGGAATTGTTTCTATGGATGAATTAAGTGCTGATTTACTTCGCTTGTCGCGATGAAAGGTAATGCCAAATCGGTGTGCTTCGTTTCGTAGATGTTGAATTACTTTTAAAGTTTCTGATTTTTTGTCGAGGTATAACGGTATAGAATCTCCGGGATAAAATAATTCTTCCAGTCTTTTTGCGATGCCTATGATGGCAATTTTTCCGCGTAAACCTAAATCATCAATACTCTTCAATGCCGATGATAACTGTCCTTTGCCACCATCGATAATGATAAGTTGCGGCAATGGTTGGTTTTCGTCCAATAATCGTTTGTATCTTCTATAAACTACTTCTTCCATTGATGCAAAATCGTTTGGACCTTCCACGGTTTTTATATTGAAATGGCGATAATCTTTTTTGCTTGGTTTTCCGTCTTTAAAGACTACGCATGCCGAAACAGGATTAGTTCCTTGAATGTTAGAATTATCAAAACATTCAATATGTCGCGGTTCAACCGAAAGGCGTAAATCTTTTTGCATTTGTGCCATGATACGATTGGTATGACGTTCTGGGTCAACTATTTGAATTTGTTTTAATTGTTCTAATCGATAGTATTTTGCATTTCTTTCAGACAGTTCTAAAATTTGCTTTTTATCGCCTAGTTGAGGTACGGTCACTTTTATTGAATCGCCAAAATCGAGTGGAAAAGGCAAAATAATTTCTTTGGATGTCAATTGAAATCGTTCGCGAAGTTCTACAACAGCCAATTCTAAAAGTTCTTCGTCGGTTTCTTCTAATTTCTTTTTGAGTTCTAAAGTATGTGAGCGAATAATGGCACCATGAGCGATTTGAAGAAAATTGACATAGGCCACAGCTTCATCAGAAATAATGGAAAAGACATCGATATTTGAAATTTTCGGATTTAAAATCGTAGATCGCGATTGATAATTTTCGAGAACTTCTATTTTTTCTTTAATTTTTTGAGCCTCTTCAAACTGCATATTGATGGCATACTCTTGCATTTTAGCTCTAAAATCTTTCAAACTTTCTTTGAAGTTTCCTTTCAAAATTTCCCGAATAGCATTGACTTGAATTTGATAATTTTCTCGTGTTTCATATCCTTCGCAACCGCCTTTACAATTGCCAATATGAAACTCCAAACACACTTTGTATTTACCATTTTTGATATTGCTTTCGGATAAATCATAGTTGCAGGTTCGTAGTGGATATAATTCTTTTATCATATCCAAAATGGTGTTTACGGTTTTAAAATTGGTATATGGGCCAAAATATTCTGAACCGTCTTTGATCATTTTTCGTGTTGGAAATATTCTCGAAAAAGGTTCTTTTTTAATGCAAATCCACGGATAGGTTTTGTCATCGCGAAGCAAAACATTATAGCGTGGCTGAAGTTTTTTTATCAAATTGTTTTCTAACAAAAGCGCATCTTGCTCGCTAGAAACAACAATGTGTTTAATGGTTACAATTTTTGAAACTAGAACACGTGTTTTGCCATATTCTTGTGTTTTATTAAAATAGGACGAAACGCGTTTTTTTAGATTTTTAGCTTTCCCAACATATAAAATTTTATCCTCTTTGTCATAATATTGATATACTCCCGGATTTTCTGGCAGTGTTTGTATTTGAAGTTCTAAAGAAGGATTGTTCATTTTTTAAATTGCGAGTGTCTGGTTCAAGGTTAACTAAACTTCCAAACAAATTTAACCTTAAATTACTCATAAAACAAATGCAGTTTTTTTACTTTTACTAAATGAATAAAACGGCATTACGAAATAAATATAAAACGCTGCGGAGTCAACTTTCAGAAGAAGAAATTGAGGATAAAAGCCTAGCAATTGCTAACCGACTGTTGCAACTTGATGTTTGGGAAAATACCTATTTCCATCTTTTTCTAACTATTAAAGAACAAAATGAAGTGGAAACAGAATTTGTTCTTCAAATTTTAGCGGGAAAAGACAAGGAAATTGTGGTTTCTAAATGCAATTTCGAAACTCTTGAAATGACTAACTTTCTTTTAACAGACAATACTAAGTTTCAAAAAAACAAGTATAATATTCATGAACCTGTTGATGGTATAATAGTTCCAGTAGAAAAAGTAGAGGTGGTTTTTGTACCGCTTTTGGCTTATGATAAAATAGGAAATAGAGTAGGTTATGGCAAAGGATTTTATGATAAATTCTTAGCAAAATGCAAACCAGAAACTATAAAAATAGGTCTATCTTTTTTTGAACCCGAAGACTTTATTGACGATGTCTCAGAAAGTGATATTCAATTGGATTATTGCGTGACGCCAACGACTATTGTGCGTTTCCAAGAGACGTTTTGGTAGCAAAAGCTTTTTTATTAAAAACGATTAAAATTCCAACACCTGTAGAAATAGCCATATCGGCAATATTGAAAATAGCGTTGAAAAATTTGAAAGGTTGTCCGCCCCAAATTGGCAGCCAATTAGGTAGTGTTCCTTCCCAAATTGGGAAATAGAGCATATCCACTACTTTGCCATGAAACCAAGAACCATAAGGATTTTCAGAAAACATCGTTGACAAATGACCATAACTATCGTCAAAGATAACACCATAAAAAACAGAGTCGATAATATTGCCAAGTGCGCCGGCAAAAATCAAAGAAATAGCGACCATCAAATAATTTGAACTGTGTTTTGTGCTACTGTCATACAACCAATAGCCAATGCCAAAAACGGCCAAAATTCTAAAAGTTGTTAAAAATAATTTGCCGTATTCACCAGGAATTTTTGTTCCCCAAGCCATTCCTTCGTTTTCAATAAAATATATTTTGAACCATTCAAAAACATGAACAGTTTCTCCCAATACAAAATTAGTTTTGATGTAAATTTTCGAAAATTGATCTACTAAAAGTATTATAGCTATAATTAAAACGGAATTTCGTAATGACATTGTCTAAAAAATTTGTGGCGCAAAAATAGGCTTTTTTTCTAAAAAATAACGCTCCAAATTGGAGCGTTACATAATATATCTTAGGATATTATCGCTGCATATTTTTTGCTTCAATACTCATTGTAGCGTGAGGAACAATTTTTAATCTTTCTTTGGAAATAAGTTTTCCAGTCACTTTACAAACACCATAAGTTTTATTCTCCACACGGAAAAGCGCATTTTTTAAATCGCGAATAAATTTCTCCTGACGAATGGCCAATTGAGAATTTGCCTCTTTAGACATGGTTTCGCTTCCTTCTTCAAATGCTTTAAACGTTGGCGATGTATCATCAGTTCCGTTATTTAAATCATTCATGTAGGCACTTTTTATCAACTCTAAATCGGATTTTGCTTTTTCGATTTTGTTTACAATAATTTCCTTGAACTCTGCCAAATCAGCATCTGAGTATCTTAATTTTTCATCAATCATAATCGTTCGTAATTATTTAGAAATTAATATTCTTGTTTTTATCTCGTCAAATTCTATTTCAGAACCATTTAAAACTTCATTTTCTAAAACCAAGGTTTCAGTTAGTGTCTCCGATTTGATATAGTTTTCGTTTTCTTTAATCGCTTTCGCGAGTATTTCATTATATTGTAATAGAACTTTAATTTTATCTGTCACTTCAAATCCGCTGTCTTTTCTAAGATTTTGAATTCTATTGACTAACTCTCTTGCAATTCCTTCGTTTTTCAATTCCTCAGTAAGTGTTATGTCAAGTGCAACAGTTAAACCATTTGCATTAGCTACTAGCCAACCTGGGATATCTTGCGAAGAAATCTCAACATCTTCGGTTGTTAAAATTATACTTTTTCCCGAAATAACAAGCACGAGCATACCTTTAGCTTCTAGTTCAGCAATTTGTTCGGGTTTTAAATTTTGTATTTCTTTGGAAATCAATCCCATGTCTTTGCCAAAACGAGGACCAAGTGTCTTGAAATTAGGCTTGATTTGCTTTACTAAAACACCCGATGCATCGTCTAAAAGTTCAATTTCTTTCACGTTTACTTCGGCTTTTATCAGGTCAGAAACCGCTTCGATTTCAGTTCGTTGATTCTCGTCAAGTATTGGTATCATTACCTTTTGCAATGGTTGACGTACCTTTATCATTTCCTTTTTTCGGAGTGATAAAACAAGCGACGAAACTGTCTGTGCTTTCATCATTTTGCTTTCAAGTGATTTATCAACAAAGTTTTCAACCGAATTTGGAAATTTCGCCAAATGTACAGACTCAAATTCCTCTTCCCGAAGCGTCGGGAGTGTTGCCTGCGTTAAATCTCTGTAAAGTTTATCCATGAAAAATGGAGCGATTGGCGCAGATAATTTGGCAACGTTTAACAAACAAGTGTAAAGGGTTTGATAAGCAGCAATTTTATCTGTTCCGTATTCGCCTTTCCAAAAACGACGTCGACACAAACGAACATACCAGTTGCTTAAATTTTCTTGAACAAAGTCAGAAATGGCTCTTGCCGCTTTTGTTGGTTCGTAATCCGCATAAGCTTCATCAACGGTTTTTATCAACGTATGTAATTCTGATAAGATCCAACGATCGATTTCTGGTCGTTCGTTTAATGGAATTTCAGCTTCTGAATAAGTAAAATTATCGATATTGGCATATAACGAGAAGAACGAATAGGTGTTATATAAAGTTCCGAAGAATTTTCTACGAACTTCCGCAACACCTTCAATATCAAATTTCAAGTTATCCCAAGGATTGGCATTCGAAATCATGTACCAACGCGTAGCATCTGGACCATATTCAGCCAAAGTCGTGAATGGATCAACTGCGTTTCCTAAACGTTTTGACATTTTTTGTCCGTTTTTGTCTAAAACTAATCCGTTTGAAACTACATTTTTATAAGCTATTTTATCAAAAACTAAAGTTCCGATGGCGTGTAATGTATAAAACCATCCACGAGTTTGGTCAACTCCTTCGGCAATAAAATCAGCAGGAAATGCTTTGTTTTCGTCAATTAAATCTTTGTTTTCAAATGGATAATGCCATTGCGCATAAGGCATAGCACCCGAATCGAACCAAACGTCAATCAAGTCACTCTCGCGTTTCATCAATTTGCCAGATGGCGAAACCAAAACGATGTTATCGACTACATTTTTGTGTAAATCAACCAAATCGTAGTTTTCTTCGCTCATATTTCCAACAACAAAACCTTTGAATGGATTTTCTTTTTGGAAACCAGCTGCGATTGATTTTTCAATTTCAGCATACAATTCTTCTACCGAACCAATTAGCATTTCTTCGGTTCCATCTTCGGTTCTCCAAATTGGCAATGGAATTCCCCAATATCTTGAACGCGACAAGTTCCAATCGTTGGCATTTTTCAACCAATTCCCGAAACGACCTTCACCAGTTGCTTTGGGTTTCCAGTTGATAGTTTCGTTCAAATCGCACATTCTGTCTTTGATTTCGGTTACTTTTATGAACCAAGAATCCAATGGATAATATAAAATTGGCTTATCAGTTCTCCAACAATGTGGGTAACTGTGAACATATTTTTCGACTTTGAAAGCCTTATTTTCTTCTTTTAATTGGATAGCGATTTCAACATCGGTTGAGCGTTCTGGAGCTTCGCCATCGTTGTAGTATTCATTTTTAACGTATTTCCCAGAATAATTTCCTAAACCTTGAATGAATTTACCTTGTAAATCAACCAAAGGAACAGGATTTCCGTTTTCGTCTAAAACCAACATTGGTGGTACTTCAGGCGTTGCTTCTTTGGCCACTTTAGCATCATCTGCACCAAAAGTTGGCGCTGTGTGAACGATTCCAGTTCCATCTTCAGTTGTAACGAAATCTCCCGAAATTACTCTAAAAGCATTTTCAGGATTTTGATAAGGCAAAGCCAATTTCATTAATTGTTCATATCGAATTCCAACTAAATCAGCACCTTTACATTCTGCCAAAATTTGATACGGAATATTTTTATCTCCTTCTTTAAAATTTTCAAAATCGGATGGCTCATTTGAGGCAAAAAATCCTTTTCCGAATTGTTTTCCGACAAGGTTTTTAGCTAAAATTACTTTAACCGGACGATAAGTGTATTGATTGAAAGTTTCCACCAAAACATAATCGATTTTTGGGCCAACAGTTAAAGCAGTGTTTGAAGGTAAAGTCCAAGGAGTTGTGGTCCAAGCCAAAATATGAACATCTCCAAAGCCTTGTAAAAAGTTGGGTAACGTTTCGGTTTTTGCAAGAAATTGCGCCACAACAGTTGTATCCGTAACATCTCTATAACTTCCTGGTTGATTCACTTCGTGAGAAGATAAACCTGTTCCAGCTTTTGGAGAATACGGTTGAATGGTGTAACCTTTGTATAGTAAATCTTTGTTGTAAATTTGCTTAAGCAACCACCAAACGCTTTCCATGTATTTTGATTTGTAGGTCACATACGGATTTTCCATATCAACCCAATAACCCATTTTTTCGGTTAAATCGTTCCAAACGTCGGTGTAACGCATAACTGTTCGCTTACACGCTTCGTTGTATTCTTCGATGGAAATGGTTTTCCCGATGTCTTCTTTGGTAATTCCTAATTCTTTTTCAGTTCCCAATTCAACAGGTAAACCATGTGTATCCCAACCTGCTTTTCGCTTTACTTGGAAACCTTTTTGAGTTTTATAACGACAAAAAATATCTTTGATTGCACGCGCCATTACATGGTGAATCCCTGGTAATCCGTTCGCACTTGGCGGACCTTCAAAAAACACATAAGGAGTTGCACCTTCACGCGAAGTTACACTTTGTTCAAAGACGTTATTTTTTTTCCAAAAATCAAGAACTTCCGATGCCACAGTAGGCAAGTCAAGTCCTTTGTATTCAGTAAACTTAGTACTCATTTTTATCGTTTTCTTAAATCAGTTTGCGAAAGTAGTAAATAGTTTTCAGTTATCCCTTTTCAGTTTTCAGTTTTTGTGGTAATGAGTAGAAAATTTAATCATAAATTTCACAAGAGAAAAGGTTTAAGGTTCAATAGCTTAGTGTACTTTGCGTAAAAAACTTTGCGTTCTTTGTGGTTATACTTTACGCAAAAACCTCTTTTAAAACTTCGAGTGATTTAGGTTTTTTGAATCCGTCGAGGTGAATGGTGTAATAATCTAATAAGATTTTCAGAAGAATTTGGCGTTCAATACCGGCAAATACTTTTTGGTCGCTATCAAATCTTAAATCGATGAGTTTTTTGAATAGGTGAGTTTCGTGTTCGGTAAGACAACTAGTTCCTAAAAAGGGTGAAAAAATGCCATCTTTCATTTCGAAATGTTTGTGTTCTAATTCAGAAATATCGGGATAAAAACCTAAAAATTTTGTTATTTCTAAGAGTAAAATTAAGTGGAAATTGGATGTATCATTATGATTATCAAGCCAAAGTAACGCTGTTTCAATAAACGTAAATAGTCTTTCGTTTTTTTCTTCTTCTTGGATACTATGGTGAAGAATTTCGGAAACAAATATAACGATGGTGCTTTTGATGACGTCGGTATTTATAGTCTGATAAGCTGTGGCTAACTTTATTTCTTTGAAATGCTCTAGTGTTCCTTTATTCTTATGATTTGCTTCAATTTCGAGAATAGTTAAAGGTTGGAAATAGGCAATTTTTTGGGAAGATTTTTTGCTAGAAAATGCACTCTGAACAAAATAACTTTTTAAACCATCGCTTTGAGTAAAACATTTTACTATCAGACTTTTTTCTTGATATTTTATAGAAGAAATAACGATAGCCTTAGTTTTTACCAACATTAGAATTTGGATTTTTCTTGTTGTGATTTATCTTACAATCATTACTTTTTTAACAGCAGTTTCAGAAGCATCTTCGGCAGAAATAAAAATCATATAAACACCCGATGCTACTTTATATTTCCCAAATGCTGTGGTGTCCCATTCAATAGTTCCGCCTTCGGAAGTGGTTTCGTGGACTAGATTTCCTTCGATGTCGGTGATTTTGATATTGGCTTTTGAAATTAATCCGGCAATTTTTACAGTTCCAACAAATTCTGGGCGAACAGGATTTGGATAGACAAATACGTTTTGCAGGTTTTCGGCCGGTTTTGTTGAAACACCTTGAAATGAAACTAACCCTTTATCTGTGGCGAAAAATACTTCCCCTGTAGTGGCATTGATTTCGACATCATTTACGACATTGCTAGGCAAAGGAGAATTATCTATTGTAAAATGATAAATAGTTTCTTGTCCGTCAGCGGAAAAAAGAAATACACCAGAGTCGGCCGTCGCAATCCACTTTTGATTGGAGCCATTCACGGCGATATCAGTAATAAATTGTTCAAATAAAAGCTCTTGTGCCACTCCGTCTTCGAGAATGATGATGGCGTTAGCTCTCATTTGGTCATCATTGTTGTAACTTCCAATGCTTGGCAATACGCGCAGTCCTTTGTTTGTTCCTATCCAAACTTGGTTTCGGTTATCAATTGCAATAGCTCTCACATCTCTTGAGGGAAGATTGCCAACATCAATACCTTCGGTAATTTTCTTGAAGACATTTGTATTTTCGTTAAAAGCTACTACACCATCGAGATAGGTCGCAATCCATTTGGTTCCATTTCTATCAATAACTATTTTATTAAAATTACTAGAAATGAAATTGTCAAGAATATTTTCCATGTTATAGGATTGCCATTGATTATTAGTTTTTAAAACTTTTAATCCATTTTTGATTTTACTTGATGTTACCCAAAGGTTTCCTTGTCTATCAAATGCAGTTCCATTTATCCTTAATCCCTCTGCTTCAAGTCCGCTATTGGTTTCATTAAGTAAAATTGTGGGAATATCATTTTCGAGTTTTAGTAACCCGCTATGGAAAGAACTTATGTAAACTTGGTTTTCGTCATTAGGATTAACACTGATTTTTGATAAGTCATTGGCACCCAAAACTTCTGAAAAAGGGATATTTAACCAGCCATCATCGTTATATTTACTGATGCCAAATTCATCTAAAGGAAATGGATTGTAAAAGATATCGTACTCGCCATAAACAGCCCAAAGATTAGTGGAAGCCGCGTTGATAGCTACCATATTATTCCTTTTTGGACCATCAGGCTTAATGAATTCAAGATTGCTTGGTGCAGTTATGGCAGAGGTTAAGAGTCCGTTTTCATTTGTACCTATAAAAATGGTTTCATTAATAACTGTTGCACAAGAAAATGTTACTGAAAATGATGGCGCTTGTGTATTTTGAATAGTTACTATTTGGCTTAGTGATGTATTGTATATTAGCACTCTATTTGACGTGGTTACAGTTAAGTAATTTGTAGATGCCCTGATATCAACTCCAGTTTGTCCGATAGTGCTAAATTCTTCAAAGAAGAAGCCGTTAAATCGGTACAATTTATTATTTGTATTTAATCCAATTAATTGGTTGTTGAAAGTTGCAATTCCATTCCAAAAACCACCGTCAAAGAGAGACCACTGTGCAAAATCAATTAAGTTTGGATTGTTTAAAGCTGCTTTTCTAATACCGTAATTTTGGGTTACTGCAAAGATCTCGTTATTAAAAATGGTAGTTTGAAATACTTTCGTTTCTTGTCCGGCTGGACCTATAAAATAAGTGTCACCAAACTGAAGTGTAGCAAGATTATATTGAACAATACCAAAATCACAAGAAACATAAACAATGTTATTAAATTCTAAGAAATGGTTTATTCTCTTAATATTTGATGGAATATTTTTATTAACTATATCGACAACGTTAAGTGTTGAACCGTCAATGTCATTAATTACAATCATTAAACCATTTTCATAACCTACAATTGTTTTGTTGAAAGCATCGCTATGGTACAGCGATGAAATGTTTTGTCCTGACAAACCGTCAATCGTATTAATGGTTTGAATATCATTGGACACGAAATTTTTAGTAAATAACGCGTTTTGAGCTGCCGCATATATTTTAGAATTTCCTTCCGAAATATCCTTGATTTGACTATAAGAAAAATAGCCTTTCCAGTTTTGGTCTTGTTGTCCTGTGCCTTTACAGAAACAGAAAAGTAATAGCCAAACAAATATATATTTCATTGAGCACGAATTAGCATACAAATATAGTGTAAACGTAAAAAAAAATCTTTTTGTATTTTGGTAAAAAAAAACGCTTTCATTTCTGAAAGCATTTTACTTAGTTTAGGTTAGTTTTATTTTGTTTTAAACAATTCCTTGTGCTAGCATAGCGTCGGCTACTTTAACGAAACCTGCAATGTTTGCACCTTTTACATAATCAACAAAGCCTGTTTCATCTTTTCCGTATTGCACACAAGCAGCATGTATATTGGCCATAATATTTTTCAAACGTTGATCAACTTCTTCTGAAGTCCAGCTTAAGCGCAATGAGTTTTGAGACATTTCAAGACCCGAAGTGGCAACTCCACCAGCATTGGATGCTTTTCCTGGTGCGAATAAAATTTTAGCACTTAAAAATGCAGCAACCGCTTCTGGAGTTGACGGCATATTTGCTCCTTCTGCCACACAGATACATCCATTTGCTATAAGTAATTTTGCTTCTTCGCCGTTTAATTCGTTTTGAGTTGCACAAGGCAATGCGATATCACACTTCACTTCCCAAGGACGTTGTCCTGCAACAAATTTTGCGTTAGGATATTTTGTCACATAATCAGAAATTCTTCCGTAGTTTACGTTTTTGATTTCCATGATATAAGCCAGTTTATCAGCGTCTATTCCGTCAGCATCATGAATATATCCTGAAGAATCTGAAGCTGTAACCACTTTGCCGCCAAGTTGTGTAGCTTTTTGTATAGCATACTGTGCTACATTTCCTGAGCCAGAAACTACAACGGTTTTTCCTGTAAAACTGTCACCTTTTGTGGCTAACATATTTTGTGCAAAGTAAACATCTCCATATCCTGTTGCTTCTGGACGTATTAAAGAGCCGCCAAATGCAATTCCTTTTCCAGTTAAAACACCCGTAAACTCGTTTCTAAGTCTTTTGTATTGACCAAACATATATCCTACTTCACGACCACCAACACCGATATCGCCAGCAGGAACATCAGTATCAGCTCCAATATGTTTTGCAAGTTCTGTCATAAAAGCTTGGCAAAACTTCATAATTTCATTGTCTGATTTTCCTTTCGGATCGAAATCAGCACCACCTTTTCCACCACCCATTGGCAAGGTAGTTAGACTGTTTTTGAATGTTTGTTCGAAAGCTAAGAATTTTAAAATACTAAGATTTACAGAAGGGTGAAAGCGAATACCGCCTTTGTATGGTCCAATAGCGGAGTTCATTTGTATTCTGTAACCACGATTTACTTGCGTGTGTCCAGCGTCGTCAATCCAACAAACTCTAAACATAATTACTCGTTCTGGTTCAACCATTCTCTCCAGAAGCATTTTGTTTTGATATTTTTTATTTTGTTCAATAAATGGGATTACCGTTTCAGCAACTTCCATAACTGCTTGCATAAATTCAGGCTCGTTGGTATTTCTTTTTCCAACTAATTCGATAAACTCGTTAATACTTTGTGACATAAATTACACTATTAATTTTTTAAGAAATCGTTTTCGTAAAATCGAGCAAATATACATTTAATTAAAAAAATGAATATATATTTTTAAAAATTCTTGTAATTTTTATTCTTCTAAAAGCAAAAACAAAGATTAGTTGTATTAAGCGAAATGTTTTTAGGAATTCATTATTTATTTTTGATTAAATTTCAACTATTTTTTCATTTTTTTTTACAACTGATTGATGTTTTTATATATTTGTCGCTAATTGAATTTATTAGTATGCAGATGCTCAAATCTTTCATCCTATTTCTACTTGTTTTATTTGGTTTTTCAAATACTACAATTGCTCAGTTTGGTTTTTCACATGAAATTGGAGCCATTGTTGGTCCAGTTGCTTTTCAGTCGGATTATGGTGAGCGAAGAGATTTGTCTACTAACCTTGGAAATACAGGGTATGGAATTGGAATTATACATTATTTGAATTTTTCATATAAAGCTGATTGTAACTGCTACGCTCCCGAAACCTATTTTAATGATCACTTTAAACTAAGAAGTGAGTTATCATATAATAAAACCGAATTGCAGCATTTTGGAAGATGGGTCGATGATAGTAGAACAAGTTTGTTTGCCAATCAACTCAGAGCAATGAGAGGAAGTACAGCTGTTACTAATATTGGAATGCAATTAGAGTTTTTCCCATTAAGTATTAGAGATTTTACAGCGACACTTGGTTCGTTTGCACCTTTCTTAAGTTTAGGAGGTCAATTTAGCTTCTACGATCCAGAAGCTTATTCGTTACTTGGTCCAGTAGACTCTCCGATTGCTTTTCCTACAAAGTATTTGGGAGCGACCACAAATCAGGGCGGAACAGTATGGTCTATTGTTGGCAGCGTTGGTTCAAGATATAAGTTAACTGAGCTTTCAGATTTAATGATTGACTTGCGTTTTCAATATTATTTTTCAAACTGGGTAGATGGTTTAAATCCCGACCCTAGAATATATACCGAAAATAGAGCTAACGATTGGAATGTATGGCTAAATTTTGGTTACATTTATTATCTGCAATAGAAATCTAATCTTCAGAGGCATCCTTAAAGTCAGGATATAAAAATTTATTGTAAGGAAACCGTGTAATGTGAATTTCTCTAACCATTTCATATACTTTTTTCCTAAATTCTTCGAAGTTATCTTTGTTAGTTGCAGAAATAAAAAGTGTATTCTTTGCGCCACTTTTATTCATCCATGTTGACCTTAATTCCTCTAATGTGAAATGTTTTACTGTTTTTTCGGTTATTAAATCGTCGGTTTCAATAATTAGGTGTTTATAAGCGTCAATTTTATTGAAGACCATTATCACCGGTTTATTATTACTCTTGATATCTTGTAAAATTTGATTAACAGAATTAATATGTTCTTCAAAATCTGAATGCGAGATATCAACAACATGTAATAATAAGTCAGCTTCGCGAACTTCATCGAGAGTACTTTTAAAAGACTCGATTAATTGCGTTGGTAATTTTCTTATAAAGCCAACTGTATCTGATAGTAAAAAAGGTAAGTTTTTAATCACTACTTTTCGTACAGTAGTATCTAAAGTTGCAAACAACTTATTCTCAACGAAAACTTCACTTTTACTAATAACATTCATTAATGTTGATTTACCAACATTAGTGTAACCAACTAGTGCTACACGAACCATTGCGCCTCTATTTCCTCTTTGGATAGACATTTGTTTGTCAATAGTTTTTATTTTTTCTTTCAGAAGTGCAATTCTGTCTCTAACAATCCTTCTGTCTGTTTCGATTTCAGTTTCTCCAGGACCACGTAAACCAATTCCACCTTTTTGTCGTTCTAAGTGTGTCCACAAGCCAGATAGTCTTGGCAATAAGTATTGACACTGCGCTAGTTCAACTTGGGTTCGAGCATAAGAAGTTTCTGCTCTTTGAGCAAAAATATCAAGGATTAGATTGGTTCTATCTAAAATTTTACAATCCAAAATTTTTGAAATATTTTTTTGTTGCGAAGGTGACAACTCATCATCAAAAATTACAGTAGAAATTGAATTGCTTTTAATAAAAGAGTTTATTTCATCAATTTTCCCAGAACCTAAAAAAGTTTTTGGGTGAGGTTTTTCTAGTTTCTGATAAAATCTTTTCACAACTTGACCACCTGCGGTATAAGTTAAAAATTCTAATTCATCAAGATATTCATTTAGCTTTTCTTCATTTTGATTTTGAGTGATAATACCAATAATTATGGTTCTTTCAAAATTGACAACTTCTTTTTCTAACATTTGATAATTTTATATTACAAAAATACATAATTGTCAACTAAAATTTTTAAATAAATTTATACTTCTAAGACAATCGGTTATTTAAAATGTATTAAAATAGATGTTAATACTTTCTTAATTCAGATTTTTTACTAAATTTGAAATTCAAAATCAAAAAAAACTATTACAAAAATTAAAATTTTCATTAAATGAAAAAAATTACACTTTTATTGTTGTTCATTTTATTTTCTATTACTGGTTATTCCCAGTTAACGGAAGGATTTGAGTCAACAACAGGACCAGATGCTTTACCATCTACAAATTGGACACTTGCGTCAGGAAATTGGGCTGTTTTTGATAATGGTGTTGGTACGGGTCAACGCTGGGGTAACGCGCCAATTGTGACTCCTTCAAATGCCTTTCAAGGAGATAATGCTGCCTATATTAATAGGGAGAACTTGGGAACTGAAGGTTTGATATCACAAGACTACTTATCTACACCTCTTGTAACCATTCCTGCAAACGGTCAATTGCGTTTTTTCGCAAGGAGTTTTGCTAGTGGCAATCAGGGTACACTTTATCAAATTAGAGTAGCGCCGTCTACTGCTTCACAAACAAATCCTGCTGCATACAATTTAGTGCAACAATGGGATGAAACTACTTTGAGTGCAACATTTAATGTGTATGAAGAAAAAATTGTGGATTTATCTGCTTTTGCTTCACAGCAAGTTTATGTTTCATTTGTTCGAGTTCACACTCAGCTTCCAGGTGGACTTAACGGTGCTGGAGATCGTTGGTTGGTTGATAACGTTAATATTGTTCAACGATGTCTAGAGCCAACAAATCTAACATTTTCTGCTATAACACAAAATGGCGCTACACTAAACTGGGCAAATCCAAGTGGTGCAACCTCGTGGGAAATAGAAATTGTTTTAGCTACTGCAACTCCAACAGGTACAGGTGTTATCTATAACGGAACGTTGCCGTATTTAGCGACAGGATTACTTCCTAATACCGCTTATAAATTTTTTGTGAGAGCAATATGTAATACAGGGTTTAGCAGTGCTTGGTCCGTTGCTTCCGCTAACTTTACAACAGGTACTGCACCACCAGAGTGTGGAGGAAACTTTGTAGATGCTGGTGGTCCTACTGCGAACTATCCTAATAACTCTAATAGTACCACTACAATTTGTCCAACTATTCCTGGAGAAAAAGTAACAGTAACTTTTACTTCATTCAACACTGAGGCAACTTGGGATGGACTTTATGTTTATAATGGTAATGGCGCTGTTCCTGCTAATTTAATTGCTAGCGCTAATCCAGCAGGTAATGTTCCCGGCGGTTTAGCTGGTTCTTATTGGGGAACTGCAATCCCAGGACCATTTACTTCGTCAGCTACAGATGGATGTTTAACATTTGTGTTTAGAAGTGATGGTTTTGTTAATAATCCTGGTTGGGTTGCAAATATTACTTGTGCTCCGCCACCAGCTTGTGAGCAGCCTATAACATTGGTATCTAGCGCTGTAACTTCAAATTCAGCTACTTTGGCGTGGACCAACGTTGGCGTAGCTACAACATGGGAAGTTATTGCTTTGCCTTGTACTGCGCCAGCACCAAATGCTTCGACAACTGGTTTTATAACTACAAGTTCAAATCCGCATACATTTACGGGTTTGGCATCAGCTACCTGTTATAATTTATATGTTAGAGGTAATTGTAGTTCAACATCTAATGGTGTTAGCGCATGGTCAGGACCAAGAACAATAACTACTTTAGTCGCACCACCAGAATGTGGAGGGAATTTTGTAGATGCTGGAGGCCCGACTGCGAACTATCCAAATAACTCAAATACCACAACTACCATTTGTCCAACTATTCCTGGGGAAAAAGTGACGGTAACTTTTACGTCATTTAATACCGAGGCAACTTGGGATGGACTTTATGTTTATGATGGTAATGGTGTTGTGCCTGCTAACTTAATAGCGAGTGCTAACCCAGCCGGTAATGTTCCGGGAGGTTTAGCTGGCTCTTATTGGGGGACTACAATTCCAGGTCCATTTACTTCATCAGCAGCCGACGGATGTTTAACATTTGTGTTTAGAAGTGATGGTGCAGTTAACAATCCTGGTTGGGTTGCAAATATTACTTGTGCTCCACCACCAGCTTGTCAACAACCTATAACATTGGTAACTAGTGCAGTGACTTCTAATTCGGCTACTTTGGCTTGGACTAATGTCGGAGTTGCCACTACTTGGGAAGTTATTGCCTTGCCTTGTACTGCGCCAGCACCCGATGCTTCAACAACTGGTTTCATAACTACTAGTACAAACATATATACATTTACTGAATTGGCAGCATCAACTTGCTACAATTTATATGTAAGAGGTAATTGTAGTTCCTCTTCTAATGGTGTAAGTTTATGGTCAGGACCGCGAACGATTACAACACAAGTTGCACCGCCAGTTTGTGGAGGCACTTTTACAGATGTAGGTGGGCCAAATGCGGATTATACAAATAGTTTAGATTCAACTGTAATTGTTTGTCCTACTGCGGGCAATGTGGTTACGGTCACTTTTACTGCCTTTAATACAGAAGCCACCTGGGACGGATTATATGTTTTTGATGGAATTTCTGTTACATCACCACAAATTGCGAGTGCAAATCCAGCTGGTAATGTTCCGGGAGGTTTGGCTGGTTCATTCTGGGGCGATTTAACAGGTAATTTGCCAGGACCTTTTACTTCGTCAAGTTTAGACGGCTGTTTAACATTTAGATTTCGAACAGATGGAAGTGGAACTAGATCTGGTTGGGTTGCTAATGTAACTTGTGCTGCGGCGCCAAATTGTGCAAGACCGACGGCACTCGCTGCAACTACTATTACTTCAACATCTGCATTATTGGGTTGGACAGAGTCGAACCCTGCCGTAACTCAATGGGAAATAATTCATTTACCTTTTGGCTCACCAGCGCCAACAAGTGCGGCCACAGGAATTTTAACATCCAGTAATCCTGCGTTAATTAGTGGCCTTTTACCAGGAACAAGATATACCTTTTATGTTCGCGCAATTTGCCCCACATCAGGAACAAGCGCATGGTCTATCGGCTCAAGCTTTACAACTTTAGTAATCAATGATGAGTGTGCAGGTGCTATTTTTACGCCTGTAAATTCTTCTTCTATCTGTCAACAGGTTACACCAGGAACTATTACAAGTGCTACAGCTTCATTGCCGGCAACAACGGCGCCATGCATAGGTACGGCAGATGATGATGTTTGGTTCCAGTTTGTGGCGACAAATCCTTTCTTAAATGTTGCTTTACAAAACATTACTGGTACTACAACAAATTTAAATTACGGTGTTTATGCGGGACAATGTGGTACTTTAACACAGATTTTTTGTAGTCCAATTAACGAAACGTCGGCTGTTGTAAATAACCTGACAATTGGCCAAACTTATTTTGTGAGGGTTTATTCTAACGCAAACACTGCACAAACTGTAAACTTTAATTTATGTATCACAACGCCATCAAGTTGTATTACTGGTCAATCTGCTTGTCAAGATTTGAATTATCAAAATACAACTGGTGTTGATAGTCAAGGTACAGTTGGATGTTTAGGTAGTACACCAAATCCTACTTATTATACCATAAATATAGCTACAACGGGGCCAATAAATTTGTTGCTGACTCAATCTACTACGCAAGGTGGAGCAGCAAATCTTGATGTTGATTATGCAGCATGGGGACCATTTCCAAGTCAAGCCGCTGCCTGTGCTGCTATCGGTAACCCTCCAACATTGGCGCCTGGAATAGGAGTGCCTATTTCACAAACTACTGGTTGTAGTTTTTCTATTGCAGCAACTGAAAACCTGAATATTGTAAATGCGGTCGCTGGCCAAGTTTATGTCATATTAATTACAAATTTTTCGGATGATCCTGGTTTTATTAGCTTGACTCAAACGAATACTAATGCAGCAGGTGCGGGTACTTATCAGTGTTGTCCAAACGCATTTTTCAGCTATAATCCTGCAACATATTGTCAACTGCCTGGCGCTAGTAACCCAATTGCAGTTATTGACAACGGTTCTGTAGCTGGAACTTTTTCTTCAACGCCTGGTTTAGTTTTTGTAAACACTGCTACGGGAGAAATTGATTTAGCGGCTAGTACACCTGGAAACTATCTTGTAACCAATACAGTTGCTGCAACAGCTAGTTGTATAGAATTTGTTAAAACATTTACCATTAGTATTGTTGCACCTACATCAGCTACTATTAGCTATGGCGCTACAAGCCCAACTAAATTCTGTAGAAGTATAAGCACTTTACAAGCTGTTAATCAAACAGGAACTCTTGGTGGTACCTATTCCGCTATTCCTAATATTGGGTTGAGTATCAATCCTTCTACGGGAGCAATAAATCCTAGTTTGAGCTCGCCAGGTATTTATACTATTACTTATGGAATTCCTGGTTCTGTTTGCACAGTGGGTAATCCCTCTACACAAGTAGAAATAATAGCACTACCTGCTTTAGTGTCCCCGGGAAATCAAACTGTTTGTAATTCGTATACACTTCCTGTCATAGCGGTTGGTAATTATTATTCTCAAGCTGGTGGCGTTGGAGCACCATTAGATATAAATGTTCCGCTAGAAACTTCACAATTAGTATATATTTATGCAATAAACGGCGATGGATGTACAAGTGAGCAATCATTTAATGTTGCTATAGGCCAAGCGCCAACTCCTACGTTAAACGTTACACAAACGGCTTGTAATGTTCAAACAGGGACAATAGAAGTTACAGCACCTATTGGAGCAGTTAGTGGATTACCTTCAAACTTGTTTATATCTGAGGTAACTGATGCGGCAACTGGTTCATTAACTTATGTTGAAATTTTTAATGGTACAGGTACTTCTGTGGATTTATCCAATTATAAGTTAAAAGTTTATAATAATGGTGGAACTACACCAAATTGTGATTTACTTTTATCAGGAACAATAGCAAACAATGCTACCAATATTATCAAGTTAAGTTCAGATGCGAATGTAGCTGGGGTTACGCCTAATCAATCTTTTACCGGTTGTGGAGGTGTTAATACTGATGATAATATTAGATTAACAACTAGCGCAGATGTCGAGATTGATATTTGGGGAAGAATTGATGGTGTTAGTTTTACGCCGTTGAACCAACCTGGATATACCTACCGACGAAATAATACAGCTAGTGTTCCAAGTTTGACATGGAATGCAGCCGACTGGACAGCTTTAGATCCAGAAAACTATTCTAATCTTGGCAATTTTACATCATTGACTACAGGATTTCAATACAATATAGATGGTGGTGCTTTCCAATCGAGTACAATTTTTAATAATGTTGCTCCGGGAGATCACATTATTAGAGTTCTCGATCTTGCAAGTGGATGTTTATCGGTTCCTGTAACTGTTACTATTAATCCAGTTCCCGTAACGCCAACGTTTGGAAATTTAGCAGCGACAACCCCAGTATGTTCTGGAGGAAATGCAGTGTTCTCTTTATTAGGAACTCCAAATGCAACGGTAACTTACACTATTAATGGTGGTGCTAATCAAACGGTTATTTTAGATACAGCCGGAAATGGAACAGTAACAGTAAATGCAGCAACAGGAAATACGACAATTTTGTTAAGCGAAATTAGTTTAGCATCTTGTACCACAACACTAAGTAATACAGCAACTGTAGTAGTTAATCCAAATCCAACGGTTACAAATTTGGTAGCGACAACCCCAGTATGTTTCGAAGGAAATGCTGTGTTTACTTTGACAGGAACTCCTAATGCAACAGTAACTTACACAATAAATAATAATGCTAATCAAACGGTTGTTTTAGATGCTAATGGAAATGCACCAGTAACTATAACTGCTGTGACTTCAAATACGAGTATTTTGTTAAGTCAAATTAGTTTAGCTTCTTGTACTACATCAATAAGTAATACTGCTACAGTTGTAGTTAATCCTCTACTTCAAGTAGCCATTGCAGGTGATTGTGTCGGTTCTGCTTACACGCTAACTGCCAATCCAGTTAATGGTTCTTTCGATTCCTTAGCAGCGAATTACTCTTGGAAAGATAGTTCAGGAAATCCAATTGGAGGCAATACACAAAGTATAATTGTTACTCAGCCAGGCGAGTATACTGTGAATGTTTTTTCAGGTGGTTGTCCAAGTTCTGCAGTGTTTTCTGCTGATAATGTGTCTTGTGTTATTCAAAAAGGTATATCAGTAAATAATGATGGTAAAAATGACACTTTTGACCTGTCTGGTTATAATGTTAGAAAGCTTAGTATTTACAACAGGCTTGGGGTTAAGGCTTATAGCAAAAACAATTACATAAATGAATGGGGTGGACAATCAGACAGTGGTGATGAACTACCAGATGGAACTTATTATTACGTAATTGAACGAAATGATGGAGAAACAAAAACAGGTTGGATATACATCAACAGAGAACAATAATAACTTTCATTCAATATTAAATCAAACAAAATGAAGAAACTATATATCATAGCCTTACTAGTTGCATCCATCTTTGTAGAGGTAAGAGCGCAGCAGGATCCACATTATACTCAATACATGTATAATATGAGTGTTATTAACCCTGCTTATGCTGGTTCCAAAGAAGGGATTTCGGCAGGAGTTTTATACAGAAAGCAATGGGTTGAGATAGAAGATGCTCCAACCACAGGAACCTTTTTTATTCACAGTCCGGTAGGAAAAAATGTAGGTTTAGGCCTCTCTGTTATTTCAGATAAGATTGGACCAGTAGAAGAAAATAATTTTTATGGAGACTTTTCTTATACGTTAAATCTGGGAGGAGAACATCGCTTAGCTTTTGGTTTAAAGGCTGGATTAACGATGCATAAAATTGATTTTAATTCGATTTTTCCAACATTGCCAGATATTGGAGATGATGTTTTCGGACAAGGGAATCCAAACGAAACATTTTTGAATTTAGGAACAGGTTTATTCTATTATACTAATAAGTATTATTTTGCATTTTCTGTCCCTAATATGATAAAATCAAATTATTTAGATTTTGATGGGAGACAATATGGAACTGAAGATTTGCATTATTTCTTTACGGGAGGTTATGTGTTTGATATCAATCCTAACTTAAAATTCAAACCATTTGCGATGGTTAAGTCATCGTTTAATGCTCCATTATCACTTGATGTGTCCACGAATTTTATGATTTATGATAAGCTTGAATTAGGAGCTACTTATAGACTAGAAGATTCTTTCGGTGCGATGGTTAATTTCGCTGTTACTCCAAATTTAAGGATAGGATATGCCTATGATCACATTATGTCGGATTTAAACGTCGTAACACCATCATCACACGAGATAATGATTTTGTATGATTTCAACTTATCTAAAAAGGTATCTCAATCTCCTAGATATTTCTAACCCAAAAAGCAATCTTAAAAATGAAAAATCTATATATAACATTAACTTTTGTAGCACTTAGCTTGACAGTTTCGGCTCAAAATTCCGCCACTAAAACAGCTGATAAATTATTTAACAGACTTGAATATGTTGATGCAGCAAAAGAATATCTGAAACTCGTTGAAAATGGTAAAGGAGATGGTTATGTCTATAAACAACTAGCTGATACCTATTACAACATGTTCAATACAACAGAAGCGGTTAAGTGGTATGCAAAAGCAGTGGAAGCATCGCAGGATGCTGAGACTTATTACCGTTATGCTCAAATGCTGAAAGGGAATGGAAAATATGAAGAGGCCAATAAACAAATGCAGAAATTTGCCAGTGCTTCTCCAAATGATGCTCGTGCAAAAGCATTTAAAGAGAATCCAAACTACATTCCAAGATTACTTGATATTACAAAATCATTCAATGTTAACTCTTTAGATGTTAGTAGTGATAAATCAGATTTTGGGGCAATTTTGTATGACAACTCGCTTTACTTCACAAGCGCAAGAAACACAGCCAAGAAAAGTTATGGTTGGACGGATGAGCCATTTTTAGATATTTATAAAGCCGACTACAATGCTGATGGAACAATTACAAATGTGATTGGGGTTAGTGGATTAAACTCAAAATATCACGACGGTTCTCTAACAATGAGTGCCGATGGAAATACGGTTTACTTTTCTAGTGAAAGTTTTAGAGAAAGTTCTTTTGAAAAAGATAAAGCCAATAAATTAAAACTAGGAAGGAATACTATTTTCAAAGCTACAAAAAATGGAGACACATGGGCAGATATTACTGCATTGTCCCTTAATAGTAAAGAATTTTCAACAAGTAACCCTACTTTAAGTAGAGATGGTAAGACTTTGTATTTTTCTTCTGACAGACCAGGAGGAATTGGCGGCATTGATATTTGGAAGGTAGCTATAAATACTGATGGCACATATGGAGAGCCACAAAATTTGGGTAATAAAGTAAATACAGAAGGTAACGAAAGTTTTCCATTTATTGCAGACGATAATAAAACACTATTTTTTGCCTCAAGTGGCAGACAAGGATTTGGTGGCTTGGATGTATTTAAAATTGACTTAACAGCAGGTGAAGCTACTAACTTGGGTAAGCCGGTAAATTCAGAAAAAGATGATTTTGCTTTCACATTTAATGAAAGTAAAAAAGTGGGCTTTTTGTCAAGTAACAGAAATGGCAATGATGATATCTTTGGAGCAACTCCAGTTTGTGGTGTTGATGTTTTAACAGTAGTAACCGATGCAAAAACAGGCGCAATCTTATCTAACGCAAGCGTATCAATTTTAGATGATAAGAAAAACGTAATTAAAACCGAAATGTCAAATGCCAAAGGCGAAGTAAAATACCGTGTAGAATGTGATAAGCCCTATGTTGTTCAAGCATCAAAAGATGGTTATGAAGGAAATACTTTTGCAGTTGCCAAAGGTAAAGGACCAACGGCTAAAGTTGATGCAGCTTTACAGCCAATAGACGTTATTGTTACTGAAACAGAAATAGTGTTAAAGCCAATCTTTTTTGAATATGACAAAAGTAACATTACTCAAGATGGAGCTTTTGAGTTAGATAAATTAGTTCAAGTAATGAAGAATAATGATAAGATGGTTATTTTAGCTAAGTCTCATACTGATAATAGAGGTTCAGATAATTATAATCTTAAACTCTCTGAGCGAAGAGCAAAATCGACTGTTCAATACATTATATCAAAAGGAATTCCTGCTAGTAGAATTTCTGGAAAAGGAATGGGTGAATTAGAACCAAAAGTTGATTGTGGTGCAAACTGTACTGAAGAGCAACATGCACAAAACAGACGTTCTGAATTCTTGATTGTGAAGTAACATCTTGATAAATAGATAAAAAAGACGAGTTCAAACTCGTCTTTTTTTTGCTCTAAATTGTTCTAAAAAAAAGTATAATTTAGAAAATAGGTTCCTATTGAAGTGATATAAAATCTGAAATCCAAAATAATATATTAAAAATATTATTATGATATAAAAGTTAAAACTGAAGGAAGTAGTTTATGTATTAAATAGTTATTTATTCAAACAAATGTTCAGCATTAATTTGAATACCGAATAATAACAAATAGAAAAAAAATAATACAGCGTAATTTTTGACGATGACCATTTATTTCCCTTAAATAAACACCTGCATAATCGCAAATAATCGTAAAAATATAAGATTACCAATTTAAAGAAGTTAAATAGTTGTATCATCATTGGTTTACCGCCGAAGTTTTCCTTTTCTAAGAAATGCGTCGCAAAATTACTCGAGGGGACAATTTATAATTATGACGATTTATTGATTTTATATAAAATAAATGCTTCTATCACTGCACGTTAAAGTAAGTGCAGCAACTTCTCGAAACTGCTTTTATACATGATATTGAAAATCGGTTAACATCTATTTCTCAGAAGTAGTCTTACTTATCTTCAATATGGCATTAAGGTGAAAAACAGCATAAATTGTACTTCAATGAAGTAAATTTAAGTTCATTTAAAAAGATTGTTTTTAATTTTCTCTAATCAAGTAAACCCAACCTACTCTCACTTTACCTGAGTTTTGTTCAACTACATAGTAATATGTGCCTTCTGGAACTTCATTGCCATTATCTGATTGTCCGTTCCATTCATTGGTGTAATTGTTTTTAGTATAAACAACCATTCCATAGCGATTAAAAATCTGTAGTTTTTTTACATTCAGATTTGATAATTCAAAAAAATCATTATCTCCATCGTTGTTGGCAGAAACACCCTTTGGTATTTTACAAAATGAATTAACAATATCTATTTCTTGACTATTTTGGCAGCCATTACTATTTGTGGTTACAGCGGTAAAAACACCTTCTTCAGTAATTATAATTGAATTCCCTTGACCAATTTCAGCATTATTATAAAGCCACGATACATTGGTAATGTTTTGATTTTGCTCAACAATCTCTAAACGATAATCATCGCCATCACATCCGCCTGTAATAGTAAATTGAGGAATTGGATTTACAGTAACGGCAAGCGTTGTTGACGTAGCACATTGTCCTGTATTTGGAGCAAAGGAGTATACACCACTATTTGTTGAGTCTACTGTAGATGGAGACCACAAACCTTCCACAGAATTAGTAGAGATTAGAGGTAATTCCAAGATCGAACTTCCCGAACAAATAGTTGTAGTAGTTCCAAAAGAAAAAGTTGGAGTTGTTTGCGGTGTCACATTAACCGTGAAGGTAGTTGTTGTGGCACATTGGTTAGTATTTGGTATAAATGTATAGGTGCCACTATTTGTATTACTAACAGAGTTAGGTGACCATGAACCAATTATGGAGTTAGAAGATGTATTTGGTAATGCCGTTACAAGATCACCCGAACAAATACTTGAAGAAGTTCCAAAAGAGAATATTGGGGTTGCTTGTGGAGTAATTGTAACCACGTATGAAGTGCTTGTAGCACATTGACCAGCATTTGGTTGGAAAGTATAAGTACCGTTGTTAGTGTTATCTACTACTGGTGGTAACCAAAAACCACTTATTGAATTTTCGGAACTCGAAGGTAATGTTGGTACCGTATTGCCAGAACAAATAGTGGAAGCGTTTCCAAAACTAAATGTTGGTGTTGTTTGAGGTGTTACAGTTACGGTAAAGATTGCTGTAGAAGCACATTGTGTTATATTTTCTACCAATGAAATATCATCTAGCGAAAAATCATTACCGTTGGCCACAAATATTCTATCAAAAATTGCTATTTGAGCTGTAGTATTTGAACCCGAATTCCATTGAAAGGAATATTGAGCGGTAGTACAATTTGTATTTGGTGCAACAGCTGAACCAATAATTGTCCCATTAATTTCAACTTCTATTAACGCTTGATTTGGCGTAGCAATAGTCTGTAACCAATAGCTAAAAGTGTATGTTTTATTAGGTAAAACAGCTACTGTTTGTCCCCAAACTTTATCATTTCCTGCGTTTGATGTTGAACCATCAACAACCATCATGTTTCCACCAGATGGCGCATTACTTACACAAGGTTGAAAAAACTGAAACCAAGCATTTGCCGCAGAAACAATTCCGTATGCTCTTTGAACTCCATTGACACCTGCACTTGGCAGAAATTGATAGTCTGTATTGAAGTTAGTATTTCCCTGAGAAAAATCTCCATTTACGATTAAATTTGGAGAAGACGAACCTGACGAACTTGGTGTAAAGGTATAAACTGCGTTGATAGTATTGTCTACTATTGGCGGGTTCCATGTTCCACTAACACCATTCGTAGATATTGCTGGTAGAGCAGGAACAATTCCACCAGAACAAATGTTTGCTGCTGTTCCAAATGAAAAAGTTGGAGTTGTTTGAGGTGTTACACTCACAGAAAATGTGGCTGTTGTAGCACATTGTCCTACCGTAGGATTGAAAGTATAAACGCCGTTATTGGCATTGTCTACGACAGCTGGTAACCAAGAACCACTAATTAAATTATCAGAAATTGAAGGTAAAGATGGCACCGAACTTCCAGAACAAATGTTTGCTGCTGTTCCAAATGAAAAGGTTGGAGTAACATTTGGAATGTTATCACTTACAGTAATACAAAATTGTTGGGTACAATTAGTATCCAAATCGGTCACAGTAACGCAATAATTTCCAGCACATAAATTAGTAGCTGTGGCCGTCGTTTGGGCTAAAGAATCATTCCACAAATAACTATAATTACCTGATCCTTGTGTAATAGTTATAGTTGCACTACCGTTACACGCGGTAGCAGGAAGCGTAATACAAGCAGTATTTGGACTGGCAGTTATTCCTCCAATAATTTCTGGATTAATAAAGACAGTTAAATTCGCATTAATTGCACATTGCCCCGCATCTGGACTAAAAGTATAGGTTGTAGTTGCTGTATTGTTTAATGCAGGTGTCCAATTTCCTGAAATACCATTGTTTGAGAAGGTTGGCAATGTAGATGATGGAATTGCCTCACCATTACAAAATGGATTTGGAGTGCTAAAAACAGGAGTAAAAATAGGGTTTTGTAATGTTACACCTGACGGGAGCGTTGTTGAACAACTATTGATAACAAAATTAAAATTGGTATACGTCCCGATACCTAAATTCGGAATTGTAATTTGTCCGCTGGTATTTGATGTAAAGTTGGCTGAACCCACTGGAGTAGTATTAAAATCGTAAGTAAGTGCATATACTTCATTGGCTGCTAATCCTGAGATAGTAATGCTTCCGTCAGTTCCATTGCAAGTAGTGGGATTAGTATTGCTAATAATTGGCGTGGAAATGATACTAAAGTTCGCTTTGTAATTTGTCCCTCCATTATTAATAGTAACAGTATCATCACATTGCGATGTGGAATTAAAATCACCTCTAACGTCATAATACACCTCCAAAGTATAATCACCGGGAGGAACTGTGGTTAAATTTATGGGCGAGTCACAACCTGGTTGCGATACACACTGCCATTTTTGTTGGCCACCAGCACACGGACCACCGCCAATAGAAAACTCACTAATAGCAGTATTACAGTCACTAAAAAAAGACAAATTTCGGGAGGTGAAGGTTCCGGCAGTGCCATTGGTTAAATAAAAGCGATAATACATGGTGGCACCGCAAACATTAGTATTACCATTCTTATAGGTTTTAACTTCAGAACCTCTTAAAATCAAAGTAGAAGAATTTTGAACATGCACACCAAAATCTTTGATAAAAGTATTTCCAGCTTCTTGATTAATTAAATCGGCACCACCACCAGTTGTATTATAAAATTTACCGTCGCCAGGCGTGGTGCAGTCATCCATCCATACCGCTGTAGCATAGCCGCCGAAGTCACAGTTATTAACCACAATAGTTCGTGTAGCGGTTGTAGCACATTGGCCAACATTTGGAGTAAAAGTGTAATTAGTGGTTGTGGTAGTATTCAATGCAGGACTCCAGGTGCCGCTAATGCCATTATTGGAAATAGTGGGAAGAGGACTTAATGTTGCTCCAGTGCAAACTGGATTTGAAGCATTAAAAGTGGGAATAACTACAGTAGTTACTGAAACAGTTATAGACTTGGTTTCTGTACAACCGTTACCGTCTGTAATGACCACAGTATAAATGCCACTTGCCAAAGTTGACACATTGCTTAAAGTGGGGTTTTGACTACTACTAGTAAACCCATTTGGACCAGTCCAAGACCAATTGGTACCATCACTACAAGTTAAATTCAATGAGCTATTCTCACAAACGGGACTATTACTACTTAACGTGGCATTTAAATCACAATTAGAACAGTCTAATGAAGTGCCAATAGTCTCAATATAAAAGGGAGAAACCGAAGAGCTAGTGCCATCAACAATAAAATAATAAGTTTTGCCAATAGTTAAGCCGCTTAAATTTAATTGATTATTTTTTGTAGAACCATTGATATACTGCGGACTAGTATAAGTGTCATTACTGCTTAAAGTAGGACAACCGCCATTTAAAACAATGTTATCTGCCGCCGTGCATGGATTATCGTCAAGGCCAGCATCAATAGCCAGTATTTGTAAATTTCCCGATATTCCAGAAATGCTAACACTAGCCGAAGTTTGAGCGGCTCTAAACTTAAAAAAGGCTGAATTATTTTGAGCGGCATTCCAGCTACAACCAACAGTGTTTGGATTATACATATCTTCCACTTGACTAGTAAATCCGTTATTTGAAGCTACTATAATTTCAGCAGTGCCTAAACAGTAAGGTGTAGTGCAATTGTCATAACTAGTTACTGTCGTATAATCTTGTACGGTGAAGGGTGATTTAAATACTAAATCTACTCTGTTAAACCGTCCACCCGTTGCCACAGAGGTTTCGGTGATAGTAACCGTCCAATCACCGTTAGGATCAAGACCATTAAAAGCGGTATAATTGTCTTGCGATCGATAATACCCAATACTAAACGGTTCTGCTACACCGCCATGCTCGGATAGTCTTTTTAAGAAAGGATTGAATCTAAATTTAGTGTTGATTTGCTTTACGGGAGAATTAGGCAAACCTCCAGTAGCTACTAAGTCTATGCTAGTAGTTCCTTTGGTTAACGTTACTCTGTATGTATTATAATTTCGGGTATTGGCATCATCCCCTAAGTGAAGATTTACTTGAACTAATTCAAAAATACTTGCATTTAAATTTGGTAGTCCCGAAACCGTTACTGTTTTTGATAACGTTCCATTCCATGAACCCGCAAGTGATTGGTTAGAGTTTGTAAATGTTTGCGAACAAACGCCAATTATATTTGCGAAAAATGCGAAGATTAGTATTTTTTTTTTCATATCTAATAAATTTGAAAGCTAATATAACCCGTTGGGTGTAATTATTTAAATTAAAATAAATTGATTAGATATTGCTCAAGATACTGAAATTCAGTATCTTGAAGTCGCAAAACAAAACAATATCTATGTCAAATATAGTAAAAAAATATTTAAGAGTTTTAGAAGTTATAAGTTCTTTGAATTGTGAATTAGAATTTAAATCAGGTGTTGGTAGAAAAGAAAAAATGTCTGATTTAGAAGTAGT
>NZ_JBCGDO010000014.1:0-100827 GCF_038739835.1 Flavobacterium aureirubrum
GCTGGCTAAGAAACCGACTTCGCTACTGCATTTGGCACCATTGGAAGAAACCCGAGCGAAAGAGAAAAAATCTTATACGATTGGGTGTCGACCAAGACCATGCCTACGCATGGAGCAGAACTCGAAATGCTCTGCATTCACGAACACCAAAAAAACAATAATAAAGCGTGAGTAAAAGGGGGTTGGGCAATTGCACAAAGTCCTATTCTAGGCACAACCATTACTTTGCAACGCTTGAAGAAAAGAGGTTATGTTTCCTTAACCGAATTACACATCCAACTCAACCCATCTCTTTGCGAACCGCCGTATACGAGACCCGTACGTACGGTGGTGTGAGAGGCGCACTCCGTCAGTTTCTGGCGGAGCCGTCTACTCGATTAGCAGTAGTAACTTTTATTATTCCGGATTATATTCATCGTTGACACCATCTTTTTTATACATTCTTTCGATATTTAAAATTTTATCAAAACCTCCACTATAAAAATTATATGTACCTTTTTTGTCTTTATTGTAAATGCCAATTAAAGTGACATATCCCTGTGATGGCGGAAGATTATATCTTTTCATATCTTCGTTTGATATGTATATAAATATGGCATTTTTGTATATCATATTTTGAAAATCACTTTTAGAAAAATAAATTGCAGTTCCTTTTGTTTCATTTGTGAAATAACCTTGAACCTGAATATGTTTTTTATGAAATCTTTTAGGATTTGCAATTACTTCTATCATTGATACATCTTGAAGTCTTTGCTCTTCTGCTGATTTACACCCTAAAATTATAAAGCTAATAATAATTATTATATTTCCTTTCATAAGTAGATGTGTCTGGTTATTACTGCTAACTTGTATATACCCGCTACAAAGTAGCGCATATACACCCAAAACAGGGTGGATAGGCGCTATTGAATAGCGTATTTGTTTCAAAAATAGAAATAAAAGTTGTATCACAAATCATCAAAAGGGCTTTTAAATTGATAAATATTTTTCGTACTAACATGAGTATAAATTTCAGTTGTTTTACTACTACTATGACCTAGCAACTCTGAAATATACCTTAAATCTGTACCCCTCTCAAGTAAACACCTCTAACCACCATCCACTCACTACCGTCAAAGGCGCACTCCGTCAGTTTCTGGCGGAGCCGTCTACTCGATTAGCAAACGTATTATTTGATTAGTTGCTTATTTTTTCAAGTTGTCCAATTTTTTTCCAATTTGGGTCAATTTCAAGAGCAACTGCAACATATACTTCTCCTTTTTTATAATTAAAAGCTGTTCCTTTATTCATTTCTGCATTAATTTCTTTCGGTGTTAGATTGTACATAGCACCAGTAATTGGGTCAATTATAATTCCTATTAAACCACCAATTAAAATATTTCCAACAAACCAACCATTAAATTTTTTTGTTAGAGTGGTTTGGTAAGTTTGGTAGCCTTCTAATTTAATCATAACTTCGTGTTCACTTTTTCTTGCAAGTTTCATTTCAAAAGGTGTTTTTCCAACTTCAACTTCATCTATATAAATAGTTGCAGAACTTGGATTACTAGCAAATTTTACATTTTGTTTTGAACCTGACATTATTGTTGCACAACTTGATAATAATGTTAATGCTAATAAGCAAGAAATAATTGTTTTTCTCATTTTAAAAAGAATTTAGTTTAGGTAATAATTTAATTAATTTGTAATTGATATTGTTCTAATTTGGTTACATCTCCAGAATAATAATAAAATTCAACCGTAATTCTGTAGCAAGTACTCCACAAATCGGGTGTCGATTTTTTTATTACTTTGACTATATTTGCTCCATTTGCACGAGCAAGTTTTCTTGCACTAATTAAATTAGTGTTGAAATCACAATCTATTGAAAAACCACTATCTCCAAATCTTGCATTGCCAATTTTTTTTGAATTTTCTGGTACTTGATGTTTTAAGTCAAGAAAGGCTACTTTATCCTCAATTGTTAATGGTTTTAATTGTTCGCTAAAACTGGATTTAACGTGTGCTCCGCAACTTACTAATAATAAGGTAATTGCAATAATCAAAGTTTTCTTCATAGTTTTAAATTAAGCTTTTTGTTTCTGTTCGTTGTTCAAATATGTTTGCTAACGTCAGACTGTGAAAAAACCTCCACAATCTCTTTTTCAAATATACTAAAATACCTGTAAGAAAAGTAAAAAACCTATTTTTTAACCTCACTTAAAGTCATAACACTTCCCAATAAACAAGCTCAATTTTTAAAATTATTTTAATCCCGAAACTTCGGGATAGTTTTTTGGAGGGTGGTGCAACAGTTACCGCTGTTATCAGTGGTTTTTAAATTACAAATTTATACTTGAGCAACTTTTTCTCATAGCCAATATTTTTATCACCTTCTAAAGCTTCAAATGTCATAAAAATATATCTTAATTTTTCATTTTCTATTTCAATTACATATAAAGCTCTACCTCTAATTTGTAAAGTATATTTGTTATCCAATTTAGTCCATTCATCCCACAGAAACAATCTTGTGTTTTCATTTTTGACAGTTGTAAAAAAAAATTCCATCTTCTGTTGCAGTTATACTTTTCATTAAAACATTTCGAGGTTGTAATTCCCAATATGTTTCATTATACAAGTACGTTTCGCTAATAGGTAATTCTTGTTGACCAACACAAGAAATTCCAATGAGTAGAAATAATAAATATAGTTTTTTCATAAGTATTTTAATTCTTAGCAGTCTTTAATAAATTGCACACAACGTCAAACTGTGAAAAAACCTCCACAATCTCTTTTTCAAATATACTAAAATACTTGTAAGAAAAACAGCCTGTAAGCTTGCATAATTTTTATTTTTTTATTTAAAACCATGTAAAGAGATTAGCGCGGAAGCGGGGACATATAACCCTTATTCAAAGTTGTTAATAACTTTATGATGCTTTACATAGGAACCGCTGTTGGCAGATGCCTTTATATTTTTTCACTTATTCTTTTATGAATTTTTTATATACTTTTTGGTTTTCTGAATTAATTTCTATTAAGTATATTCCTTTGGAAAGATTTTCTACATTAATTTCATTATTATTTTCAGTTTGTGTTAAAACTTCTTTTCCTAAATAATCAAATATTTTTATTTTTTTTATTTCGGTGATATTTTTTATGTTTATAATATTTTTTGTTGGGTTAGGGAAAATTTGCAAATTATCAGTGTCAGAATTTGGGATAAAATTTTCATTAGATAAAGTTAAAAACCAATTATAAGCTGTTATTGAACAACCTGAAGTACTTGCACCAGTCCAATTACTAACATCTGTTGATGAACAAACTGAACGAACAAAAAACGCATAGCATACGAATGATGGTGGAATTCCAGTAATTGTAAACGGATTACTTGAAGCCACAATCCATCCGTTGGTTGGTATTGTCGAACCAACGTTAAAATCAGGAACTATTGCAATTTCCCAACTTGTTGCATTTCCGTTTTCAGTCCAACTCAATTCTGCGGTATTTGAAAATATAATATTATTAATTAGATTAACATTCGAAGGAGCTAAACATTGTGAGTTACCTACAAAATTGATTAGTAAGACAGTAAAGGTTATTAAATTTTTCATATTGTTTCTCATTCAGTTTTTCTAAGGTTTCTGCCAACTTGCATATAGTCGCTATGAAGTAGCGACTATACACTCATATTAGGGTAGATTGTCGCTACTAAATAGCGTATTTACTTCAAAAATATAATTTCTTTTTATTATAAATCATCAAAAAGACTTTTTATTTGTTGAATACTTTTCGTACTAACATGAGTATAAATTTCAGTTGTTTTACTACTACTATGACCTAGCAACTCTAAAATGTACCTCAAATCTGTACCCCTCTCAAGTAAACACCTCTAACCACCTTCCGCTCAGTACCCTCAGACGCGCACTCCGTCAGTTTCTGGCGGAGCCGTCTACTCGATTAGCTGCTGTCCTTCTATCTGTCGTTTTCATTCCTTTGTTTTCTAAAGTTAAAGATTGTCGGACTAATGAGTTTTAAAATTATGTAGTCCATTAATAAAGCTGTTAGCAAATATAACCACTTATAGTCTTTATCAATTATTGCGTCTGAAACAGGATTAAAGTTTTCAGTTATTGTCAAGAGAGGAAAAATTCCTTTTTCGTATAAAAACATATACATCCAAGCGAAACTTCCTTGTCCTGCAACATTTGGGTCGGGCTTGTCAAGCAAAAGAATAAGTATCGTGAAGTATGCTATTTCAACTATTAGTAATGTTAGCAGAGATTTTCTTGTCTGTCTCAGACCTAAAAAATTATTTTCTGGGTGTTTGAACCCAAAAACAATCCAAGGAATTAAAAGAAGAGTTGAAACAAACATTGTCAGCTACATTTTGTCAAGAAGTTAATAAAGCCCCAACTATAGAAAAGTAAAATTGCCCCACTAAAAATCAAGAGTGTTATTTTAAGTTTCTGTCTTGTTGTTGTAATGGTGATACGAGCAAGAATAAGTTGAACAATTCCTAAAACAAGTCCAAGCAAAATGAGAACAGGTCCGCAAACCCAATTTGATTTATGTTGGTCAAGAATTGCTGTCGTAATCACCAGTCCGATGAGTAAAATTGTCAATAAGATTGTTACGATTTTGTAGTTCATTTCTTGTCGTCAGTTTCGAGTTTATTGTGTCGTCTTAGGGTTGCCGCTAACTTCTATACACCCGCCACAAAGTAGCAACTATACACCCATATTCGGGTAGATTGTCGCTACGCAGTAGCGTATATACTCCAAATATATAATTATTTCCTACAAATCATCAAACATACTTCTTATTTATTGAATACTTTTTGTACTAACAGGTGTATAAATTTCGGTAGTTTTGCTACTAGTATGTCCAAGCAATTCTTGTATAAACCTCAAACCCGCTGGCGCAGCTTTGCAACCTCTCAGTACCATCAAAAGCGCACTCCGTCAGTTTCTGGCGAAGCCGTCTACTCGATTGTGCGTTCTTTTTTTTATTTATTTACACATTGTATTAAAGTAAAAACTTAAACTTTGTCCACTTTTTTTCCAACTATCCATTGATTTTTCTCTGAAAAAGCTTGTTTCTGTCGCTGACATTGCCGTTGATATTCCAAAATATTTGCTTTTTTCGTTTGCTTTTTTGCTTTCAACCCATTGAATTGTAATTGCAATATCTTCTGTTTCCTTATCCAAATAAATATCATATGGTTTTAAGTCTAAATAAAACCAACCTTTAAATTCATCTTTGATTTCAAAAACAATATCTTTTTCGACAATAAGTTCTGTTGGAAATCCATTTTCTATTTTATAAAAATTCAACCTAAATTTTAGAGAACTAAATTCATTAGAAGTTATGTTGAAATTTAAATCATTTATTTTGCAATCTTTTTTTAGTTTGAATTTCATTCCGATTTCTTTACTCAATCGGTCGTCAACATCTTTTTCGTAATAAGTATAAAAATTAGTGTGCATAAGTCCAAAACCTTTTGAATTTCTTCCAAGTATTTTTGGTTTTGGTTTTACAAATTTCACTACAACTTCATTTAATTGGTTCTTTTCTGGTTCTAATTCAATTACGTTATTTAAAAGATTAAGTTTAGAAATTGCGATTGTTTTAGTTTGATAACCAACATAAGAAAATGTTACCAAATCATTTTCATTAATACTTTCATTAAGTTTTAATGAAAACTTCCCGTTAGAATTTGATACAGTTCCTGTATTTTTATTTGAAATTCCGATATTTGCATATTGTAAGTAAGTTTTGTTTTCTGCATCTTTTATTTCTCCGTTTATTGTTTTGTCTTGGGAAAAAGAATTAATTGATATTGCTAATAAAAGAATAATATATAATTTCATAATTTGTTGATTTTCTGTTTCGTTCGGCTAAAATGACGCACAACTTGCATATATCCAAAACTAATTTCGCTTTTACCATCTAAAAAGGAGTGATAGGCAAATCTTTTTGGATTTTTTTGTTCTTCAAATTTAAAAATTATTTCCTACAAATCATCAAACATACTTCTTATTTATTGAATACTTTTTGTACTAACAGGTGTATAAATTTCGGTAGTTTTGCTACTAGTATGTCCAAGCAATTCTTGTATGCACCTCAAACCCGCTGGCGCAGCTTTGCAACCGCTCAGTACCATCAAAAGCGCACTCCGTTAGTTTCTGGCGGAGCTGTCTACTCGATTAGCAGATGCCGCTTTTCCTTTCCAATTTGGCTTTTAATAAAGTTGATAATTTTTTTATTACAAATGCCAAAATTAATCCGGTAACTAAACCACTAATCAGACCGAGACTTAAACCGATTGTTATTGCTTTTGTTTCGCTCCACCAATGAAGTAATTTATTTAAAAACCAAAATGAACCAATTCCAATTATCCCAAATGCAAAAGTTGAGAAGACGGTTACGAATGTCTTAAATCCTGAAGTAAATGATTTTTTATTTATACCAACAAGTATTGAAGTAGAAATAGCGCCAACTAAAATAAAACCGAAAATAGCAAATAGGCATAATATTGCTATTAAAAGTGCAATTAGTACGCTGATACAAATAAATATAATTCCCAGAATAAGTATGGCAAACAAAAATAGATTGAATTCTTCTTCTATTGGCGCTGTGTTTTGCAAAGAAATATATAGCGAATAAAGCAAAGGATTAATTATTTAAATTTTAAAAATGTTCCATGTTTACAGGTTTTCTTGCGGTTTCTGCCAACGTCAGACCATGAAAAAACCTCCACACCCGAGCAATAGCGAACAGACTAAGTAATCTCATTTTCAAATATACTAAAATACCTGTAAGAAAACCAGCCTGTAAGTTTGCACAATTTTTATTTTTTCATTTAAAACTACCCGAAGTGATTTGGGTGGTAGCGGTTGGTACTCCGTCAGTTTCTGGCGGAGCCGTCTACTTGATTAGTGGCTGTGGTTTTCTTGTCTGCCAATGTAGTCATTTATCTTTTCTGCTTCTCTTTGGTCTGCAATAAATTCTTGTCCAAAAGTAAGTTTTTTAGATAATGTAGAATTGGGTTCTACAACTCTCCAAAAGGGTGTGATTTCTTCTAAACTTTTTCCTTGCTGTAATTTTTCAAAATTTGCTTCCGCTACTATTCGTAAAAATATACCTGTTGTTACAGGACAAGTGTAGTCAGCATTATGCTCCAAAGCAAGGTCATTTCGCATAGCTTTACTATCAATTCGTTTTCCATAACCTATGTGTTGAATATATTCATCAATCAATTTTGGTGATGGTATAAACAAGCGGCTTCCTGCTGGTATACCCGCAAATGCTTTTTCTAATTTTACGATATGCGGTTGCTTTGTCTCTTTAAGTTTATCCAACCACGTTTTTTTCTTTGCCATATTATTCGCCTAATTTTTGTTTTAAATTTTGAAGATATAAGTCCATCGTCTTATCAAAATCTACAAATAAATAAGATAGTGTCCTGAAAAATGGATTTGAAATTGTAATGACTTCTTTAAATTCAATGGCTGTTTGATTTACCTTAGTTTGTTTAAAAGTGCCTATCCAATATCCGTTGAAGTTTTTTGGTTCAATGATTACAATTTCAAAAATTTCGTTTTCTACTTTCTGCTTTACTTTAAAAGTAATAGCTGTTCCTTTTTTGGGGACTTCTGTCCAAGTATTATTGTCAATTACTATAATTTCTTTAACATCATTTCTCCAAGAGGTTTGATTTTTAAAATCAGTGACGATGTTGAATACTTTCGTTACGTCTGAATTAAGCACAGCCGTTTTTGTAAATGTTCTCTCCTTGGGCAGAAACAGCCCAAATATCAATACGATTGCAATGATTGCAACAATAGAAATAAGCAAATAAGTCATCATTTTTTTCATTTTAAAGATTATTTATTCTGCAAATTTCTATTTTATTTTCAAAAGTTGTTTGACGTTTTTTGCTATTTTATTGGAACATAAAAATCAGTTACAAAATTTTCAGGCTTATTAAACGGTGGCGATTTAATATACCATTCAAGAGCAGGCTTGTCGGCTAAATCAAACTTGTTGTCAAACAAGCAAACATTATAAATATAGTCGTAAACAGGATAAAATCCATCATATGCTCCTTTGTAAGTGAAGACCGCAAACTTACCGCCTTCAATTCTTTTATAGCCAATTTCTCCGTTTGGTTTTATTTCTTTGGAAAGCAAGACACAAGCGTCAAAACGAATGTGTTGTTCTGCTGTTAGGTCGGGATTGTCGTGAACAATGCCAATAGTTACTGGCTTTAATTTTAAAACCAAATGAGTTGCAGCCCAAAACATAAGTTTCTGAAAGGAACTGCCCACTTTGTCATATGAACCTGTGTGTCTAATATAAGCAAGATGCAAATCGGGAATTGTCTTGATAACTGGACCTTGAACATTGAGAGCATTTAAGTCAATATTTGCTTTTCCGTATTCATTTTGTTTGTTTGTCGTAAGTTCTGCTATTGAATTTCGATATTCTAATGGTGTCAGTCCAAAATAGTCTTTAAATGCTCTTGTAAATGTTTCGTGATTTTGATAGCCACAATCAAAAGCAATTTGTCCAATATCGTTTTGTGAATGTTTTAATTTTAAAGCTGCTTTTTCAAGTCGAAGCCTTGTTAAAAAGTCTTTTGTAGTGTCCCCAGTTAGCGATTTGAAAACCCGATGAAAATGATATTGCGAAAGATTTGCCTGTGTAGCAATGTCTTTGAGTTGGATGTCAGTTGTCGAATTACTTTCTATGAATGCAATTGCCTTATTTATACTTTCAAGATATGAATTTTTGGTGTCTGTTCTCATTCTGTAAAAATACCATTGTCATTTGATTGTTTTTTGATGTTTCTTGCTCGTTTCGGGGTCGTCCTACCATTGCCACTAACGTCAGACTGTGAAAAAACCTTCACATCCGAGCGATAGCTAACAGTCGAGGTAATCTCTTTTTCAAATATACTAAAAAACTTGTTAGAAAACCAGCCTGTAAGTTTGCACAATTTTTATTTTTTCATTTAAAACTACCCGAAGGGATTTGGGTGGTAGCGGGGCTGGCAGGCACGGATTGCAAATCCGCGCGAGCGGGGTGCGACGGCTATTCACTTTTATCAAGACTTTCCAAGCTTAGCCCATGCTAAAAAAATATCCGATCATATTCCGATAGCCGTTGAAATAGTGCTTAAATAATAAATGAATTTTAATTTTCTGATTGATTTGCAACCGTGCGACCCTCCAAGAAGTTCAGGGTGACAATATAGCCGTCAGTTGCGTTTTTTTATCCCGATAAGGATTTATTGTGGGAAGTATATAGGTAGCCGTTTTTTTAAGTGCGGTAGGTACGATATGGTTTTGGTAGTTGTTTTAAGTTTTTAGTTTGAAGTCCAACTCTGGGCTGTAATCTGCTGCTGGTTCCTTGATTAAAAATAGTGCCAATTCTTTCTTGGTGTTGAAGCCTTGAACTTTTTCTTGATATAATTTGGCAATGGCTGTATCTTCAATTTCTAGTTTTCTGTTTTTCAAGTAGTTTTAATTACAAATAAAAAATATCTTCTAATTTACTGAAAATGATCATATTATGTTTGTTTAATCAAAATATTGATCCAATATTTGCAACAAATAAATAGTATGAATACTTCTTTTGAACGTTGCGAGAATACCAAAGTAGAATGGTTGTCACCGCCTGAATTGGTTGCCTGTTTGGGTGAGTTTGATTTGGACCCATGCAGTCCCATCAATGCTCCGTTTGTGCATGCAAAACATAATTTTACTACTCTAGATGATGGATTGGCTAAAGAATGGTTTGGGAGAGTATATCTAAATCCGCCCTATGGCAGAGGAATGGAATTGTGGATGGAGAAATTAAAGTTTCACGGCAACGGTATTGCTTTGATTTTTGCAAGAACGGAAACGAAATGTTTTTTTGAGCATATTTGGAATGATGCTGATGCTATTCTGTTTGTTAAAGGAAGAATTCGATTTTATCATGTTTCTGGGGTTCAGGGTGGAACGCCTGGCGCTCCAAGTGTCTTTATAGCTTATGGAAAGGAGAATGCCAAAGTGCTAAAAGATTGTGGTATTGAAGGGCGATTTTTGGCATTGAAATAATCCCGTTAGGGATTTAATATGGGTAGGAATGTATTTTAATGCATCCATAAAATAATGCATGCAGCATAATAAATCCCATTAGGGATGTTATAGTTTATATTGGGTCTTTGAAAATGTATTTTTCATCATGTTCAACCTCAAACATTTTTAAAAAATGTAGATATTCTTCTCTAAATGTTTTACTAGCATGTTGTTGTTCCTGATTTTTAATATAATTTATAACTGAATCAACATGGGATTTTGAATAGGAGAATGCTCCATAACCTTCTTGCCATTCAAATTTTACTTTCAGAAATTTCTTTTCGTTGATCCATTTGGATGAACTTGCTTTAATATCCTGCATTAAATCGGAGATGGTTTGCGTGGGTCGCATTCCAATCAATAGGTGTATATGGTCAGACATGCCATTGATGGCAATTAATTTATGATTGTTGTTTTTTGTTATTCCAGTGATGTATTGGTATAATTCGTTTTTGAATGAGGAATGGATTAATCCGTCACGGTATTTGACCGCGAAAACAAATTGGATGTGGATTTGTGTGTAGGTGTTTGCCATTTTTATATCATCCCTACGGGATTTTTGAATTTTGTTATTTTTATCTAATGGGTTGAAACCCTCCGACAGGGTTGAAACCCTGCGCTACCCGTATTTAATCCCTACGGGATTTGTTTTGTTTGATTATATTTCCATGGGTCGAAACCCGTTGCAACCGATATTTAATCCCTACGGGATTATTTTATTTCATAACAAATGAATTCAGCAATATTGAATTGGGCATCAATGATCCATTCATTTTCAATTAGAAGTTTTTTTAATGCTTCATCTTGATTGATGACATCTTCAACAATACCTATAACTTGCATATTTTCAATATCATCTCCATTGGGTGAGGTTGTATTGCCTTCGGGTGTGATGAATATGTATTTTTTCATATTTCAATTTTTCTATAATTACCTCTGCCGTTAAATTCTATTAATCCTTTATCTCTTAAAAACTGTAATTGTTGCCGGATTTTATCTTTGATATGGTTATTGTTTGGATATTTTATTTTTAATTTATTTTCAAAAGCATATAATTCGTCTAATGTAAATGATTGCTTTTTAATTTCTTCAACACAATTTAAAATATCCAATATCCAACCTCTCGCTTCTAAACTTTTAGATTTTAAAAAATCAGTGCTTTTTAATTTAATATGTACTTTTTCTTGTTCAATTATTTTTGAATTTTCAACTATGAAAATCCTTCCACTTTCTGGTACTTTTGAAATATCAATATTGCAACCAATCTAACCAGCTCGTTTAGCTGTTATAGATAATGGTTTTCGTTTAATAATTATTTCTGGGATGAAAAATTGTTTTGGAATTACTAAAAAATTATCCACTTTATTATTGTCATAAGTCAAAAACAAGAAATTAGGATTTGTATCCGAAGTAATCCTCTTAATCATAGTTTCATATGCACCATCATTGATTATAGAACTTAATTTTCCGTTTTTACTTTTTAGTTCAAATTCTTCATCACAACCTAAACAATAGAAATCTGCAACAGGCATATTATTTTCAAAATCGTTTAATGGTAATTGACCACAGTTTGGACAATATGAATTTTCTTTAACCCAATTTTCAGTTAAAACTCTTGCAATCTGTGAATTGCTTTTGTATCCTCCAGCTAAATCAATATTAAAATTTAAGTTCATTCTTATTGTCTAACATAAAGTTGTTCCTCCAGCCCATTTCAAAAATGGTTTTGCTTGCATAGTTTTTTAAATCTTTTGCTAATATAACAATAGTTGTTTTAAAAGTATAGGGGTAAGAATAAATTAATGAATGGTCTACTTTAGTTAGCTAAGATGCATTCTTTGACGGTATGACAAATTAATGGACATCATTTTTACTTCCTCTGCATTAAAAAAAAAACGCCACTCCAAAGAGCAGCGTTCCAACTAAAAAATGGGAATAATTTAGTCTCGGTTATAAACCGTTAAAGCGTCTTTTAAAATAGCAACAGAACGAATTAAATCGGCTTTTTTTAATACATAAGCAATTCTAACTTCGTCCAACCCCACATTGGGTGTCGAATAAAAACCTGCTGCTGGTGCTACCATTACAGTTTCGCCGTCATTATCATAGGTTTCTAGTAGCCATTGCGCAAAGTCGTCAGCATTCTTTACAGGCAATTTGGCAATGCAGTAAAACGCTCCTTTGGGCACCGCTACTTGTACGCCTTCAATTTTTTGTAACTCGCTTACCAGTGTGTCGCGGCGTTCTTTATACTCGGCAATCACGTCGTCAAAATAGCTTTGTGGCGTTTCTAGTGCGGCTTCACTAGCGATTTGAGCATAAGTAGGCGGACTTAATCGCGCTTGTGCAAACTTCATCGCGGTAGCCATTACTGCTTTGTTTTTAGAGACAAGACAGCCAATACGCGCACCACACATGCTGTAGCGTTTAGACACCGAGTCAATCATGATAGCATGTTCTTCTAATCCGGGAACATTCATCACTGAATGGTGTTTGTCGTTTTCATCATAAATAAACTCTCGGTAAACTTCGTCGGCTATTAAAAACAAATCGTGTTTTTTCACTAGTGCGGCCAATTGCCCAATTTCTTCCTGAGAATACAAATAACCTGTTGGGTTTCCCGGATTACAAATTAAGATGGCTTTAGTTTTTGGGGTGATTAATTTTTCAAACGCCGCGATAGGAGGCAAGGCAAACCCTTCATCAAGAGTAGAAATAACTGGAACTACAGTGACACCCGATGCGGTGGAAAACCCGTTATAATTGGCATAGAACGGTTCGGGAATGATGATTTCATCGCCCGTATCCATGGTACTTCCCATAGCAAAGAGCAAAGCTTCTGAACCACCTGTTGTAATGATAATATCGGCAGTATCAATAGGCAAACCGTGTGCTTTATAATAGGCAGATAATTTAGTTCTATAACTTTCAAAACCAGCGGAGTGACTGTATTCTAACACCTTAATATCGGCATTTTTAACCGCATTCAAAGCCACTTCTGGGGTTTTAATATCGGGTTGACCAATGTTTAAGTGATAGACTTTATGACCTTTCTTTTTGGCAATCTCAGCATAGGGCACCAATTTCCTGATGGGTGACTCGGGCATGTGTTGCCCTTTAAGTGATATCTTAGGCATAGTATTTTTTTTTAATGTGCAAATTTCGACAATTTTAGTTTGTCAACCATCGAATATTTGCTTTAAATAGTGTTAAAATATGATTTCTGATTTTTCTTTTACTTAATTTTATGCCAAATCCATGCTAATGAAATGTTTCTTGGGGTTGTGCCTGTGCTTGCTGATTTTTGTGTCGGGTCATGGCCAATCTAATTTTCAATTTAAGAAGAATAAAAAGTCGGTCTCCATTCCGTTTCAGCTTATTAATAATTTGATTTTTATTCCGGTTACGCTCAATGGCGAAACACTTACTTTTCTGCTAGATACGGGCGTGGAGCAAACGCTCCTTTTCAGTTTAGACGATAAAGAAAAGGTGAGCTTGTTTTATCTAGAAAAAATCAATATCGGTGGTTTAGGAAGTAACAAAGCTATTGAAGCTTATAAATCGTCACAAAACAAAATGGAGTGTAACGGTTATATCGATGAAAGTCACGAGCTGTATTTGGTGTTGGATCAAGATTTTAATTTCTCTTCTCAAGTGGGCATCCCTGTAAATGGAATTATTGGCTATAATTTTTTTAAAGATTATCCCGTTGAAATTAATTATGAGAAGAAAAAAGTGATTGTTCATTCTTCATTAAATAAAAAACTTAAAAAGAAATTAGAACGGAATTTTACTAAAGATACTATCGCTATTGAAGATCATAAGCCTTATTATGTTTCTAATGTTGTAACTAATGGCACCGCTGTCTATCCTTCAAAACTGTTACTTGATACGGGCAACAGCGATGCAATTTGGTTGTTTAAAAACAAGTTTAGTCCCGCGTCATTACCTCAGAAAACGATTGACGATTTTTTGGGGAGAGGATTTAGCGGTAATGTTTATGGACAACGAGGACGCATTTCGAGTTTTGTATTTGGGGCAAAGACGTTCGAGAATCCTATTGGTACTTTTCCCGACTCGACTTCAGTAAACACCGCTACATTTGTTTTTAATAGGTCGGGTTCTTTAGGTGGCGAGGTTTTTACGCGATTTACAGTTGTTTTTGACTATCCCAACGGCAAGTTATATACAAAGCCTAATGCTACTGTTACTGCTCCTTTTAATTTTAACATGAGTGGGATAGAAGTCCAACATGATGGATTGGAGTGGGTTAAAGAAACTTATGACGATACTGTCAACAAAGGCAAGACATTTTATAACGGGTATACTCCAGAGGCGCGTTTGCAAGACAATCTAAAAATAAAGTTTGTACTCAAACCCGTTTTTAGAATCTATACTATTCGAATTGGCTCACCAGCAGCACTGTCGGGATTAAAAAGTAATGATAAAATCATAGCCATTAACAGACAGAAAACTAATAATTTGTCTATCGAAAAAATTAATGAGCTGTTAAAATCGGAAGATGGTAAAACTATTGAAATAGAGGTCGAGCGAAATACCAAGGTTTTTCGGTATACATTTCAGCTGAAAAAAATTATATAAAAAAAAGTCCCAAAAAATAATTGGGACTTTCTGTTTATTGCATCATCGGACTTTTGATCTTTTTTTCCAGTAGGTTTTCTACCGGTTTCACGACTACTTCGCCTTTAATTTTTAATACTACACGACCTTGTTCTGCGTTGACTGCGTTGGTTTCCACCGTGATTGTTTTTCTAATGGGTCCAGGGTTCATATTGTATTTCACATCAATTTTTCCCGTTTGTCCTGGCGCAATAGGTTCTGTAGGTTTGGAAGGCACAGTACATCCACAAGTAGATTGCACATTGGTAATAATTAATGGTTCATCGCCTGTGTTAGTGAATTCAAAAGTGCGCACACCGTTGTCATCCTCTTTATTTACCTTACCATAATCGATGGTATTTTCTTTGTCCTTAAACTCAATTTTCGGTCCCACTTGGGCAAAAACGGCAACGTTTATAAGGACAGCCACAATAAGTACTATTTTTTTCATAGGTTACAATTTTAGTTTTGGTTTAGTAAAAATACAGTGTTTAAATTAATAGACAAATATTTACTTCTTAATTTTTTCTAAAGTCTTTATTAATTACTTTTGCCATTGAGTTTACAAAAGGTGTGCCAATGGCAAATTCAATGGCAATGACAAGTGTAATTACAATGTCAATAGCAATATCAAAATCAATATCAATCGCAATTACAATATCAAATTCAAAAATCTGATATTTAATATCAAAAATCTTATATCCAATATTATATGATTCCCGCTCAATTTAATGCTGCTGCCGTAGAGAAAAAATGGTATGACTACTGGATGAAAAACAACTATTTTCATTCTAAACCCGACCATAGAAAGCCATACACTATTACTATTCCACCACCTAATGTGACTGGAGTGTTACACATGGGACACATGCTGAACAACACTATTCAAGATGTATTGATTCGACGTGCACGATTAAAAGGGTTTAACGCGTGTTGGGTTCCAGGCACTGACCATGCGTCGATTGCTACCGAAGCTAAAGTGGTGGCAAAACTGAAGAGCGAAGGTATCAACAAAAACGATTTGACTCGTGAGGAATTCCTCAAGCACGCTTGGGATTGGACCAACAAATATGGTGGTACTATTTTAGAGCAGTTAAAGCAGCTAGGTTGTTCCTGTGATTGGGATAGAACCAAGTTCACAATGGATGCCGACATGTCAGCTTCAGTTATCAAATCGTTTGTGGATTTATATAACAAAGGACAAATCTACCGTGGCTACCGAATGGTCAATTGGGATCCAGAAGCCAAAACTACCTTGTCTGATGAAGAAGTGATTTATGAAGAACGTCAAGGGAAATTATACCATTTGAAATACCGAATTGAAGGCAGTAGTGAGTTTGTTACCATTGCCACGACACGTCCAGAAACCATCTTGGGCGATACCGCTATTTGCATTCATCCTGATGATGAACGCTACCAGCATTTGAGAGGCAAACAAGCAATTGTTCCTATCTGTAACCGACTTATCCCAATCATTTTTGATGAGTATGTGGATATGGAATTTGGTACTGGCTGTTTGAAAGTAACTCCCGCACACGATATTAATGACAAAGCATTAGGCGAAAAGCACAATCTCGAAATTATCGATATCTTTAATGATGACGCTACGCTGAATAGTTTTGGGTTGCACTATCAAGGAAAAGACCGTTTTGTGGTGAGAGAAGAAATTGCAGGTGAACTAGAAGATATAAATGCGTTAGAAAAAGTAGAAAACCACCTCAATAAAGTAGGTACTTCCGAGAGAACCAAAGCGGTGATAGAGCCACGCTTGTCTGACCAATGGTTCTTGCGCATGGAAGATTTGGTAAAACCAGCCATCAAAGCGGTATTGGAAACCAAAGAGATTAAACTGTATCCGTCTCGTTTTGACAATACCTATCGTCATTGGTTGGAAAACATCCGCGATTGGAACATTTCACGTCAATTGTGGTGGGGACAACAAATTCCGGCCTATTATTTTGGTCCCGAAGGTTCGGGAGGTAAAGAAGATTTTGTTGTAGCCGAAAACATTGAAGAAGCTGTTAAATTAGCTAGAGTCAAAACTGCCAACTTAAATCTGAACACTGAACACTTACGTCAGGACTCTGACGCTCTTGACACCTGGTTTTCCTCTTGGTTGTGGCCAATTGCTGTTTTTGGAGGAATTATGGAACCCGAAAATGAAGATTTTAAATACTATTATCCAACCAATGATTTAGTTACGGGTCCCGATATTTTATTCTTTTGGGTAGCTCGTATGATTATTGCAGGCTATGAATACACTGGCGAAAAGCCATTTAGCAATGTGTATCTGACAGGATTAGTGCGGGATAAACAGCGTCGTAAAATGTCGAAATCGTTAGGGAATTCTCCTGAACCGTTGGAACTGATTGAAAAATTTGGCGCCGATGGCGTTAGAGTAGGGTTGCTGTTGAGCGCTTCTGCGGGTAATGACATTATGTTTGATGAAGAATTGTGTAACAACGGTAAAGCCTTTGCCAATAAAATATGGAATGCCTTCCGATTAATCAAAGGATGGGAAGTAGCCGATATTCCGCAACCCGAAAGTTCCAAAGTCGCTATTGCCTGGTATGAAGCCAAGTTGCAACAAACGTTATTAGAAATTGAAGACCACTTTGAGAAATACCGTTTGTCTGATGCGCTGATGAGTATTTATAAATTGGTTTGGGATGATTTCTGTTCATGGTTCTTAGAAATCATTAAACCGGGATACCAACAGCCCATTGATAATGTTACTTTTAACAAAGCGATTGAGATGCTCGAGGCCAACTTGAAACTGTTACATCCGTTCATGCCGTTCTTAACTGAGGAAATTTGGCAACACATTGCCACGCGTACTCCAGAGCAGGCGTTGATTATTGCAACATATCCAACGATGACTTCTTTTGATATAAAACTTATTACCGATTTTGATTTTGCTGCCGAAGTAATTGCCGGAGTAAGAACCATCCGCAAAGACAAAAACATCGCCATGAAAGAGGCTATCGATTTGAAAGTGGTGAATAACGAAAAAGTTTCTTCCTATTTTGATTGTGTAATTCTGAAGCTAGGCAACATCACTTCTTTGGAATACATTACTGATAAGATTGACGGCGCGTTGACCTATAGAGTGAATGCTAATGAGTATTTTATTCCTGTTTCGGGGAACATTGATATTGCTGCCGAGATAGCGAAACTTACCGAAGAACTGAAATATACCCAAGGTTTCCTTCGCAGTGTACAAGGCAAACTAGCCAACGAGAAATTCGTGGCTGGTGCACCACCACAAGTGATAGACAACGAACGTAAAAAAGAGTCGGATGCTTTGGCGAAGATTGCTACTATTGAGCAAAGTTTAAAGAGTTTACAATAAAAATAATCCTGCTTTCTTCAAAACAGGATTTCATCTTTTATGAGTAAAAATTAAAACTTAAACCCAAAGCTGAAATAGATCGAATTAAGCTGTTCAACTTTTCGTTCTACGCCGTCTTTTTTCATTTTACTCAGGTCACCCTGGCTTTCAAATCCAATTCCGATGCTCGTTTTATCTGAAATTAAAAATTTAACCCCGGTATTAAAAACTATACCATAATTCCAACCTAAGTTTTTTGTAGTAGTACTTGCAGTAATGGTTTGAAGTTCTGATTTTAGCAATGTGCTAGCATAAAATCCAGCACCTACATTTAAAAATATTTTTGAATTTGATTGATCCATGTTAAACATAACATAATCACCTCCTATTTTTAGTGGAATTTGCAAATAGGAATTTTGTAGACTTGCCGTAGCTCCATTTTGAGTAAGGTTAGTATTTAGTTCCATAAAACTAACCCCAGAGGATAACCCCCAATTTTTACCCAATTTATAGGATAATAACAAATCGCCAGCATTAGAATTGGCATTTAAAGTCACAAAACCAGATTGATTTATTTTAGCCCATCCCAGTTTTCCGGTGGCTACGAACTCTAATTTACTTTCATTTGCTTCTTTTGTGTTTTGGGCGAAGGATACAACAGTAATTAAAAGTAACGATGTGGTAAGCAATAATTTTTTCATAAGAAATTTGTTGATTTTTAAATTAAAATAGTAATAGACGTATAATTCATACAAAATAAATAAAAAAATCCCATTGAAACAAATGATTGAGATTTGATAAAAAATGTATTAAGAGTTTGTGGAGTTGGGTTACTCGGTCATCTTTTCGAATGTTACTTTAGCATTAGCTTTTCCTTTTGAATTGGTGTCTAAATACAATTCATATCCTACAAGCAGTTTTACTTTTTTGGTTTCGCCGTTTTTAAGGGGTATAATCTCTATAATTTTTCCATTTTGTTGTGTTCTAATAGAAAATTCCCTTTTACCAATATTTTCAACTATCGCAAAGCAATTTTGTCCGTCATAAGGGTTTTTTGTTGCATCTTGTCCTGGTCCTTTTCCAGTTATAGACATACTTTGGGAAGGGTTCAATTCAAATTCAGCTTGAGCGGACAGGTCATATTGGGTGAAGAATACAGCACAGAGTAGTATAATCAGTTTTTTCATTTTATGATGTTTAGTTATTATTTATTTTTTTTTGGTTTTGATTTATTTTATTAACAAAAGACCCGCACTAATTCCTTACTGAAACTAGGAGTAATTTGCTTCTTTTTTATTGCTAATAGTCGAGAGCCATTGAGCAACTACTTAGTATCAAAGTTAAAAGATTTTATATTTGTTGGTTTTATTTTAACTTTTTGTTGGGTTGTTGCCTTAAAGTTGGGATAGTTTGTGGAGTTGGAGGATTGTTTGTAGGCACAAGTAAGATGATCGCGTTAGTGGTTAGACATGAATTTTCGCCTGCACGAGAATGGTAAAGAGTGGAAAAAAAATCCCATTCAACCTAATGAACGGGATTTGATAAAATATATAATTAACAAGTTAAACACTGCTAACTTCCGACACTTCGGGACTGAATACTGAACACTTTTTACTAAAACTGCTCTCTACCAGCAAAATGAAAAGCACTTTCGATAGCGGCATTCTCATCAGAATCAGAACCGTGAACTGCATTCTCTCCAATAGAAGTAGCATATTTTTTACGGATTGTTCCTTCTGCAGCATCAGCAGGATTGGTAGCACCAATTAAGGTTCTAAAATCTTCTACTGCATTTTCTTTTTCAAGAATAGCTGCTACAATTGGACCTCGTGTCATAAATTCAACTAACTCACCAAAGAATGGGCGCGCCGCGTGCACTGCATAAAATTTTTGAGCATCAGTGACGGTTAGTTGAGTCAATTTCATTGCTACAATTCTGAAACCGCCTTCTGTAATCATATTCAATATGCCACCGATGTGTCCGTTTTCAACTGCATCAGGCTTAATCATGGTAAAAGTTCTATTTGTTGCCATTTTTTTATTTGTTTTTTAAAATTTGGTGCAAAACTAATGCTTTTAACCGAGTATTGAAAGTAGAACGAAGGTCAATTTTTAATAATTTTTTGTATAGTAAAATTTAAACCAATCATGATTTTCATAAAATAAACTCCGCTGCTTAGTCCATTTCCATCAAGGCTATATAGGTTGCTGTTAACAGCATGGCTTTGTATTAATTTACCAAAAATATCATAGACTTCAATACTATCGATACTTGTACCACTGCTGACATTCCAACTATTGTTCGACGGATTGGGATAAATTTTGGCTTTTTCACGAGTTGAAGTTGCTGTTGCCAGCGTATTGGAAAAAATATAATTACCCGAAGTAATTTCAAATTCAATCGTGTAGGTACCAGCAGTAACTGGAATATTGGGACCGTTTTGGGTTCCTGTTCCTGCAGGAAAATCAGTGGCACCCCAATTGGTGGTCCAAAGGTTGTCTTTTCTAAATTTGACTTCACCATCCGTAAGTGTTAAATTTGAAATGGTATAAATAAAACCGTTATCGGTTGTTAAATCGGTATCGGGACTTGTAAAGCCATTTAGCGCTGTGCCTAAAATTCCGACGCTAGGATAATTGAAACTGTACTCACCTGTAATTCGGTTAAAAGTAACAAACCATTCACCACCAGGAATGAATAGCGTTGGACCATTTAAAACAGCAGTTCCAGCAGGAAAAACGGGATTACCCCAAACAAAATTAGTGGCGTTATCTTGCCGAAAATATGCATTACCTGAGCTAAAATTAAAACCAGAAAGGGTGTAAACAATTCCATCGCTAGTTGCCATATCAACATCGGGCGCGGCGAAACCTTGTTGTGAGTTTACAGCTGGTCCCCAAATTCCAATACTAGGAAAAGCGGATGTCCCGATAAAGGTATAAGTGCCATTACTTCTGTTGAATGTCACATCATAAGTTCCGGCTGTGGTTGGAATATTGGGACCATCTTGAGTGCCTTGTCCGTTGGGGAAAGTATTGCCTCCCCAATTGGTAGTCCACGAATTATCTTGTCTAAATTTTACAAAACCTGTCGTTACTGTCAAATTAGGAATTGTATAAGTAATATTATCGGTAGTAGAAAGTGTGATTTCTGGTCCATTTAAGTTAGGTGGCCAACCGTTAACGCCATCACCAACTATTGAAATTGTTTGGGCATGACTGGCAATAATTACCAAAAATAAGGTGGTCAAGGAGAGTAATTTTCTTTTCATGTATAAAGTTTTACTTTTCATTATAAATATAATGATTGTTTTTGTGTCAAGACTAAAAAAAAATACCGCAAACCTTTTCGTGTTGAAAACTTATTGATTTATAGGGTAATAATCGTGAAATTTTGCTCAAGTGGTTTTAATTGCGACTCTATTTTTTGAAGTAAAATAGGACCATATTCTTCATAAAATTCTGCAAAATTAGTATGGCGTTCTTGTAAACCTTGGTTGGGGAATAATTCGTTTTGAAGTACGATGATGCGATCGAGTTGGTTGGCATACTTTTTTCTCTCCGCTTTGAGTAGTCGTTTTTCAAGATTTTCTAAACCTTTTATTTGTTTGATTTCTTGCGCTTTAACGGCACCCGAAAAGGATTTATCGGTTTGAGTAGCTATGGTATTTAGTTTTTCGAATTGTTTTCGAATCGTTTCTTTTTGCTCCGAAAAGTCAAGTGTAAATTGTGATAGTTCTTGCGTTTTTTTATTGAATAGGGTTTGTTGGTTCTTGAACAAATCTAACCAAGTAAGTGCCAGTTTATCTGCTTTTTGGATTTGTTTTTCGGTGGCTAAGAGTACTGAATTTCGCACTAATAGTATGGGAAAAGTAATATTATTGGCTTCAAAATTTGATTTAAGTTGTAACCAATAAGCAATTTCACCACCACCACCGATGTAACACAAATTAGGGAGAATAACCTCTTCATATAAAGGTCGCAGGATGACATTGGGACTAAATTTTTCTGGATTTTGATCTAGTACTGTGAGCAGTTCTTCTTTTGTAAATGCTAAATTAGTGTTGTTTATTTTATAGCTATTGTCCTCAAAAATTATCCGTTCTCGCAACTCATCTTCAATATAAAAAAGATTGATTTCTCTGGGATTTACTTGAATACCGTAGCCATTTAGATTGGCGTTGGTTTTATTGACAGTTTCAAAGGAAGTTTTGTTTACTATTTCTTCTTTGACATAAGGAACAAAAAGTTTTTTTAAGCACACATCATCACCATCGAGAATTACTAACCCTTTTTTGCCAAAAAGTTCGTTTGCTAAATAACGGGTTGCTGCAGCCAAGTTGTCGTGTTGCAAATACGATTTTTCAAATAGGTTTTTCAAATAGGTCGCATTATCACTAATGCCTAATTCAGAACTGAAAGTATCCAATACAGTTTCTAATCCATTAGTAGCAAGTCTTCCAACTGGACCAGCACTGTTTGTGTGCCAATTGATTTTTACGTTTTTATAATTAAAATAATTAATCTCTTCAAAATCGTGGTCTTCTGTAGCCATCCAGTAAACAGGCACAAAGTTATACTCAGGATACGTTTTTTCTAACTCTTGACAAAGATTGAGGGTAGAAACAATTTTATATAAAAAATAGAGCGGACCCGTAAATAGATTTAATTGATGTCCGGTAGTTACTGTAAATGTTTTTGTATCCGCGAGTAGTTTAATGTTCTCTTTGGTTGCATTTGAAATTTCAAACCCTTGATATTGTTTTTCTAGGGCATCCACAAGAATAGTTCTGTTCGCGATGGGATAGTTTTTTTCTTTTTCGTGTATTTGATTTTTAAAATTGGTAATCGTTGGAAAGCGATTGTACAAAGTTTTTAACGCTGGTTTTTCATCTAAATAATCGACAATTAATTTTGAAAAATATCCTGAATTTTGGTAGCTTATACAATCGGTTGGCATTTGAAATTTAGATTAGGGATTGGTTATTAAGCTACCGTACAAATACTCATCGCCTAGATAAAAATCACTAAGTCCTTTTTTCAAAGTTACTTTTTTGAGAAGAATGGTATGTATAAAGCTATTTCCAGATTGTGTCGTAGTCACTTCTATTATGCCACTAACTCCAGCCACACCATTAATTGCATTCCATTCTTGGTTCACTACAGGTAGTACTGGTGTTGGCGTTGTACAGAAGTACGAAGTACTAATAGTATTAGAAAAAAGTTTGTATGTTAACTTGTTGTCGTTACTAATTAGTGCTGTTCTTGGTGTTGTGGTTGCCACATTTTCAAAAAGTGAGCCGAAGTCGTCAATATCTAAAATAAATGCCTCGCCGCCGTTAAAGTCAAAGATGCGATTATCACAAGTACTCTTTTCCAATTCTTCATCGAAACCAAAAGCCAAAGCACTTACTGGGATGGTATAGTCTCCAAAAACAAATTCGCTTTCTACTTGTAGACCACTCGGTTTTTGCCAAGTGATGTTTCTAAAAACGATATTGTGTTTATAACCTGTAATTCTGGTGGCATTAGTGGTAGTGTTGACGTTTTTTACAGCAGTGGTGGTAATTTCTATAGTTCCCGATGTGGCAGTCCATTCTTCCGTTACGATTGGAGTTGCAAGAGGTACTTCAAGACAAATGTTGTTGGAGCTAACCGTTCCGTTGTATTGTCGGTAAGTAACTTTAATAGTTTCACTTAATGGCACTAGTGTTGGTTCATCCTCTGGTGTGATATCACTTTCAAATTCTGAGGATGGTATCTCCAACAGCAGCATTTCAGTATCTTTTAATTTTAATATGATCTCTTTTTGGGGGCATTTTTGGGCATTCACTTCAGAAAAGTCTATAGTTTCTACAGTTAAATCGCCATCGTCACAAGCAGCGGTAATAAAAAACAGCAATAGCATTAAAAAAATTGGTTTCATCTGTTCATTTTTAAGCAAAAATAACTTTTTTACGCTATAAAATTTATCTTTTATCATTTAATTAGGATTGTACTTTTATATTTGCATTATGCAAAAAGTATATCTCGATAATGCCGCTACAACAGCCATTCGTCAGGAAGTTATTGACGAGATGGTTCAAATTATGCAACAAGATTATGGAAATCCCTCGTCCACACACAGCGTTGGTAGAAGTGCCAAAGCGGTTATTGAAACAGGACGAAAAACAATTGCAAAATGCTTGAATTGTAAATCGCAGGAAATACTATTCACCTGTAGCGCAACTGAGGCTACCAATTGGATATTGCGAAGTGCTGTGAAAGACTATGGTGTAAAAAGAATTATTACTTCCAAAGTAGAACATCATGCTACTTTGTATACGGTATTGGCTTTACAAGAAGAATTTGGTATTCAAGTGGACTATGTTGGTGTTTTACCAAATGGAACTCTGGATTATGCCCAATTAGACTTATTACTGGTTGCTGAGGTTATTACCTTAGTTTCGTTGATGCACGTGAATAACGAAACGGGCGTTGTAAATGACATCAACCGAATAGGAGCGATGTGTCATCAGAACAAGGCGTTGTTTCATTGCGATACAGTTCAGTCTGTTGGAAAAACAGAAATCGATTTACAAGAAATCCCTATTGACTTTATAGTGGCTAGCGCTCATAAATTTCACGGACCTAAAGGCGTTGGTTTTGCTTTTGTGCGGAAAAGTTTGGTGTTGCAACCTATGTTATTTGGAGGCGAACAAGAGAAAGGTTGGCGCGCCGGAACTGAAGCCGTCCATCAAATTGCTGGAATGGCTAAAGCTTTGGAATTGTCCTATGAAAATATAAATGAAGAAAGGGATTATATTGCTGATTTGAAAAGTTATTGTTTGCAACAGCTTCAAGCTGCTTTCCCTGAAGCCAGAGAAAACGCTTCGACTACTTTTTATAATATATTGAATGTGTTGTTGCCTTTTTCGGAGGATAAAACGACCATGATATTATTCAATCTTGATATGAAAGGCATTGCGGTTTCTAGAGGAAGTGCTTGCCAAAGCGGTAGTTTAAAACCATCACATGTGTTAGCCGAAATGCTTTCGGAAGATGATTTGAAAAAACCAAGTTTGCGTATTTCGTTTTGTCATTATAATACCAAAGCGGATATTGATTACTTGGTGGAAGTGTTGAAAGAGATTTAAAAACTATGGTTTTACCACGAATTATGTGGGTAAAACCAAATAGATTATTTTAAGAAACATTGAACACAAATTTTTAAACCATTAAGCGAATTAAGCAAATTAAGACTTAATGAAACTAAAATTACTTAATGGTTTATAATGTGAAATATAATGTTGTAGCAATCAACCCAACCGACTCGTGGTAGAACAAAAACTATTATTTCTTAGCGGCTTTCTTTTTTTCTTTTTCTTGTTTTTTGAAATATCCTCTGAACAAAAAGTTATGTTTCAATGCTTCCATGTTTTCATTTAATTTTTTACTGGCTTCCTTGATGTTGGTCATTGTTGAGTCTATTTGTTTTACCAGTTTTGGGTCATTGGACAAATAATTGATAGCGCCTTTTCCCTCTTTAACGTTTACAATCGTTGCGTTTAGATTGGTTACCATTTTGTTGATTTCTTTACTAGATTGGTCGAGATTGGCTACTACATTTTTTATTTTATTGGCGATTGCGGTGTCTTTTAAAACGCCAATAACATTGTCTTTATTATTGAGAGCGGTAATTTGATTGTTTAGATTATCGAAGGTTTGAGTTGATATTTGTGTAGTGGTTTTTAAATTGTTTATGGTCTCTTTTAAATCGTTTGCCATGGCTTCGTCTCTTAGTAAAACCCCAAAGGTTCCTTTACCCGTATTGATGTCGTTGGTTATTTTGAGTAAGTCAGCGGTGAGCTTTGCGGCGTTTTGATTTGTGATATTTAAGGTGCTCAACATGTCATCGGTTCGCACTCTTTTTGCCGCAGTAATGACATCGCCAGCTTGAACTTGTGGTTGATTTCCTTTTCCTGGCATAATATTGATAATTACACTTCCCACTAAACCATCAGAACCAATAGACGCAACAGCATCTTTTTTGATGTATGGAAAATAGGATTGGTCAATCTGCATTTCTACGTTTATGGTAGTGTCATTTATTATTTCGATACCTCGAACTGTACCCACGTTTATTCCTGAAAACCGCACATTGTTGCCCAATTGCAGTCCGCCAACGTTATTGAAAACAGCGATTAAATGTTCTGTTTTTCCAAACATTTGTTGTTTGCTTCCAATAAAATAGACCGCAATCACAAAGAATGACAATCCAATTATGACAAATAATCCCAAACGAATTTTTTCTGATGCTGTTTTTTCCATTAGTAGTATTTATTTAAAAAAGGCCTTAATTTTTGGATCTTCAGAAGTTGATAGTTCTCCGAAAGTTCCTTCGGCATAGTTAATAGTATCGATTAATAAAATCATTCTGTTTGAAATTACTCGGGCACAATCAACGTCGTGAGTAATGATGATAGAGGATGTGTTGTACTTTTTTTGCACAGACATCATGAGTAAAATAATCTCTTTGGAAGTAATTGGATCCAATCCTGTTGTGGGTTCGTCGTAGAGAATGATTTTGGGTTGCAAAATTAATGTTCTGGCCAAAGCTATTCTTCTTTTCATTCCGCCGGAGAGTTCGCTTGGCATTAAATCAATTGCGTGAGCCAAACCCACACTTTCGAGTACTTCCATCACCATTGGCGTTGTGTCTTTTATAATCCCAAACTTTTTGGTGTGACGACGTAGTGGGAATTCTAAATTTTCTCTCACCGACATTGAGTCGTATAATGCGCTTCCTTGGAAGAGAAAACCAATTTCTGTTCTCAGTTCGTCTAGTTCTTCATGTTCTAATGTGTTAATGTTTTTGCCCATCACGATTATCGTTCCGCTATCAGGTTCTTCCAATCCGATGAGACATTTTATCATGACTGATTTACCAGAACCAGATTTGCCCATAATTACCAGATTTTCTCCTTCATACAATTCCATGTTAAATCCGCCCAGTACACGATTATCGCCAAAGCTTTTTTTCAAGTCTTTGATTTCAATAATGGGATTAGATTTATTATAATTTTTACTCATACAATCATCCGTAAAAAATATTGGTAACAAAAACAGCGATAAAATCGATTATAAAAAGCAGCATTGAGGTATAAACGACGGCGGAATTAGCGGCTAAACCCACGCCTGCAGTTCCTTTTTTGCAGTTATAACCTTTGTAACAACCTACTAAACCAATAGCAAAACCAAAGAAAAATGTTTTTATAGTTGTAGGGATTAAGTCGCTAAAAACTAAGGCGTCAAAAACTTGGTTGAAATAGAGTAAAAACGAAACATTCCCTTTAATATTTTCTACTATAGCTGATCCAAATATAGCGACAGCATCACCAAAAAAAACTAAAATGGGAAGCATAAAAGTGGTGGCTAAAATTCTTGTAACTATTAAGTATTTAAAAGGATTAGTTCCTGAAACTTCCATGGCATCAATTTGCTCTGTAACTCGCATTGAACCCAATTCAGCACCTATTCCAGAGCCAATTCTACCGGCACAAATCAAGGCGGTTATTATGGGTCCCATTTCTCTGATTATAGTAATACTCACCATGGATGGCATCCAAGAAACAGCACCAAACTTAAGAAGCGTAGGTCTTGATTGTAAGGTGAAAACTAGTCCGATTATAAACCCAGTAACACTAACCAGCAATAAAGACTTATTGCCCATGTTGTAACATTGCTTCAGAAATTCTTTACCCTCAAACGGTGGTTTTACAACTTCTTTAAAAAATCGTGCGGTAAAATAGGCAATGTCTCCTGTCTCTTCTAAAAAAGTTTTGAAAGATTGTATGATCGCGGAATTGGTATACATAAGGAAATATTTAACTACTGTCCTTACCAAATATAAGTAATTTTACCGAGAAAAGCTATCTTTATTACCAAAAAAAAGCCGAAACACAAGTTTCGGCTTAAATAATTTTCTTGATAACTCTCAATCGGTGTGTATGTCGATTTTGCTCTGCATTATAAATTCCTAAATGGTCCAATCTATCAATTCTAACTTTTCCGCTGGCATGAATGATATGATTGTTTTCCATAATGATACCCACATGAATAATTTTACCTTCCTCGTTGTCAAAGAAAGCCAAATCACCTGGCTCACTTTCTTCAATGAAACTCAACGCTTCTCCTTGTGTGGATTGTTGCGAGGCATCGCGGAGCAAATGGTATCCGTTTAATTTATACACCATTTGGGTCAATCCCGAACAATCAATGCCAAAAGGTGTCTTTCCACCCCAAAGATAGGGTGCGTTTAAATACATGAAAGCGGTGGAAATCAAACTGGATTTTGGTTTGACACCACTGGTTTTCATCCCTTCAAATTCAAAATTATCGACATTAACTTCACTGTGATTTAAAAAGGATAGTGATGCGCCTAGTGTAATTGGGATTAGGATATTATCAGAATTCGTTATATGTTCTACTAAATCATTATTTAAAATTATGGCGTCTTTAGATAACTCAGTAAAGTTTTTTTCAGAGATAATTTGATACTGTTTTGAATCTACCCAACCTTCATAATCGTCGTATTGTAATTTGATTTTTGACCATTGCTTCTGTGTTTCTAAAATTTCAAAGTGTTCGCCAAACAATACTTGCGAAACGATTTCGCTTCGGTCCGTTGGCTCTGCTCGCAAAGGAATTATGGCTAGATTACAAATGGCAAACATTCAATATTAGATTTCAAATATTAGATTTCAGATAATAGATTTCAGATAATAGATTTCAGATTTATATTTTTTAATCTTACATCTTATTTCTAAAATCATACTTCATTAGATTCTTTCAATAACAATTGCAGAAGCGCCACCACCACCATTGCAGATAGCCGCAGCACCAATTTTTGCGTTATTTTGCTCTAAAACGTTAATCAGAGTAACTACAATTCTTGCTCCAGAACAGCCTAACGGATGTCCTAAAGAAACGGCGCCACCATTCACATTAACCTTATTATTATCTAGCCCAAGAATTTTAGCGTTGGCTAACCCAACTACTGAAAAAGCTTCGTTGAATTCAAAATAGTCAACATCGGATAATGCTATTCCTGCTTTGTCAAGCGCTTTAGGTAATGCTTTTGCTGGTGCAGTAGTAAACCATTTTGGCTCTTGAGCAGCATCTGCGTAGGATTTGATATACGCTAATGGCTTTAATCCTAAAGAAATAGCTTTCTCTTCACTCATTAATACTAGTGCAGCCGCACCATCATTTATAGTAGATGCGTTGGCCGCTGTTACCGTTCCGTCTTTGGTAAAAACCGCATTTAATGTGGGGATTTTATCTAATTTAACATTGGTGAATTCTTCATCTTTCGCAAAAATTATCGGTTCACCACGTCTTTGAGGAATAGTTACAGGAACGACTTCATTGTTGAATTTCCCTTCGTTCCAAGCTTTTGCTGAACGTTCATAGGATTGAATGGCAAATGCATCTTGTTCTTCGCGAGATATTTTATATTCAGTAGCGCACAAATCAGCACAAACTCCCATTGCGGTATTATCATAAGCATCTAGTAAACCATCTTTTTGCATTCCGTCAACGAGAGAAGTGGGTCCAAATTTTACACCGTTTCTCAAGTGGACATAATGAGGAATTAAACTCATGTTTTCCATGCCACCAGCAACAACGATTTGGGCATCACCAGACATAATAGCTTGTGCACCCTGCATAATGGCTTTCATACCAGAAGCGCAAACTTTGTTAACAGTGGTTGTAGGGACTGTACTGGGCAATCCTGCAAAAATTGCGGCTTGTGTGGCTGGTGCTTGACCTACGCCTGCTTGTACAACATTACCCATCAAAACTTCATCAACCAAGTTAGGGTCAAGATTAATTTTGTCAAGCGCTCCTTTTATAGCTATGGCTCCCAGATGAGGAGCTGTAATTGTTGATAAACTACCCATAAAACTTCCGATAGGCGTTCTCACAGCGGCCACTATCACAACTTTTGTATTCATTTGCGTAAATTGTTTGTTTGTACTGCAAAGCTAAACTTTTTATCTTAAAATGATTTATTGCGATAGATATAATTCAATGATTGTGATGCTATCCTATGGGTGCTATTTTTCTAGTTTGTTGAAAATTAAGTTATTCACAGTTTATTTCCCCATTTAATTAAAAAAAGAAATGAAATAGTTGTAAATTATAGAATGTTAAATTACATTTGCAACCGCTTTAAGAAAATGTTCTTTTTGTTTATTGAAATTGTAGGAGAGGTGCCGGAGTGGTAACGGAGCAGATTGCTAATCTGTCGACGGGTAACCGTCGCCAGGGTTCGAGTCCCTGTCTCTCCGCTGATAGGTTGAATTGTAGCCTAGCTATTGCGTCCCGATTGAAAGTCGGGAAGGTCGCAATTGATAAGTACATTGGGTAGCACGGAGCCCAGTTATGTTGTCCTGATGAGAAGTCGGTAAGGGCACAAGTAACGAAATACGGGGTGTAGCGTAGCCCGGTTATCGCGCCTGCTTTGGGAGCAGGAGGCCGCAGGTTCGAATCCTGCCACCCCGACATTTAATAGTTTTTAATTAAAACTTTTTTGGTTCCATAGCTCAGCTGGATAGAGCATCCCGATTGAAAATCGGGAAGGTCGAAGGTTAAGTTTTAAGGAATTTTAATGTTAACGGCGAAGAATAGTAGCTTAATTTGCGAAAAGAAAATGGTTCCATAGCTCAGCCGGATAGAGCATCCCGATTGAAAATCGGGAAGGTCGAAGGTTAAGTTTTAAGGAATTTTAATGTTAACGGCGAAGAATAGTAGCTTAATTTGCTAAAAGAAAATGGTTCCATAGCTCAGCCGGATAGAGCATCCCGATTGAAAATCGGGAAGGTCGAAGGTTAAGTTTTAAGGAATTTTAATGTTAACGGTGAAGAATAGTAGCTTAATTTGCTAATAGAAAATGGTTCCATAGCTCAGCTGGATAGAGCAACTGCCTTCTAAGCAGTAGGTCGAAGGTTCGAATCCTTCTGGGATCACAGAATAGAGTCGCTATGTTTAGCGGCTTTTTTTGTTTCTAGGGGTTTTGGTAGCTTTGATTTAATAGTTTATTTCGTCACTTTCGTACCTGTATCATGGATTGTAAATTTGTTATGAGTCTTGGTTTGTATAGTCTCACTGTCGATTAAATCAGTACTCGTTCAGACCATGAAAAACATTCACACCGGGGCGGTAATCCCTCTATCAAATATACTAAAATAGTGTTAGAAAACCAGCCTGTAAGTTTGCTTTGTTGTTATTTGAAATTATATCCGCGTGAAGTGATTAGTGCGTTATGGTCGCAAAGATGAAAGTGTTCAAAAACCTAAGGATTTTCAGTTATTGGAATACAAATAAAATTCTTTTATTCTGTAAATTCTTTTGCACCCGTTCTTCAAAGAAGATATTTTTCAATAATGCATTTTAGTACTACAGTTTTTTACTAAGCTTTACATCATGTTACTTTAGTGCTGTAACATTATATTCAATATCCTTCAAATTAAATTTCCCGTAAACAAATTTTCCATCAGGGTAATGCCAGATAGCTTCGCCATACGTCATTATGTTTAGACCATTTTTATTTTTATAATTACGCACAGGTGTTGAAAATGGATAATTATTTACGTCTCTATCTTTGGAAATGAAATCAATTAATTGCCCTTCATCATTGAAGTATAAAATGGCCGTTATTTTGTTACTCTGATTTGTAAAAGTGGCTTTCGCCGAATTACTGTCAATAGCTTGCCACGTAATTCGTTTGTCAATTAAGGTAGCAGGTGCCATCAAACACATATCATTAAAAAGGGTCACAGTTTCCGCTTGGTTCATCTCTTTTCCTGCTTTTTTTACAATAGGGAAGAATCCAAAAAGTCTTATATCCATCAAAGCGGAGGCATTATTGTATTTGTGATAACCGGGCACAGTAAAGCCCTTAATTTTTGCTTTCATAAAAAACAAACGGGTAGGTTCGTCAAAAGAATTATACTGTTCGCAAGTAAACGGAAAAAAATCTTTTCCTTTTTCTCTCATTTGTCCTTCAAATACAATCCGCATGTTATGAGGTTTTGGCTTGTTTACCACACCCGAATACTTTATATAGCGCTGCACCGGTTCAGGCAAGGGAAGTAAATCTTGTTCAGTAAGTAATTCTGTTGGCAACTTCGAAGTGCGCTGCAGATTTTCTTTTACGTCTTTTTGATAGCTTTTTTCAAAACTATAGCTTCCATAGTTTAATAATAGCGCACAAAAAATAATTAGGTTGGCTAGGGTTCCAAATTTCGCATCGTTCCAAACAGTGAAAATTAGTATTTGCGAAATGATAACTGCTGTTGTCCCAACTATCCACCATTCTTCTTTTTTCAGAAAAAATAAAATGGCTGCTGTTAGAAATAGTATAAAGGCTGTCAGCCAAAAAACACCCATCGGTTTAGAAATTTCTTTGGATAGTTGCGTAAAAGTACCCAGGTCAAAAGCTTTTGTAAAACCCATCAAGTGAATAAATCCGTGCAGAACGAGTAGTATTAGAAGAAATATTCGCATAGTTATTTAGTTTTAACTTTTGCAGGGAGTGTCATTTATAGTTACCATTTATCTCAGACCATGAAAAAATATCCACACCCGAGCGATAGCGAACTGACGAAGAAATCCTTCTATCAAATATACTAAAAATACTCGCAGGAAAAACAGCCTATAAGTTTGTTTTGTTGTTATTTTTTTTTTGAAACCACGCGAAGGGATTTGGGTGGTAGTGGGGAGTCTTTGTGGAGCTGGCTTTGGTTGGCTGCATTAAAATACATCCTTACCGGTATATCATCCCTGACGGGATTGTTATATTGATTGGTTTTGTATAAAGTTGGAAGATTTTTGAAGTTGGTGAAGTACCACGTGAAGGGATTTGTTTGGGATTTGCTTTTTTGTTGCCACGAAGTTGGGAGACTTTGTAAAGCTCGGAGTGATGAGCCGGACGTCGGAAGTGATGAGTCTGTAGTCGGAAGTGATGGGTCGAGCGTCGGGAACAATCTGTCTTGTATTGGAACTGTAACAGCCTCAAAAACAGTACAAGCTAACTAAAGGCGATAATAATTAATTAACAAATCCACAAACTTATTGTAACTATCAATCCCATCTTCCTGCTGGTTGGACTTCAAATACTGATTATAAAAAGCATGAAAGGCTTTGTCGATAACGGTGTCATACTGTTTCCAAAAAGCTTCACTTTCTCGGTAGTTTTTAATAATTCCGGGATTTACTTTTAACTTTAATCGCTCAAACAAGGTTTTCTCTTTTGCAGCCACAGTCCCTAAACAATACCGCAAAGCTGTTGCATAAGCCGAATATTGAAAGTACAAGTCATCATTTGAAACTCCGGCTAAAAAGCCAATAAAATTGCACTCGCTTTCACTACCAAAACCAATTTGATGGGCCATTTCGTGACAAACCACATTCGGGAAACTATACATCGGCAACCGGTCATTTACCTGAGCTTCGTTAGTAAACGGGTTTAAATAGCCGCCAAATCCCATATAAGTCAAAGGCAAACTAAGTAGGGATTTTTTTTGACTGGGAATACTATAACTAAAATAGGGATGTTGCTTTGCCAGGAGGTCATAACCGCGTTGTGTCATCATAAAAACCTCGTTTTGCGAATAGGGAACAGTGACTTTTTTGTTTTTGTCTTTGGTAATCTTAAAATGAATGGCATTAGTAGTCACAATCAGTTTTTCAGTGAATTGCAGCAAGTCTTCTTCATTATAGTCACGACGGATTTGCATTTTTTCAAAAAGTGGTACACGATAATAATTAAACGCCCACAGAAAATGAAACGCAAAATAAAGCACCGAGAGAAAACTCAAAATGCTTAAAGTCAGGTTTTTCCAGCCGCTTTTTCTGTTTTTAACAAGCCAATAAACAGCATAAACAATCGCTGCGGAATAAATTAAATCCCCAACAGAAAAAGGAACTTTACCCAAAACCGTTCGGCTGATTTTAGCAATATAAACATATAATCCATTGCTGTACCATTGCTCAACAAAGGCAGGGATAAAGGCTAAAACCTTTAGAAAAACAATCTGAAAAACTAAAAATAAGGGAAGAATGTATTTTTTTTTCAAAGTCGATTTTTAAAATGTAAATATAAAGACAATATCGATTTAGAAATAAATTTATTAAGATGAGTTCCCGATACAATTTTTATTTCATAAAAATCTCCCGAACTGATGGGTCAACTTTGTAACTTTGTGCCTCGATAATTAAAAAAAACAACACTATAATGAGCCAAGAAATTAGAAACCTAGAGCCAAAAGCGCTCTGGAATAAGTTTGCCGATTTGAATGCGGTGCCACGTCCGTCAAAAAAAGAAGAACGTATAATCGAATTCATGAAAAACTTTGGAAACAGTTTGGGATTGGAAACTTTTGAAGACGAAATCAGAAATGTAATCATAAGAAAACCAGCCACTCCGGGAATGGAAAACCGAAAAACCATTGTCCTACAAGGCCATTTAGACATGGTGCACCAAAAAAATAACGATACCAATTTTGATTTCCTTACCCAAGGAATCGAGATGTATGTAGATGGCGACTGGGTTAGAGCAAAAGGAACAACATTGGGTGCTGACAATGGGCTTGGAGTGGCTGCTATCATGGCTATTTTAGAAAGCAAAGACATTCCACATCCAGCCATAGATGCCTTGTTTACCATTGATGAAGAAACTGGAATGACAGGAGCGTTAAATTTAAAAGGGGGAATTTTAAAAGGCGAAATCCTCTTAAATTTAGATACCGAAGAAGACGACGAAATCGACATTGGTTGTGCTGGAGGAATAGACGTCACCGCCAATAGAAGTTACAACGAAGAAGAAACTCCCGAAGATTCAGTAGGTTACACCATTACCGTAAAAGGGCTAAACGGCGGACATTCGGGCATGGATATCAATAAAGGTTTGGGAAATGCCAATAAGATTATGAACCGTTTATTATTTGATGGTTTTGAAAACTTCGGTCTTCAAATTGCTGAAATCAACGGTGGAAGTTTGCGCAATGCCATTCCAAGAGAAAGTGTTGCTAAAGTAATCGTGGCCGGAATGTATGATGAAGCGTTTGTGTTTGACATGCAAGAAATCATCAACGATATTAAAACGGAATTCAAAACGATGGAACCTAATTTGACTATTGAAATAGTGAAAAGCGATGTCCCATCAAAAGTCATGGATTTGGGCGTTCAGGAAGGTTTATTGCGTTCGATTTATGCGGCACACAATGGCGTTTACAGAATGAGTGCTGACATGGCAGATTTAGTAGAAACCTCTAATAACATTGCTCGTGTGATTGTTAAAGACGGCGAAATAACTATCCAAAACTTAACTCGTTCATCAGTTGAAACATCTAAAATGGATTTAGCCAACGGTTTGCGTTCGGCTTATGAATTGTTTGGTTGCGAAGTGACTTTTGGCGGAAGTTATCCAGGCTGGACACCCAATGTAAACTCTGAAATATTGGACGTTTTAGTTAGTATCTACGAAAAGCAAAACAACGAAAAACCAAGAGTTGTTGCCTGTCACGCAGGTTTAGAATGCGGCATTCTGGGAACCAATTATCCCGGAATGGATATGATTTCTTTTGGGCCAACCATTCACGGCGCGCACAGTCCTGATGAAAGAGCTTCGATAACATCGTCTCAGAAGTTTTGGAAGTTTTTCTTGGAGATTTTGGCGAATATTCCGGTGAAGTAGTTTTCAGTCGCAGTTTTCAGTTGTCACGCTGAGCGCAGTCGAAGTGCTTTTCTACAAACCTCGTTTAGAAATAAGCGAGGTTTTTTTATTGTAAATAATTCCAAAATAAAATATACTTTTAATACTAACAATTCGTTATAACTAAAATTCTTAAAATGAAAAAAATACTACTTCTTGGGTTGCTTTCACAGTTCTTTTTTTCTTGTCAAAAAGAGAATAAAATAGAAAATGTTGAGCGTGCTTTTTACTATTGGAAGTCAAATCAATATCAAATGTCACAAGAGTTAGATACGCTAAGAAGAAATAGTGAAGTCAATAAACTTTATGTGAAATTCTTTGAGGTAGATTATAGTGATGCTTTAGGTTTTTTCCCAATTTCTAAAACCCAATTGTATTTTTATAATAGACAAGATAGTATTTCTATTATCCCAACAGTTTTTTTGAAAAATGCTGTTTTTCTAAAAGCTTCCAAAGGTGCTATTGATACCTTGGCTGACAATATAAATTTCCTTATAAATAAATACAGTAAAGAGCGATTTGAGCAAGCCAAAAAGCCCATTGAGTTTCAAATGGATTGCGATTGGACCATGAAAACCAAAGACAATTATTTTTATTTTCTCAAGAAACTAAAAGAAATTTCTAAAAAAGAAATCAGTTGCACCTTGCGATTGTATCCTTATAAATATCCAGATAAAATGGGCGTTCCACCAGTAGATAAAGTGATGCTCATGTGTTATAATTTAATCAATCCGCTAGAAAATGAAAATAAAAATTCGATTTTAGACTTAGCTGAATTAGAAAGCTATTTAAAATCGGTTCCTAAATATCCCAAACATATTGACATCGCTTTGCCTATTTATTCTTGGATGCAAGTATATCAAAATAAACGTTTTTCAAATGTGATTTATGCTAATAACAAAGGCATGAAAAAGATATTAAAACAAGACAAACCACTGTGGTATTCTGTAACAAAAGACACTGTGGTTAATGATATATATCTTAGAATTGGCGACAAAATAAAGTTTGAAGAAATCAACGCAGAAAAAATAAAAAGTGCAATCAAATTATTGAAGAGCAATATAGATTTCGATGACAACACAACCATTTCATTATTTCACCTAGATGAAGAACAATTAAAAAATTACTCCAATGAAGAAATCACTAGTTTTTTTACTGATTTTAGTAAATAACGGATTATTGGCTTGCGGATTTTATCCGAGAGGTGAAGATTTACGTTTTTCATTTTTAAATAGCAAAGCTTTTGGCTACTATTTGTTTGAGGAATTTAATTATTCGGCTAATTATTTCTATCCCGGTATTCAATATCCAGCGGGTTATGTTTTTCCAAATGAAAAACTGTGGTTGGATTACTGTAAAGGAAAAGTAAAATTGACCGATATTTCTATAGTATTAAATTCACTTCCAGCTAATGAAATTAATGCTAATTCTACTAACTCGATGATTAAGTACTTGTTTCAAGTCAAAGATTTAGAAGCCATCAATTATTTAAAATTTGCAAAAAATTCAGAGTTTGGAAATTCATGGGAAGAAGATCCGTGGGAGAGAAATAAATCGTTTGTTACTGTTAAACGTAGTAATCAAATTAAACGAGCCATTCGATTAGCTGAAACTTCTAAAACAGAAGCTATCAAGTTTCGCTATTTGTTTTTAGCCATGCGCCTTTCCTACTATAATAGTGATGTTAAAACCATCAATGCTTTATTTGAAGAAAATATAAAAAAGTCCAATAAAAAAGATATCATCTATTATTGGAGTTTGTATTTTCAATCTCTTGCAGAAGTAGATTCGGCTTTGTGTAATTTTTATGCAGCTCAAGTTTTTGCCAATGCACCCGACAAGCGCTTCATGATTTCACAGCAATACAATTCTCAAATTCCAATTGAAAAAGTGTTAGCCTTTGCCAAAAATGATAAAGAAAAAGCCAATGTGTATCTTTTGAAAGGAATTCTAACTGTAGATAAATCATTAGAATACATTCAAAAATTACATCAATTAGCGCCTAATTCAGAAGGTTTTAGTTTTCTTTTGTTGCGCGAAATGAATAAAATGGAAGATTGGGTTTTTACACCCTATTATTCTTTGTTTGAGCCTGCTACCAGAAGAAATTCTTGGCAAGAAGAAAACAATAATTCAATAATGCAAATTTCCAAAAGGATAGAAGAGGACAGGCAATATGCTTCAAAGGTGTTGGCCTTTAGTGAAACGGTTAATAGTAAAAATACAGATAATCCTTTGTTATGGAATTTGAGTAAGGTATATCTACAATTTATGAGTAAAGACTATCAAAAATGTATAGATAATATTGCCGTTTTAGAAAAGGATAATAGTACTGTTGAAATCAAAAATCAAATAAATATCCTTAAAGCATTAGCCTTAACTGCCAATCAAGAATTTGGAAAAGCGATTATTTTGGATGACATAAAACCGATTTTACTTAAAAACAAAAAGCATCAAAAATTTCTTTTTGCCATAGGAAGAGAATTAGAGTACAAAGACAATACCACTGATGCTGCCTTGTTGTATTCGTTGATGAACGAAGTTCATTGGGATGAAGAAACTACTACCTATTACAACGCTTTTTGGAAATCAAAGAAAAGTAAAGGCGATAATTATGCTGATTTCTACGATAATTATTTTGATTACATCAATATCATGTATACACCAGAACAAGTGCAAGCCTTGATAAATAATGTTATTGTAAACAGAACTAGTAATGATGAATTTGCAATTTATAAATACAGCGTTTTGAAAAGAGAAATCTCAAGAATGTATGATTTGTTAGGTACAAAATATATCAGACAAAATAAATTACAAAGCGCACTTGTGGCATTTAAAAAGGTTAGCAATAAGCAATGGAATGATAGATATTCTGCTTGGGAACGAAGTGGTAATAGTTGGGATTCTGGAAGTAATGTTTTTGATCAAAACCCATTTTATGAACTTAAATATACACCCGAATTTATTCCGTTAAAAGATACTATTCGATTGAATAAGTTCACCGTAACTAAATTATTAATCAAATATTTAAACAAAGCTAACGGTACAAAAACTAAAGATCGAGATTACTATTATTTCCTTGTGGCAAATGGTTATTATAATATGTCACAACATGGAAACTCTTGGATGATGAGACGCTATTATTGGTCGAGTTTGGCTGGTGGAAGTACTTCTCTTGAAGATGATAAAGAATTTTTCCAATGTAATTTGGCGAAGAATTATTATAAATTGGCTTTAAAAAATGCAAAGACTGATAAATTTAAAGCGTTATGTTTAAAAATGATAGCAAAGTGTGAGTCGTATAAAATTGAAAATGAAACACCCTATGAATATGATGGCAAATATGATGATTATAAAAAATCAGTATTCAATAGAAATAAATATTATCAAGATTTGAAAACAAATTATCCTGATTATTACCAAGATTTAGCGTCAGATTGTACTTTCTTTCAAGATTATTTTAAAGCTAGAAGATAAGAATTGATTATTTCTTTCTCATCGGATAACTTTCTTGCGTTTGTTTTCCTTGCTGTTTTCCAGAAATAGTGGCGATTAAACTGGTTTCATTTACTTTTTTGTACACAATCTTTTGAGGATAATCATGTTTCAAATTTTCAAAACTAAAAGCGTTATCAGTATCGGAATTTAATTTAAAATCAACGGGTTCGTCATTATTTTGTCCTTTGACCGTGGCGCTATAAACCAAAACCTCTTGTTGCACCTTTAATTCAATCTGTTCAGAGTGAACAGTGTCTTTATTGTTGATAATAAAATAACTTTTACCGATGAAAGTACTGTCGTTTTCTTGAGTCCATGTTTCAGTTAGTAATCCTTCGGGCATTAAACGTTCCCAACTTCCAATAAGCCAATTCATTTTTTCTAATTGTTCAAAGTTTTTCTTTTCTTTATTTTGACAAGAAAGCAAAAAGGCAAGCAGAATAATCCCAAAGAATGGTTTCATTTTTTATTTTTTTTAGTTGTTACAATACTATAAAATTTCTGCCAACTGAACACCGCGAACTGAACACTTTTTTTGTATTTTTGCACTCCTAATAAAGACAATACCATGTTAGAAAGATTGCAATATGTAAAACAGCGTTTCGATGAAATTTCGGATTTGATTATTCAACCCGATGTGATTTCTGAGCAAAAGCGTTACGTACAGTTAAATCAAGAATATAAAGGGCTGAAAGCACTGATGGAAAAGCGCGATGAATATGTGACGCTTGATGCCAATATTAAAGAAGCCAACGAAATTTTAGCAGACGGTTCCGATGCTGAAATGGTAGAAATGGCCAAAATGCAATTAGACGAAGCGAAAGAACGATTACCCGAACTAGAAGAGGAAATCAAGTTTATGTTGATTCCTAAAGATCCAGAAGATGCCAAGAACGTTATGGTTGAAATTCGTGCCGGAACTGGTGGCGATGAAGCATCTATTTTTGCAGGTGATTTATTCCGTATGTATACCAAGTATTGCGAAGCTCGTGGTTGGAGAACGTCAGTTGTGGATATGAACGAAGGAACATCTGGTGGATTTAAAGAAGTTATTTTTGAAGTTACGGGTGAAGATGTATACGGAACATTAAAGTTTGAAGCTGGTGTTCACCGAGTGCAACGTGTTCCACAAACCGAAACACAAGGAAGAGTTCATACTTCGGCAGCAACCGTAATGGTATTACCCGAAGCCGAAGAGTTTGATGTACAAATCGATATGAACGATGTTCGTGTAGATTTTTTCTGTTCCTCTGGTCCAGGAGGTCAATCGGTGAATACCACTAAATCGGCTGTGCGTTTAACGCATATCCCAACGGGTTTGGTGGCACAATGTCAAGATCAAAAATCACAACATAAAAATAAGGATAAAGCCTTAGAAGTATTGCGTTCCCGATTATACGAACAAGAATTAGCCAAGAAGCAAGCGGAAGACGCTACCAAACGTACTTCTCAAGTAAGTTCAGGTGACCGTTCTGCGAAAATCCGAACGTATAACTATGCTCAAGGTCGTGTAACCGATCACAGAATTGGGTTAGATGTTTTTGATATGGATGGCGTAATGAATGGTAAAATCCAAAAATTTGTTGACGAACTTCAGTTGGTTAACAATATGGAGAAACTCAAAGAAAGCGAAGTTTTTTAGTACCAAAAAAAAAGACAGCGAGACTAAATCTCGCTGCCTTCCACCTAATTTAAAACCAAACTTTTTATTCTTTAGCTTCTGAATTTTCTTCAGATTTAGCGCCCATTCTGTTCACCATAAACATAGGTCCAAATTTAAATTTTAATGTGGCTATTTTATTATTGTCAGCAGCTGTTAGTCCTTGTTTTTCAACAGTATTTTTTCTGTTATCTAATGCTTCATATAACATTTTTAATTGATCCCATTCTTGTCGTGAATAGCTATCTTTATTTTGTGTTACAGTAGTAGTAAATTTTTCATAAACACTTAGAATATTGTTTTTATTTACCCAGGTAAAAGTTAAATCATCCGCTACATAATCGTTCCCAAATAATGCTTTTCTCATTGTAATGGCTTTGTTTTCTGAATCATATTTAGATTTTAATTCCATTAATCGTAGTTGGCATTTTTCATATTTGATTGTTGCAGAGTCAATTTTTGCATTCAATTGGGTTTTATCTTCCAATTTATCTACTTCGATGTTGAGTTCAGCAGTTTTATTTTCGTTCATTTTTTGAATAGCATCCCAATTTTCGATAGCTTGTTCCTGGTCGATATTGGCAACCGAGTCGACAAATTTTACGTAATTATTGGCCAGCTCTTCTGTCTTTTTCTCTTGTGGATTTTGACAAGAAATTATAGAAAGAAGTACAGTTAATGTTGTAAAAGTTTTTAATATAGTTTTCATAATAAAGTATTTAAGTGTTAAAGTTTAAATCCATAAGCTAAACGCAATGCTATAAGTCCTAAGCCTTCTCCGATGATGTTATTGCTGTTTTCTATTGGAAAATCGTTAAAATGCTCATATCGTAAACTGATGTCAAATTTATCAGTGGCATATCCTATGGATGGACTGAGTAATAATGAAGTTTTATCATAACCATTGGTTACAGCAAAAGCAGCACCAACTTCACCCATTAGATACAACTGATCTTTTAATATAAATGCTTTGAAACCCACTTTGGCAGGAATATAACCTAAATCGTTGTCATCACCTGATACGAACATATTGCTAAAACCTGTTGTCAAGGTCAACGAATATCTTTTTGTTAAATCGTATTGAATTCTGGCATCGGCACCGAGATTTAAATCATAAGGGTCATTTGTTGGTAATCCTGCATTGATTCCAAATCCTAGTCGGAAACCTTGGTCATAATTTTTTGTTTGTTCTTGAGCGTTTACTATTGAGGTTGCACAAACTATAGCAACAATGGTGAAAATCGATTTTAATGTAATTTTTGTATTCATATTTGTTTTTAATTTACTTGTTTTGATATTAATTTGGTTACCGCCATTTGAAGCACATAACCACTTATTTTCTTTAAAGTACTAGTTGAATTATCAGCTACTACTATTTTTCTGGAAACATATCCTGCTACTATGCCTGTAATTGGACCTAGTATACTTTTTTTGGCATTAGGTATTGTACTAAAATCTTTTAATGTGTTTTTAATAATATTGATAGGTTTTGTAGTTTCAATTACACTATCAAATTGACATCGGATTTCTTGCCATTGATTAGATTGTCTTGCTTCTAAAATAGCTATAGCACTTTCAAGTTTTTCTGTAGGCGTTAATGGTCTCATTTTTAGTTTTGTTACTTACTGGTATTTAACACATCGTCTAAGTCAACTTTTTTTAAGAGCTTTGTGATGACCATATTGCTAATGGGCATTTTTAAAAATCTATTTCTAAAGAGGTAAACGATCATGGCTAATACCAAGTAAAACGTTGACACTATGAAAAAGCCTAAATAGTATTCGTTTAGTAATTTACCAATGTACATACTAACACCAATATTGATAAACAATGTAAACATTGCAACAATCGAAAGGAGAACAATTCGATGAGCTAATGATGATACTACATCGGCTGATTTTTCTACTGCATTAAGCTTCAATAAATCGATGCTGGTGTTAGCATAATTTTCAACTTTTTCGAAAAGTTTATCTTTAGATGTTGCAAATGATTCCATTACTTACTTACTTACGATAGGGTTTTTGACTTGTTCATCTCTTTCAAATTGTCAAAATTTACTTTTTCTTCATCAATGATGTCTTTTGCATCTGCAATAATTTCATTGGCTTCGTCTTTTAATCCGTTAATGGTTTGAGCGATTTTTTCAGAAAAATTTTCCAAAGACTCTTTTATGCTGTCTTTAAAATCCACACTCGTGTTGGCTATTTTTTTTCTGGTTTCGCTACCTTTTGCTGGGGCAAATAAGACGCCTAAAACGGCTCCAACTGCAACTCCACCAAGAATACCTAATAATACATCATTGTTTTTCATAATTTCTAAACTGTTTTTGATTTAATTACTCTTAGTAAAACCGCAATTACTGCAATTACTAAAAGAATGTGAATAATATTTCCAACGCTGTAGACTAAGAAACCAAGTGCCCATAGCATCACCATGATTACCGCTACTGTGTATAATAAATTTTGCATAATTATTTTTTTTAAAGTGAGATTGTAGCAAAAATGCTTAGAACGCTGTTTTTACTATCAGGGAATGTATAGGATTGGCCTAAGAATGTTCGTTCTTTACCTACTGTTGTTAAACCATAATTATAACGAGCTCCAATTCCAAAACCGTCGAAGTTAATACCAATTCCGGCAGCTAATCCAAAGTCTAATTTGTTTAAATCATCTTCATTTACAGCTTCTTCAAAGTTGATGTTTCCGTTGGCGTCTTCATTAGTGATTTTTGAATCAATTAAATATGCTACGTATGGTCCAAAATGAACATCAAAACTTTTAGTCACATTAAATTTTAGTAATAAAGGAACTTCAATGTAGTTTAATCTAAATTTTCCTGTTCCTTGCGCAAAGGCATTATCATATTTTAATTCGGCACCTTTTGTTGTGTAAAGTAATTCGGGTTGTATAGACACTCTCGATGTGATAGGCACTTCTACAAATACACCCAAATTAAACCCAAGAAGTACATTTTGATCGTCTACATCTTCAGTATATAGATTCGACATATTTAATCCACCTTTAACCCCAAATTTAGTACTTCCTGGACCTTGTGCAGTTGTAGTGGCGACTGTTCCTATCGTTAGTAAAGCTAATAGAGCAATTTTTTTTAGATTTTTCATAATTATCAGTTTTATTATTTTTTGTTGTAAAATCGGAATTGTTTTTTTGTACCTTTTATTACAGTACAAATTTGCAACCTTATCGTTTACTTCTATTTACATACTTTTCTACAATAATTACATAGTTACCATCTGATAGGTACAAAAAAAAGCGCTCCTAGTTTTGGAGCGCTTGCTGTTGCTGTTTTTTAATAAAAAGAGTTCCGAAATTAAGCTACAGGAAGGTAAATCGTAATTTTGGTTCCTACTTGAGGTTTACCAGTGGCAAAAATGTAGCCTCGATGATTTTCAACAATTTTTTTGCAAATGGCAAGTCCAATTCCTGTTCCAGAGTATTCGTTTTTATTGTGAAGCCGGTTAAATAGGATAAAAATCTTATCGGCATATTCTTGATTAAAACCAATTCCGTTGTCTTCTATGGCTATTTTATAAAATTTATCATGGCTGTCTGGCAGTCGCTTCTCGTTTTTTGAATGTACCAATGCACTAGTAATCTTTATTATTGGCGGAACATTTTCCTTACTGTATTTCAATGAATTTCCTATGATATTTGTAAACAATTGCTGAATTTGAAACGGAATTACACTCATTTCGGGCAATTTGTTAGTTACAATTTTAGCATTTTTTTCGTCAATCGCTTGTGTTAGTTCTTGCTTGGCATTGTCAAAGAGAACATTCAAATCAGAGAGTTCATAAATTTTTTCACTTTTGTTGGTTCGAGAAAATTGAAGTAAGTCGTCAATAAGAATTCGCATTCTACTGGTAGAAGACTTTATTTTATTCAAGTATTGTTGCCCCGATTCAGACAAACTTGTGGAGTCTTTATCGATTAATCTTGATATAAATGTTTCAATTTTTCGCAAAGGTTCTTGCAAATCATGACTAGCGATATAGTTGAAAGCCGTTAATTCTTTGTTGTTAAGTTCTAGTTCTCTATTGCGCTCTTCCAGTAATTTATTAGCTAAAATTTCGTCGGTTACATCGCTGGTTGTTCCCACAAATGTTTTATTACCAGATAAATTTTCAACAATTCTTCCCATTCCTCTAAAATATCGTATTTCGCCATCTTTTCGGATTATTCTATAAGTGTAAGAAGGAAGATCTTTATTGGCAAACATGACGTTGGTTGTTTTTATCACATAATCTAAATCTTCTGGATGCACAAACTCGAGTCGTTTTTCTAAGCTGGCTTTAAACGATTGTGGATCACAACCTAAAAGACGGTATTCATTATCAGAAAAATGATATTCGTTTGTTTCTAAATTTAGCTGCCAACTCCCAAATTCACCTACAATTTCTGCCAAACTACTGGCTTGATTAGTGACTGTTAGTTTGTTATTGGCTTTTTTGAGTACAATTAAATCCTCATTCATTTTAACAAAAGCTATTGTTAAAAGAACTAGCGAAATTATTGAAGTTAGATAAATAAAAAGCGGTGTATAATTTATAGTATTGTGATAATCATCTTGTCTTATTTTTAGGAGATTTTTTTCTACAATTAACATTTCTTCCACTTTTTTCCTGATGGTGTCCATGGTTTTTTTACCTTCATTTAAATTCTCTTGCAAAACAATATCAGTGATTTTATTTTGTTTAATAAGATACAGCGCTTGGGAAAGGTGATTTTGTCTTTTATTGATTAGACCTAGTAACTTTTTTAAATTATCTTGTTGCGTTCTGCTATTTCTGCATAACTCTGATACTTTGTCGAAAGAGGCTTTCATCAATTGTTTGGAGTTGTAATAAGGTTTTAAAAAACTTTTATCTCTTGTAACAGCATAACCCATTTGCCCTGTCTCGGCATCTTTCAAATAGGAAATAAGTTTTTCTAATTCGATGTTTACTTCATAACTGTTGACCATCCATGTGGAAGACTTTTTTAAAACCGTAATGTGTTTAAAGGTGACTCCCGCAATAAAAAAAATAATAGCTGCTGATAGTACAAAAATTATTCTTAAAAATAGCGGTGAATTATGCAGTTGAATTCTTTTCATTTTACATTCGGAGTAAAAAGTTGTCCTTGTTTAACCCAGATGTGTGATATTGCCAATTGAGTGCCACTACATCGGCCAATATTTTTTTTAAGGTTTGAAAGTCATTTGGTTTTTTAATATAAATATTTGCGCCATTTATAAAAGTTTCTTCAACGTGTTCCTCTGATGACGAGGTCGAATAAATGGCAATGGCAATATCGTTGAAACGCTCATTTTTTTTAATTTCTAATAAACATTCTACACCATTTTTTTTTGGCATATTGATATCAAGAAACAAAATATTAGGTAAAATGGAATTTATATCATTCAGATAATCCATCAATTCCACACCATCATTATAGGTGCTAACTCTCGTATTAATCTTTAATTCGTCAAAAGCATCAGTAAAAAATAATCTATCGTCTTCATCATCATCGGCAAGAATTATGGTTATAAAATCTTTGGTCATCATATTTTATTTATTGTTATTGTATTTTTCTTTTCGTTTTAAAATAATGCGCTGAAATGCAGAGGGCGTAATTCCCGTTGTGTTTTTGAATTGAGTGCTCAAATGCGCCACGCTAGAATAATTTAATCGAAAAGCAATTTCAGTTAAATTCATATCGCCAGCATTAATTAGTTCCTTCGCCAGTTCTATTTTTTGGATGATTATAAAATTTTCTATGGAAGAATAGGTGATTTCAGAAAATAAATTGGATAAATAACCATAACTATGATTAAGTTTTTCTGACAAATAAATGGAACTTTTAACGCTTATTGGTTCTTCACTTTTAACCATTTCAACGATTAAATCTTTTATTTTTTGAACTAAAACACTTTTTTGATTTTCAACAATTTCAATACCGTTTGCCTGCAATGTAGCACTAATTGCTGCCATTTTCTCTTCGGAAAGCGACTCCAACAACTCAATTTCCCCAAAAGTGACTGTCTTATATTTTATATAATTTTGAGCAAGAAGTTGTTCGATGTGAATTTTAACAATAGTGTTAAAATCAAATTTTAAGAAGAGTTTCATAATATGGGTAAAGTTAGTTATTCTTTTCACAAATTGCCTTTTAAGTAAGACTATTTGAACGACGACTGCTCTTAATTTTTTTTAATAGAAAGTAGGGCTATTACTGATTTTTTTTTAGTGTGACCTTTTCCCTGACCTATTGCTTTATGTTTTCCATTATTTTGTGGATGGTAATATTTACTCTTATGTTTTTTGTGGTATTTGAAAGGTGTATTTCCGCGATAATCGGTGATGTATACTATTTTGCCCTTTTTTAAATTATAATTGTTATATCGCGTAGGCAAAGTGTTTGAACGAACCCAAGCATTATTTGATTGGTAAATATATTTTCGCTGCGAAACATCATAATAAGCATCTATTTCGGGCAAATAATAATACTGTTTATCAAAGCGTTGTGCTGGTGACCATGTTGCTGTTTTTTCTAATTTAATGTTTGCGTTGGTTTGCGCTTTTATTTTGGCAACTGGCAGTAAGTTAATGCAAATCAATAGTAGTAGAAGATTTTTCATCTGTTGAGAGTTTTTAATCTGTACAAAACTATTCGGTCTAAAAATTTTTGAGTTACATGATTTATGAAATTTATTATATGATTTGGGCTCGTTTTTAATGCAGCAAAGATTTTTTAAGTTTGTTTCGTTTACGTTCAAAATGTTTATTAATTTATACTTTTTTTCGTCGATGTTTGTATCTTTGAAAAACAATTGCAATGACTACTCAACAGCTAATCCAACAAATTCGACATAAAAAATCCTTTCTTTGCATTGGACTTGACGTTGATTTAACCAAAATCCCAAAGCATTTACTCGAACTCGAAGACCCAATTTTTGAATTCAACAAAGCTATAATTGATGCTACTCATGATTTATGCGTTTCCTATAAGCCCAATACGGCTTTTTATGAAGCTTATGGATTGAAAGGTTGGCAATCATTAGAGAAAACAATCAGTTACATCAACAAGAAATATCCTGAAATTTTTACTATTGCTGATGCAAAACGTGGCGATATTGGTAATACTTCGACCATGTATGCCAAGGCTTTTCTGGAAGATTTAAATTTTGATAGTGTCACTGTTGCGCCCTATATGGGAAAAGATTCTGTGGAACCTTTCTTGGCTTTTGAAAACAAACATACGATACTATTAGCATTAACATCCAACGAAGGCGCTTTTGATTTTCAGACAAAAATTAATCCCGAAGTTTCGGGAGGTCAAGAACTCTATAAAACGGTTGTCAAAACAGCTAAAACTTGGGAAAACAGTCAAAACTTGATGTATGTTGTTGGTGCAACAAAAGCAGAATATTTTACAGAAATTCGGAAAATAGTGCCAGATAGTTTTCTTTTGGTACCAGGAGTCGGAGCGCAAGGCGGAAGTTTGTATGATGTTTGTTCCTATGGAATGAATGATGACATTGGTTTACTAATAAATTCTTCAAGAGCGATTATTTACGCTTCAACTGGTACCAATTTTGCCGAAAAGGCTAGAGAAGAAGCATTGAAATTGCAACAAGAAATGGAAATGATTTTGAAACAAAATAATTTAGTATAAACTATTTTGAAGACTTTTATAGACCAACTTGGAACTTCCCATTTTTTTGAAACTTCACCAAAACGGATTGTTTCTCTTGTGCCTTCGATAACTGAATTACTTTATGATTTGGGTTTGGAAGAAGAGCTAGTTGGAATTACCAAATTTTGTGTGCATCCGTTTCATTTTAAATCAACAAAGAAGATAGTTGGTGGTACAAAGAAAGTGCATTTTGAAAAAATCCGTTTGTTACAACCCGATATTATCGTCGCTAATAAAGAAGAAAACACCAAAGAAATAGTAGCCGAACTTTCTAAAATTTGTCCGGTTTGGGTGACAGATATTGTCACTTTAGAAGATAATTTGAAAATGATAACAGACTTTGGTCAACTCTTTAATAAAAGAACCGAAGCACAAAAATGGATAGATAAAATCAACTTTGCACATGGCGATTTTCTCGATTTTATAAAAGATAAACCAGTTCAAAAAGTGGCTTATTTCATTTGGGCAAATCCTTATATGGTTGCCGGAAATAATACATTCATTCATGAAATGTTGAAAATCAATAACTTTCAAAATATTTATGACACTAGAGAAGAACGCTATCCTGAAGTAATTATTCAAAAAATGCGCATTCAAGGCGATCCGGATTTAGTTTTACTTTCTTCTGAACCATTTCCATTTTCTGATGAACATGCCTTTGAACTTGGTCGTTTTACTCATCACGCTAAAACCATTTTCGTTGATGGTGAACTATTCTCTTGGTATGGAAGCAGATTAGTGAAAGCATTCAATTATTTCAAATTACTGCACTAAAAAGCCAATTTTAAATTTTGTTTTTCTACAAAATACTATATTTACAACTTAATAAATGATTTGCTTGTGATTAATTACACCATTTACTCCAACACAAAAAGCGCACAATGGGTAACCTTTGTTCATGGCGCTGGCGGAAGTTCGGCTATTTGGTTCAAGCAAATTAGAGAATTTCAGAAAGAGTATAACGTTTTGTTATTGGATTTGAGAGGTCATGGCAATTCTAATCAGCAGATAAAAAATGCCTTCAAACAGAAATATACATTTACCGCATTGGCGGAAGATATTATTGAAGTTTTAGATTTTTTAAAAATTCAAAAATCACACTTTGTAGGCATTTCTTTAGGAACAATTCTTATCCGTCAGTTAGCAGAAATGCATCCGCATAGAGTGCAAAGTATGATTCTAGGTGGCGCGATTTTGAAAATGAATTTTCGTTCTCAAATTTTAATGCGACTGGGAAATATTTTTAAGTATGTTTTGCCTTATTTGGTTTTATACAAATTTTTTGCCTTTGTCATAATGCCTAATAAAAACCACAAACAGTCGCGACTACTATTTATTAACGAAGCTAAAAAATTGTACCAAAAAGAATTTATAAGATGGTTTAAACTCACTGCAGAAATAAATCCAGTACTAAAACTTTTTCGACAAGTAGAAATGAATATTCCAACGCTATATATCATGGGTGAAGAAGATTACATGTTTTTACCTTCTGTTAGAAAAGTAGCAGAAAGTCATTATAAATCTTCGAGTTTGGTAGTAATTCCTAATTGCGGACATGTAGTCAATGTGGAGCAACCACAAACATTTAACAGTTCAGTCATAGGTTTTTTGAGGTCTCAAAACTAAAAAACTGCCAATTCTTCCCAGACTTGACAGTTTCTAAACTAACCTAAACCATTATAATAAAAAACCAAATTTATTACTTTACAAATATAGGACGTCTTACAATCCTACAATGTTAAGGTTATGTTATACTTATGTTATTGATTTCTAAAAATTTAAATTATTTTTTATCCTGCATAGCAAATACCTGTTGTAATAATGGAGATGTTCTTGCTTTCATATCCATTCTAATGGTCTTTTCTTCTATAGCTATCATTTTAAAAACACCTTCTAAAGCTTCATTGGTAGTATAATCGGTTAAATCGGGGTTCACTTTATTTACTAATGGAATAGAATTGTATTTTTTTATAATACTTTCCCATACTTTATCGGCACCAACTTTAGCAAAAGAATTTTGAATAACAGGGTTAAATTTTTCATATAAAGCACTTGCAGTATTGGTTTGCAAATAAGAAGTAGCTTGGTTTTCATTACCCATCAGAATATTTTTTGCATCGTCAAAACTTATGTTTTTAACCGCATTTACAAAAATGGGCGTAGACTCCTTTACTGCATCTTCTGCTGCACGATTTAACATTAGTAATCCTTCGTCGGCAAGCGAACTGAGTCCCATTTTTCGCAAGGTTTTATCTACTTTCTGTAACTCTTCTGGCAACAAAATTTTTACCAATTCGTTTTTATAGAAACCGTCTTCCATAGTAAGCTTAGATACTTGTTTCTCAATGCCTTTATTTAACGCTTCTTTCAATCCTTTTGCGATATCAGTTGCACTTAACGCAGATTTACTAGTTGGAATTTTCTTTGGAATTGATTTTTTTATTTGGTCAGATAATTTTATTTGACTGAAACCTAAAACTGGAAGTAGTAAAAGAAGTATAAATTTCGATTTCATATATTATTTTTTTTAAAAGAATATCAAAAATGAAGCCAATTAATTTAATCAGGTAATGAATGTCTTTTTTTGCATAAAAAAGCACAGGAGATAGTATAAAATCATTACCAGTTATAAATTTTATGTTTTCTACGAAATCGTTGTAACAATTTTTATTTATTACGTAAATTGCGCACTCAAAATTATCACATCCGCAAAATGGAATCACAAATGCCTTATATCCCAAAAAATAAAGTTAGAATTGTTACTGCTGCCTCTCTTTTTGATGGCCACGATGCTGCTATAAATATTATGCGTCGAATTATTCAAGCCACTGGTGTTGAAGTCATTCACCTTGGTCATGATAGAAGTGTAGAAGAAGTAGTGAATACTGCTATACAAGAAGATGCCAATGCTATTGCGATGACTTCCTATCAAGGCGGCCACAATGAGTATTTCAAATACATGTACGATTTATTGAAAGAAAAAGGCGCAGGACACATCAAGATTTTTGGTGGTGGTGGTGGTGTAATTTTGCCCAGTGAAATTTCAGAATTGCATGAGTACGGAATTACAAGAATATATTCTCCAGATGATGGTCGTGCCATGGGATTGCAAGGCATGATAAATGATTTGGTAAAAAAATCGGATTATCCTGTAGGTGATGTTTTAAATGGTGAAATCAATCATTTGGAAGAAAAAAATCCAACGGCAATTGCTCGTGTGATTTCCTCGGCAGAAAATTTTCCTGAGGTAGCCAAAGATACGTTAGACAAAATCCACAAGAAAAATGAAACCTCACACATTCCTGTTTTGGGAATTACAGGTACTGGTGGTGCAGGAAAATCGTCTTTGGTAGATGAATTGGTGCGCCGCTTTTTAATCGATTTTCCAGAAAAAACCATAGGATTAATTTCTGTTGATCCATCAAAACGCAAAACCGGTGGTGCTTTGCTAGGTGATAGAATTCGTATGAATGCCATCAACAATCCAAGAGTTTATATGCGTTCCTTGGCAACACGTCAATCCAATTTAGCTTTATCTAAATATGTTAATGAAGCAATTCAAGTTTTGAAAGCAGCAAAATATGACCTAATCATTTTAGAAACTTCTGGAATTGGACAAAGTGATACAGAAATTATTGAGCATTCTGATGTATCGCTATATGTAATGACACCCGAATTTGGTGCGGCTACACAATTAGAAAAAATTGATATGTTAGACTTTGCTGATTTAGTAGCTTTAAACAAATTTGACAAACGTGGCGCACTTGATGCCCTGCGCGATGTAAAAAAACAATACCAGCGCAATCATAACCTTTGGGATACCAATCCAGATGAAATGCCAGTTTTCGGTACGATTGCTTCGCAGTTCAATGATCCAGGAATGAACACGCTTTATAAGAAAATCATGGATAAAGTAGTGGAGAAAACAGGAGCCAATTTACAGTCTACTTTTGAAATCACGCGTGAAATGAGCGAGAAGATATTTGTCATACCACCACATAGAACGCGTTATTTATCTGAAATTGCAGAAAATAATCGCAAATATGATGAAACGGTTTTGACACAAGTTGAGGTAGCGCAAAAGTTGTATGGAATTTATAAAACCGTTGAATCAGTTGCAAATAAAGTTCCGGTTTTAGATAAGTTTGGACTAACTCTGACAGGGTTTGAAACCCTGTCAGAGTTTGAATTCATAAATCTGTTACTGAAAGAATTTGACCGCGTAAAAATGAACCTCGACCCATTCAATTGGGAAATAATTCTTACTTGGAAAGAAAAAGTTTCTAAATACAAAAATCCTATTTACAGTTTCAAGGTACGTGACAAGGAAATTAAAATTGCTACACACACCGAAAGTTTATCGCACACTCAAATTCCAAAAGTAGCACTACCCAAGTATGAAGCCTGGGGCGATATTTTAAAATGGAACCTACAAGAAAACGTTCCTGGAGAATTTCCTTTCACAGCAGGGTTGTATCCGTTTAAACGCGAAGGCGAAGACCCAAGCCGAATGTTTGCGGGCGAAGGCGGACCAGAAAGAACCAACAAACGTTTCCATTATGTGAGTGCCGGATTGCCTGCCAAAAGATTGTCTACCGCTTTTGATAGTGTTACTTTATATGGAAACGACCCCGATTTGCGTCCTGATATTTATGGAAAAATTGGTAATGCCGGCGTTTCCATTTGTTGTCTAGACGATGCTAAGAAGTTGTATTCTGGTTTTGATTTAAGTCACCCATTGACTTCGGTTTCTATGACCATTAATGGTCCAGCACCAATGCTGTTAGGCTTTTTTATGAATGCCGCTATCGATCAAAGTTGCGAAAAATATATTGTGGAGAACAACCTGCAAGTTGAGGTTGAAGAAAAAATCAACGAAATTTATAAGAAAAAAGGTTTACCTCGGCCAAAATATAATGGCGAATTACCAGAAGGGAATAATGGTTTAGGTTTACTACTTCTTGGTGTAACTGGCGACCAAGTTTTGCCACTAGAAATCTATCAAGATATAAAATATAAAACGCTATCCCAAGTTCGGGGCACAGTACAAGCGGATATTTTGAAAGAAGACCAAGCGCAAAACACCTGTATTTTTTCAACGGAGTTTGCCTTACGATTGATGGGTGATGTACAAGAATATTTTATTCAAAAGAATGTGCGCAACTTTTATTCGGTTTCAATTTCAGGTTATCACATTGCCGAAGCTGGCGCTAATCCGATTACTCAGTTAGCCTTTACGCTGTCCAACGGTTTTACTTATGTTGAGTATTATTTAAGCCGTGGTATGAATATTAATGATTTTGGACCCAATTTATCCTTCTTCTTTTCGAATGGAATTGACCCAGAGTATTCTGTGATTGGAAGAGTAGCACGTAAAATTTGGGCGAAAGCCATGAAAAATAAATATGGTGCCAACGAAAGAGCGCAGATGTTAAAATATCATATTCAAACTTCGGGTCGATCGTTACACGCGCAAGAAATTGATTTTAACGATATTCGAACTACGTTGCAAGCTTTATATGCTATTTATGACAATTGTAATTCGCTACATACCAATGCCTATGACGAGGCAATCACGACACCAACCGAGGAAAGTGTTCGTCGTGCCATGGCTATTCAGCTGATTATCAATAAAGAATTGGGCTTAGCCAAAAACGAAAACCCAATTCAAGGTTCGTTTATTATCGAGGAGTTAACGGATTTGGTAGAAGATGCCGTGTTAAAAGAATTTGACAAAATTACGGAACGCGGCGGTGTTTTGGGCGCGATGGAAACCATGTACCAACGCAATCAAATTCAAGAAGAAAGTATGTATTATGAAATGCTGAAGCATACGGGTGAGTTTCCAATTATTGGGGTAAATACCTTTTTGAGTTCCAAAGGTTCGCCAACCGTTTTACCAGCTGAGGTGATTAGAGCTACCGAAGAGGAAAAACAAGAGCAAATCAAAACCTTGGCAAACTTACATAAAACCTATCAAGATACAGAACAAGAGCAAATCAAGGCCTTGCAAAATGCTGCCATCAACAACGAAAATATTTTTGAAGTCTTGATGAATGCTACTAAGTATTGTTCATTGGGTCAAATAACAACTGGCTTATTTGAAGTTGGTGGGCAGTATAGGAGGAATATGTAAATTAGATTTTTTATAGAAATTAACCTCACAAAGATGTGAGGTTTTTTTTATAAGTTTACTTTTTTATTTCTAGGATATTTTACTTGATATCCCAATTGCTTTTTTGCCGTTTGTTTTGGATTTAAAGAAATGTTCCAAAAGAGAATTCCAGTTTTTTCATCATATTGAGCACTATCAATTATCTGTGTGTCAACTTTTATTTCTTTGTTTTGAGATACAGGAATTCTGTCATAAACTTTTACTAATACATCAGTGGTTTTGTTATTACGCAAAGTAATTTCATAATTACGATTAACTATTTTAGTAGTTCCAAACAGCGATTTGTCTTTTAAGTTGTTGAGCTGTTTTCTCTCAATAACTAAATTAGCATCAATACCCATAGAAACGATTAATTCTTCATCGGTTTGATATGGGTTTATATATGTTGTACCTGCATAAGTACCTTCTAAATAAATACTGGCATCACCTGGAAGTAAATCATATTTATTCCAATCTTTTACTTTGGCAGTTAGGAAAACATTTTCATTCAGTAATGGTGCTGCAAAATATTCAAATTCAGCAGGAATTGTGAATTTGTCAATTTCAATCATAGATGGAGTATCTAGTGATGGAATACTATAGTTTTTTGAGATTTTAAAAACTACAGTGTTTAATACAACTTCTTTTTCATCTCCTGAGCCTGTAACCTGAATGTCTTCTTCTACAGCTGTTATATCTGCTTTTTCGACTTTTGAATTTGCTCTATATCCTTGTACAACAACTTCTTCCAACATTGCACCGCTCTTCAAATTGACATTCATAACTGTGCTATAGACAGGTAGAGTACTATCTTCCATGCCTACAAAAGAATAGACTAGTTCTTTTCCATTTTCAACTTTTATGGTGTAACGTCCGTCAAAATCGGTTTGTGTAGCGCGATTTGTTCCTTTAACTACAATGTTTGCGCCCGGTAATGGCATTCCATTTTCGGTAACAACACCCGAAACAACTTTTACCATTGGGTTGTATGTGTAAATTTTATTTGTCTCTCGGTTGTTTACATAATTATTTGAATAAATAAAATTAAGGTATTGGCTTTCAACTTTGGGCTTATCATTATTTTCGGTCGGGTTTCCAGTAGATAATGTTATTTTAATATCCTCCCAGTTTTCTCCAGTTTTTTGATACACTTGGGCTTTGTAAATAAATTGTAATGCATCTTTAGTATTATTGGCTTTTATCTCATAAGATGGAACCCAGCCAGCTCCAGAAACATTGTATTTAAGTGTCATATTTAGTTTTACAGACTCTCTTGGATTATTAAGTTTAACAATTATTTCTCCTTTTTGTTCCTCAGAATCGCCTGTCATTTTTTGCATTTCTAGTTGCATTATTTTAACCTCGCTGTCCAAAATACTAATTTTTTTGCTGGTATCATAGATTTCCATTTTAATAATTGGTACTCTTTCTCGGTAATGTTTTGAATGAAGTAGTATTTTTTCCAATGTAACTGCTTGCTGGTTACTTCCTAAACTTTTATTTATTGAAAGAAGCGATTCCTCCTCTTCTAATCCTTTTATATAGCTCTGCAAAACGCTTATTTCTCTTTGTTTGAATAAAATCTCTGCTTGCATTGTCTTTATTTTATCGGACATGATTTTTTTTGGATAAAAAATATTTTCAAAACCAATTGATAGTATCGAAATATCTTTTAAACCACTTATCTGAATAGTATTTTGATTTACAAAAGGAGAAAGATCAATAATTCTCAGTGTAGTTGTTCCTGCAGGAATAGTTGCACTTACATCTGATGTTATCTGTGCTCCACTAGTATAAACAGTTACCTCTCTTGGCGTTGCTTTTGTTTTAATTTCAGTTGCAAACAGATTTATTGTAGAAAGTAAAACTAAAATAATTTTTTTCATGTATTGTTTTTGTAAATGTTAATAAACTATCATGTTCAAAGATATTCATTTTAAAAATCAAAATATGCAACATTTTTTTCTAGTGTAGCGCTTTTAATTATTTTCGAAATTCAAACTAAGTATTTTATTAATAATTTGGATAATCATTAAACGGCTTTGCTTCCAGTTTTAGAAGTTAAGACTTTAATTTATCCTCTAAAATTCAAAACTCTTAACTATTTCCAAACTACTTTTTACGTTTTGCAACCCACACATTATATTTATTAATTAAATCAATGATTTCCTTTTTTGCTGGCGTTGGTTTTGTATTGTATAAATCATGCAATTCTTTTGTGATTTCATCATTGCCGTATAGATAAACCGATAAAATGTCAAACACCTCTTTAGTCAATTTTAACTTAAAGTGATCACCAATGGGCTCTAATTTAGAGTCGTATATTGAAATGAAATACAAATCGTCACTAAAACTTAAGGGTGCCATCATGTGCGGACTTGCCGCAGACATCACCAACCCTTTTACACTAAAGCTAAATAGCTTTACTTTTCCTTGTGTTAATCGGTTTAAAAAGTAATAGTCATTTTTAAAATATACTTTTTTAATATACGCATCTGCCGATGGTGGCGATATCACTTTTTCAAAATGCTTATTGTCTTTGGCGGTGTAAAAACTTTTTAATTCCTGGTAGCTGTACTTTTTTGTACTATCATGAGTTGTTACTTTGATTTTATCCTCTTTCAAAACAATTTTATCTACATAAATCGTGTCATTAGTGGTTGTTACGATGAACGAATTCTTTTGCGAATATGCAGCAGAACAATGAATTATAATCAGTACGACTATATATTTTAAAACATTATTTTTCATGGTTTTGGTCAGCTTTGTAATGATTTAGTTTAAATTTAATAGTAATAATGCTAAAACAAATTGAATTATTTCATTTCTACACAATTTATTTCAGTGTAACCATTGCAAACATACTATTCAGAAAAATTAAAAATAGTAATTATTGACTAGATTTTCCTTCATTAAACTTCTTCATGATAGCTTTTCGCAGTTCTTCGCGCGCTATTTTTTTTGCCTTGGCTTTGTCTTGCGCTTTATGAAGTTTATCGTTATATGCTTTGATATTCTTGTCGTTATTTCTTCCCATGGTGTAAAAATACTTTTTATAAGCAGTAAAAAATAACTTTGGCACAAGTATTGAGCAAGTATTTTGTAATATTACACTCTTAAAATTATATGTTATGAAAAAGATTACCCTAATTTTAGCTTTTATCGGGATGATAACGCTACAAGGATGTACTGTAAATGAAGATATCAACAATGGTATTGATAACGATACTATCAGTCAGGTATTTGAATACAGCAATGTGAATTTTGTACCCAATAGTTTTACCTCAGTATTAGTTTTTCCTCGTCCTATTTTTAATTCAGATATGGTTTTAGTCTATCGTTTATCTGGAGTTTTTCAAGGTGAAGATGTGTGGAAATTATTACCCGAGTCGTATTATTTCCCCGATGGTACACTAGATTTAAGATATGATTTCGATTTTACGCGTTTTGATGCAGAAATTTCTATGCAAGGATTTGATCTTTTAAGCGTTAGTCCAGGCTTTAGATTGAATCAGGTATTCAGAGTAGTCGTAATTCCTGGATTTTTTGCTAATAAAAATGCAGTAAATCTTAACGATTATAAAGCTGTGATTGAAGCATACGGCATTGATGAAAGCAAGATGATCAAAACCAAATTGTAATATTTCTTGCTTGTAGTAGTTTAAATTTCACTCACGAAATGAAGTGAATGAGTTTAAAAAAAATGTTTGCTGGTGCAGACTGTAACCAAAATTTTATACCATTCACAATAATGAGCTCAATGTTAATTGGGCTCATTTTGTTTAAATTATCTTTTCAAATTTCTTTGTAAAAGAAAAGGAACAGAAAAAAACTAATTCACTTTCTTCAACGCACCAATTTCCATTCGCAACTGTTGAAACATAGCGGTAACATTCGTCACTCCTAAATCGTCGGGTTGATATTCCTGGGTACAAAAACTACAAACATGCTCCCAAATTTCCAGAATATCGCTGGCTTTCACTTCATAGGGTTCGTAAGCAACATTATCCGAATGAAAGATAAAAATCGTCTCTCGTTTGGGTTTTCGATAAATTCTCTTGTATACGATTCCGTCGTTTTTGCTTAAAACTACATAGGTTTTCCCTTCTTTGATATCGGCTAATTTCTCAATATATTTCCCTACAATAAACGATTTATCGTTGTGTGGCGGCATCGAATCGCCTTCAATTGGGAACGCTCTGTATTTTCCATTAGATAGAAAAGATAGCGAAATACGTTGTAAATTTTCAATAAATTCTGGATCTCCATAACCAGTCAAATAGCCCGCTTTTGCTTTAGAAGCCACAATTTCAATTTTATTCTCGCCGTTACTATCTACAGTAATTGGAAGCAAAATACGGTTTTCCTCGAGCTGTAATAAATTCTCGTAGGGCACACGTCGAATATCAAAAGACAGCAATAAATCGATACTCACGTGAAAGTATCTAGAAATCCTTTGTAAACAATCAAGTGGCGGATCTGTTGTTCCTTCATATTTTGCATAGCGTTCACGAGGTATACGCAATTCATCTGCAATTTTTTGTTGTGTCATTCCGCTTTTAACACGAAGGTATCTAAGATTATCTGAAAAGATAGACATATGTTAATGTGAATTTAATTCACAACAAATATAATTATTTTTGGTAATATGGTTCTAATTTTGTAACATAAATTTTCATCATTAAATAGTAAACAGAGTATGTCACGCGCAATTGTACATATGGATTTAGATACCTTTTTCGTTTCGTGCGAAAGATTGGTCAACTCAAAACTTATTGGCATGCCTCTCATTATCGGTGGTAGTTCTGATCGTGGTGTGGTTGCGTCCTGTTCCTACGAAGCTCGAAAATTTGGCGTTCGTTCCGCTATGCCTATAAAATATGCGTTACGCCTTTGTCCGCAAGCTACTGTAGTTAAAGGCGATATGGAATTCTATTCTAATAAATCACACGAAGTCACTTCCATTATTGAAGAGGTAACGCCTGTAGTAGAAAAAGCCAGTATCGACGAATTTTATCTCGATTTAACCGGAATGGACAAGTTTTTTGGTTGCTATAACTGGACATCAGAATTGGCATCCAAAATTCAAAAACAAAGCGGTTTACCCATCAGTTTTGCATTATCAGTCAATAAAACGGTTTCTAAAATTGGCACTGGCGAAGCCAAACCATTTGGCCGATTAGAAATTACTGAAACCAACGTAAAACCATTTTTAAATCCATTACCTATTCAAAAAATACCGATGCTCGGCGATGTTACTTTTCAACTCTTATCCCGAATAGGCATCAGAAATATCCAAACATTAGCCCAAATGCCAGTCGAAATCTTGCAGCAAATGATTGGTAAAAACGGCATCGAAATCTGGAAAAAAGCCAACGGAATAGACAACAATCCCGTAGAACCTTACACCGAAAGAAAATCAATCTCTACCGAACACACCTTTGAAACCGACACAATAGACATTCCAAATATCAAATCGTTAATCGCTGGGATGATAGAAAAATTAGCCTATCAATTGCGAACCGAAGGATTTCTCGCATCCACAGTGGTCGTAAAAATTAGGTATAACAATTTTGACACTGAAACCAAGCAAATCAAAATTCCTTACACCTCGTTTGACCATGTTTTAACCACGGCAGCACTCGATTTATTCCAAAAATTATACACCAGAAGAATGCGTTTGCGGCTCATCGGAATTCGATTTACAGGTCTAGTTCGCGGCACTTACCAAATCAATATGTTTGAAGACACCACCGAAATGCTCTCACTCTACCAAGCCATTGATAAAATTAAAAACCGATTTGGTTTCGATGCGGTTGCCCGATGTTCAGGAATGAAATTAAAAGATGTAAAGATGAAAAGTTAAAAAATTAGTTGGGCGTTACCCTTCGGGTCGGGCTTTTCGTTCCAATCTTTTTTTCTGAAAAAGAAAAAAAGGATTTCCACTTCAATCCCTAACGCAAAAAAAGAGAAAAGAGAAAAGAGAAAAGAAAAAAGGCACACTCATTCTAAAATCTCGGTTCTTTACCCTCACCCTTAAACATTTAAACCCTTAAACATTTAAACCCTTAAACATTTAAACCCTTAAACATTTAAACCCTTAAACCCTTAAACCTTTAAACCCTTAAACCCTTAAACCCACAAACCTCCCGTGTACCTCAACTGCCATTCCTATCACAGCCTTCGCTACGGCACCATTCCTGTAGACGAACTCATAGCACAAGCCAAAACTTGTGGCGTTACTGCATTGGCACTTACCGATATCAACACCATAACAGGAATTTACGAATTCAAAAAACGCTGTGATGAAGCCAGTATAAAAGCCATTGTTGGTGTCGAATTTCGGCAAAATAACAAGTTGCTTTACATTGGCTTGGCCAAAAACCAAAACGGCATTGGCGAAATGTGTCGATTACTCACCAAACACAACCTCTCAAAAACCGAATTACCCTATTTTGCTCCAAATTTCGAACACGTAATCATAATTTATCCATCAGAAAATGCACCAGAGAACCTGAGAGATTTTGAATACATCGGTATCAAACCAACCGAAATCATCAAACTCTTCAAACCCGATTGGAAACAGTTCATCCCAAAGGCAGTTATTTTACAACCCGTAACTTTCAGTACCAAAAAAGAATACAACCTGCACCGCATTCTTCGCGCCATCGATAACAATACTTTATTATCAAAACTAACCGATGATGACATTTGCCACAAAACGGAACTGCTTATTCCAGAAAATGAACTCATCACAAAATATGCGGATTATCCAGAAATTATAAAAAACACCGAATTTATAATCAATCAATGTCACTTTGAATTTGAGTTCAAAACACCTCGCAACAAAAAGTTTTATACCAAAAGCAAAGAAGGCGATAGATTACTACTCGAAAAATTAGCCAAAACCGGACTCATAAAGCGTTATGGAAACAACAATAAAGAAGCGCAAACCAGAGTAATTAAAGAACTAAAAGTAATTAACGATTTAAACTTTAGCGGTTACTTTCTCATCACTTGGGATATTGTGCAATACAGCAAAAGTCAAGGTTTTATGCACGTTGGGCGTGGAAGTGGTGCGAACAGCATCGTGAGCTATTGTCTAGGCATTACCGATATTTGCCCAATAGAACTTGACCTATATTTTGAACGTTTTCTAAACGAAAATCGGAAATCGCCACCCGATTTTGATATCGATTGGTCGTGGCGCGAACGCGATTGCATTCTCGATTATATTTTTAAACGGTTTGATCCAAATCATGTAGCATTTTGTGGCACCAATGTAGAATTTAAATACCGCTCCATTTTTAGAGAAGTAGGCAAAGTTTTTGGCTTATCAAAAGAAGAACTCGACGGACTATCCAAAGCCAAAGGAAGACAAATTGATAGTAATTCCGTGGTGAAATATGTGCAAGAATATGGCATGATGCTCGAGAAATACCCCAACCAGCGTAGCATGCATTCCTGCGGCATTATCATTTCAGAAGAACCCATTACCAATTTCACCGCTTTAGAAATGCCACCAAAAGGTTTCCCCATTGTACAATTTGATATGTACGTTGCCGAAGACATAGGCTTTGAAAAATTTGATATTCTCAGTCAACGCGGTTTGGGCACTATTGACGAAGCTGTAAAAATCATTGAAAAAAACAGAGGTATTACAATTGACATTACTGATATTTCTTTGTCAAAAAACGAAGCCAAGTGCAACCAACTATTGAGCATTGGCAAAACATTGGGTTGCTTTTATATCGAAAGTCCAGCGATGCGTGGATTGCTACGCCGACTAAAATGTGATAATTATAAAACGTTGGTTGCTGCCTCAAGCATCATTCGTCCTGGAGTGGCACAAAGCGGCATGATGCGAGAGTATATTTTTAGGCACAATAATCCAGATAAGTTTGACTATTTCCACGAAGTTTTTAAAGAGCAATTAGGCGAAACCTATGGCGTAATGGTTTATCAAGAAGATGTAATTAAAATTGCCTTGCACTACGCCGGGTTGGAAGCATCCTATGGCGATATTTTGCGACGTGCCATCAGCGGAAAAGGACGTTCACTAAAAGAATTACAATCGGTAAAGGAGCAATTTTTTATTTCGTGCCAAAAAAAAGGACATCCGTTAAAATTAAGCGAAGAAGTCTATCGACAAATAGAAAGTTTCGCAGGATATTCGTTTTGTAAAGCACATTCCGCATCGTATGCCGTGGAGAGTTATCAAAGTTTGTATCTCAAAACCTATTTTGGTATAGAATTCATGGTCGCAGCCATCAATAATGGTGGCGGATTTTATAGACCCGAAATTTACATTCACGAAGCCAAAATGAGTGGCGCAATTATTCATAATCCATGTATTAATAAAAGTTGTTTTCAAACCGCTGTGTATGGCGTTGATGTGTATTTAGGATTTATGTTGTTAAATAATTTGAACAGCGATTTGATACAAAGTATCGTTGCTGAACGAGAATTGAATGGCGATTTTACCTCTTTAGAAAATTTTATCAATAGAATTCAAGCTGGATTAGAAAGCATACAAACTTTAATTTTTATTGGTGCTTTTCGATGTACGGGTAAATCTAAAAGTCAATTAATTATCCAAGCCCGAATGCTTTTAGCACACCAGAAACCTACTAAAAATAATTTGCTCCTGATGGAAGAACCCACCAAAGAATTTCAATTTCCGCTCCTAGAACGTTCTTATTTAGAAGATGCTTTTGATGAGATGGAATTACTGGGTTTTCCGGTTTCTTGTTCGCCCTTTGATTTGTTAGAGACAAGTTACAAAAGCGAAGTCGTGGCCCAAAATCTCACCAATTATTTAAAAAAAGAAGTAAAGTTAATCGCCTATTTGGTTTCTATAAAACAAGTGCCTACTAAAATGGGGATGATGTTTTTTGGAACGTGGATAGACGTAAACGGCGATTATTTTGACACCGCACATTTCCCTAAAAGTCTGGAAAACTACTCTTTTAAAGGTGGCGGTTGTTACCTACTATTAGGGATTGTAGAAGTTGATTATCATTTCCCCACCATTACAGTGACTAAGATGGCAAAAATGCCGTTCAAACCCGATCCACGCTATGCTAATTCTAATGCGCTTCAATTTAAAGCTACCGAGCAACTTCGTGGCGACATCAGTACTACGGAACGTGCACCATATCCGCAGCCACACGAAATAAATATTCCGAGATTTAAAATGATTGACCAATAAAAGCTGAATTTCCCTCCATAAAATAGCAAAAGATTACAATAACGTTTTTCAAACCGCTGTATTAAAAAGTAGCTCTTTTTTAGGGTTATATAGCTACACTTCAAAACCTATTTGGTAAGTGATCATGGTATCTTTTTTTACAAACGCTAAATTTTGGTTTTGGTAGCTGATGTTTTTTATAAAAGTGTTGTGCTGCAGACTATCAGTTTCAAAGAGAAAATCGTCAATAGTAAGCTGCTCTGAATTGACCATTAATTCACACGTGCCGATGGTTCCAATTTCGTTTTGAAGGATGTAAATCCCATTTTTGGATACAAATGAAGTGCTAGTTTTTTCGAGGTGGAATAGGGGAAATAGCAGGTTTTCGTTGAATAACTCAGCCGTATTTATTTTAGATACTTTTTTGCGATTGAACCAAAACTCAATTTGACTTTTGGGAGCATTAATAATTCCTGAGCAGTGCTCCGAGGGCAAATCTTCTAGACAGTTATACCTTTTATCTTTTAGTTTATAGTAAAAAAACGGATCAACTAAAGCTTTTGTTAAGGAACTTTTTGGGTTAATGAATCCTTTCCATTCTTCTAAAACAGACTCAGGCAATAGAATTCTTTTGATTACTACACCCGTGCCTAAGAGGTTAATTTTGAGTTTGTTCAAGTGTATAAAGGATTGATAGATTGGGTTTGCTCAAAGGTAGTAAAACTTTAAATAAATTACTTCAACCCTTCAATAATCGCTCTAAAACTCTCCAATCCAGCCTCAATATTCTCTACTATCTCCAACGCTAATACATCTGGGTCAGGTAGATTATCTAAATCCGCTAACGATTTATCTTTTAACCACGTGATATCCAAACTGGTTTTGTCTCTTGCTATGATTTCGTCGTAGCCAAACTTTCTCCAACGTCCTTCGGGATTACTTTCAGCGTTATAGGTTTCTTTTCTTTTATGTCTGTTTTCTGAATTATATAAGTTGATAAAATCACGCAAGTCTTCTAACTTTAACGGATTTTTCTTCAACGTATGATGAATATTAGTTCTGTAATCATACACCCAAACTTCCTTTGTCCATGGGTCTTTGCTCGAAGGCTTACCATCAAAGAATAACACATTTGCTTTCACACCATTAGCATAGAATATTCCTGTGGGTAATCTAAGTATAGTATGTAAATTAGTAGTGTCTAACAATTTCTTACGCACCGTTTCTCCAACACCACCTTCAAACAAAACATTATCAGGCAATACTACAGCAGCTTGTCCTGTGGTTTTTAGCATGGTGCGAATGTGTTGCACAAAGTTCAATTGCTTGTTACTCGTCGTTACCCAAAAGTCCTGACGGTTATAGGTCAAATCTTCTTTCTCTTGTTCGCCAGCTTCATTGGTAAACGTCATACTACTCTTTTTACCGAAAGGCGGATTAGCTAAGATATAATCATAACGCGTACCCGAATCAGTAATCAACGAGTCATTAGGTGAAATAAAGTTATCCGAGTCAATATCACCAATGTTATGCAAAAACAAATTCATCAACGCTAAGCGTCTCGTACTCGCCACAATCTCATTCCCAAAGAACGTTTCATATTTCAGGAACTTCGCAGCATCTTTGTCTAAATCTCGGTTGGCAACAATCCAGTCATAAGCGGCAAGGAAGAAACCACCCGTTCCACAAGCGGGATCCGCTATGGTTTTCATAGGTTCTGGTCGTAAACATTCTACCATCGCTTTAATCAATGGGCGAGGAGTGAAGTACTGACCAGCACCACTTTTAGTATCTTCTGCGTTTTTCTCTAAAATACCTTCATAGATGTCGCCTTTGTCTTTTACGCCCATCAATATCCAGTTTTCGGCATTGATTAGTGCTATTAGTTTATACAACTTGGCTGGGTCTTGTATTTTGTTTTGACTTTTTACAAAGATTTGCCCCAAAATACCTTTTTCTTTAGCCAACTCGCGCAACATAATGTTGTAATGCGACTCCAATTCAGTACCACTTTTACTCGTTAAAGTCTCCCATGCAAACTCGCTGGGAATTGGCATCGTTCTATTGTGTGGCGGTTTGGTGTACTCGTCTGCCATTTTTAGGAACAACAAATACGTTAATTGTTCTAAGTAGTCACCATAACCCACACCATCGTCTCGCAACGTTTGGCAAAATGCCCAAACTTTGGATACTATACTAGATGCGTTTGCTGAATTTTCTTTACTCATTATTAAATTAATTTAATTATCCTCGAATTCAAATTCTACATTTGGATAATACTTTTTATACGTAATATCTAAAACTTGTATCCCTGGTACATTTTTTATAATATTGTATTCCGATATTAACCTAATTTCTTTATTTGTTATAGGATTAATTTCTGGTTTTAAGTCCCATTTTAATCCTAAATTTGATAAACTATTAAGAAACAACAATGACTGTTCATAGTTAGATAATTGTGCCCTTAAAGTTTTACCAAAAAAGTATTTTTCCTCGTCTGTTAAATCATTTTCATTAAATAAGAATTTATAAGACTGAAATAAATGTCTGTAATAATGTCCTAGTCTGTGTTGATGACCACCATAATATTTTTCTACAGCAAGATTGTTAAAAAAATTCATATGATTAAGGTGAGCTTCATAACCACTAACTCTTCTGTTTGTATGTATATTTTCAAAAATTGGTTTCATTTCAAGAACATTTAAATTAATGAAATATTTCCAACAATTATACATTTTTCCATACTGCATTTTTGGTTTTAATTGGAGAAACGTGACTAGTTTTCCAAAATAATCATCATTAAATTTTTGTTTAAACTTTATTGTTAAGAAAGCTTCACTGTCCTTTGCAACTCCAAAAAATAAAAAAGTATAAGCTAAATCTATTAGTGCAAAATCTTCTTCACTTACATTTAATTTATTTTTTTCAATTATTGATTTTAGTTTATTTTTATATTGATTTCTCATGAAGCTTTGACCATAAATTTTATGAAATCTTTTTATCTCAGTATAACATTCTTCAAACTCTTTATGTATTACTCTAAAAACTTTTCGTCCTTGATATTTTTCCATTTCCGTTTTTCCAAACTTAGTATAATTCTGGTCAGTTACATTTTCTCTGTGTAGTCTAATCAATTCGAAAAACTTAGTTTCAAAACTTGATAAATATTCTCTTTTTCTTTGAATTTTTAAATCATCTTTCTGCTGTTCATTAGCTTTGTATTGCACCCAAAAAGCTAAGAATGTTAGTATACCACCTGCAATACCAATAAAAGGCCCCATTAACCCACCAAAAGTATCCCCAATTTGCCCCATGTCATTGAAATCATAGAACAATAATTCATCTCTTACCCAATATGGAAAATAAATAACCATTAAAATAAAAATTATAAATGGTATAAATATTATCCAGAATTTCTTATCAAATGTTTTCATAAATTTTTTTAAACCAACTCCCCACTAAAAGCCTTTTTCAATATACTCTGTCTCAAAGCCTCGGCTTGTTGCAAGCTTTGTGTAATACTTTCCTCCATTTTATCTGCCACACTCAATCGGCTTTCTAATTCATCAACAACTTTACACTGTTCCTCCATTGGAGGAATTGGAAACACAAAACTTTTTATTGATGCAATTCCAATATTTGCTTGTGTTGTTTCTACAACATATTTTCTAATCTCATCAGTTATTTTTGGAGATAATGAAAAAAGGTAAATATATTTTGAAAGAACAATATCATGATTTGGTTTTATTACTGCACATGAATATGAAACAAGAAATTCTTTATCAAAATCAACTAATATATTTTTTCCTATTGTGCCATATCGCGGAAAAATAATGTCTCCTTTTTCAGGTTTTATTTTTCTTGATAAGTTTAAATAATCTTCTTCCGAAATATACTTAGCATTATCAAATGATATTTTTAAATCATTTGTAAAGTCTTTTGTTGAAACATAAGGATAACCTTTATCTAATTGTTTAGGCATCTTATGGTCAATATCTCCAATCTTTATACAAACCTTTTGAAAGGTTGTCCATTCCCAACTTTTAGGCAACTCACCCTCTTTCAAATTCTCATTCGTTAACTTCCCTTCAAAAGCCCATTTCAATACACTTTGGCGGTAGGTTTTGAGTTGCTGTTGTGCGGTTTTTAAATCTTCTATGCCTTTGTCTAACTCACTAAAGAGTTCTTCTATTTTGGAGACAATGGCTTGTTGGGTTTCAATATCATTAGGAACTAAAAAGCTTTCTTTTTCTAACAACTGAAAATGTCTTGCGTATCCTTTATCTTCAATTTTAATCGTAAAAAGTAAATAAAATAAAAACTTTGGTAAAATGTTTTCCTTTGCTTTTAAGACTTTTACACCGTCAGCACCTGGAATAAACTTGAAAGTAATATATTTTTTAATTTTCGTGTGGTCACCAAATATAATATAGGGTGGTTCATCAGAAACCAACAAACTTTCATCATTATAATATCCTCCAATTAAATCTTGTCCTTGATCAATAACAGGAAATAATCCACTTGGCAAATATTCTTTTTGCTTGATTTTTAATTTGTTTAACGATAGTTTTTTTGAAACATCATTGAGTGTTTTTATTTGCCAACTTTTTGGTACTTTATTATCCATTATTTCACCAAATAGTTAGCATCAATTAAGTCCAAGACTTCCTCATTATAAAGACGTTGGTTGGCAAAAGATATGGTTTTGTCAAACGCTAATTTTCCAATAATCAAAGCTGGGTGTATGGCTAACTGTTTAGCACAGTTTTCAATATCAGTTGTAGAAAGATAATTTATTTTTGTTTTTAAATACGTTACAATTTCTTGGTGTTTTAGTTTTTCAGCCGCAAGTTGGTTGGCTTCGGTTTCTAAATCATTAACTTCTTCTTCTCTAAAATTATCAAGAAAAAAAGTGTTCTTTTCGTCAAGATGTTTTAAAATATGTGCTATTTCGTGTGCTATCGTAAACCAAAAGTTATCTATACGTTTATATCTTGCAGTATAAACAATTACAGGATTGTTTTGGTAATAAAAAGCTGCACCATCTAAATACGTTTTTTGCAAATGAGGCAACACAAAAAAGACAACACCCAATTGGTTGAGCTTTTCTAAAAATTGGTTAATACCGTTTTCTTTCACGGTATAATTATGCAAATCATTATAGAGTTCTTCTAATCCTTTTTTATCAAATTCAGGAACAGTATAACCGCTAGCTACAATCATCGCTTTATGATACCAAGTATAGGTGTATGAAGCCTTATATTGATTAAAGCTTTCTGATTTTCTTGCTAAAAGTGGCGTTATTTGTTTGTCCCATTCATCAAAGTCTAATTTTTTAGTATTCCAAAAATCCAAAAGGCTATCGTAAAGTTCATATACATCTGCAAAAGCTGGAATCCAGTTTTTAGCAATCATATCTCTAATAGGCATACGCTCATAAAGATTGGCTTTTAATTCAGCTTGTTTTTCTTTTTCCGAAGGAACAGAATCTAACCAAAGTCTGTAATTAGCATCTAAATTCAACCAATATTGCGGAGAAGTGTCAAAAACTTCAGCTAATACTTTTGCAGTATCCAATGTAATGGTTTGTTTGTCTTTTAGAATTGCGTTAATGTGTTTGATTGTCATTCCCATAACTTCAGCTAATTCCTCTTGTGTCCAGCTTCTATATTCCATTTGTTCTTTAATGAAATAACCTGGTCCAAATTTAATTGCGGGTCTTAATTTTTGGGTAGTTGCCATAATGAAAGATTGTTTTTTTAAGAATAATGATTTGAAATGTCAGTTATAATGAAATCACCAATAGTTAGTTCATTATTTTTCCAATCAATATCCATTTCAAGACGGTATTTTATTTTTAAGCGCATGGAATAAGAATTTTCAGTGTTTGTTAATTTTTCAAAATTCAAACCTTTATCATTCCATAGATCATAAATATCGTTAGCGGCTTCGATTTGTTGTAATCTAGCAAAGAATTTTTCAATAATATCACTTGGAAGCTTCAATTTTTTTGATTTTCCAGTAGTGTATAGTTTCTCTAATTCTTTATTTCTAAATGTAAAATCCATCTCAATTCTTTTGCAAAAGTATAATTATTTTTTAAAACAACAACAACAAAATGTGATATTAGGTTAAAATTAACTATTGATTTAACCTATAAGTACAATTAGTAATTGCATTTAAGCTGCTAAAACTTCATTTAATTCCTTAATAATACTATCCGTTTCTTCCCCAAATAACTGCCACATTTTACTCAAACCGCCTTCGGCATTAAAAGGACTAAGGTCAAAATCATCCTTTTCAATACTAAAACTGCTGGTTACATAGTCTTTCATCATCCGCAACCATTGCATTTGGGCTTCGGTAAAGGCATTGTGTTGTCCAGCATTTTTCTTGAATATCCACTCTTGAAAGTTTTTATCTACCGTTTTATCATAAGCGGTTAGGGTAGTGTCAATACCTACTACTTTGCGAATCAAGCTTACCAGCGCAATTAACTCGTTTTTTGCTGAGCCGTTGGTTTTTTCCAATTGTTCATAGGCACGCCAAACGGCTAAAGGTGCTAATAGCGGTTTTTCGTGCTTTAGTTTTTCGCACAATTCTTTTATCATTGTATAAGTAAACGTGCGGTGTCTATAATCTTGTGCATAGAAAATCTGCAAAGCGGTAATCTCGTCTTTGTGGCTTTCTATCCATTGTTTAAAATCATTAATAGTGGCAGTTGCCGCTGCTTCTTGGTCTTTTACCCAACCAATGTTGGTAATCGTGTCCATGTTCACCACATCAATAATCTGGTCATACTTCTTGCGGATATCCACAATAAAGTCTCGCAACTCAGGATTGTGAAAAACGGCAATAGCATTTTCAATTAGTTGTTGTTTGGCATTGTCTATGGCTTTTTCAATTTCTATAGGAGCTTGTCCTCGTAAACTATTCGTAATTTCTAATTCACAATTCGTAACTGTATCCGGGTCATATGCATTCAGCAATTGTTTCACCACTTGGTTAATAGTAAAACCACCCGATTGTTCTATAAATTTTTGCTTGTCTTTGTCTAACAATTGTCTGTCCAATCGTATCAATCTATTGGCTAAGGTAGTCAGCATATCTTCACTGGTATTACCCATTGCCACACTGGTCAGTACATCTTTCAACGAAATACCCGGCAGTTTTTCCAAAGGGCGACTGTCGGTTTTCTGTGATTGCTCCACGCCAATAGCATCAATAATCACAAAATGGTCTTTACTGTATTTGGCAGCAGGCGTTCCTTTGGCTCTCAATTCTTCCACAGTACAGGTGCGTGTGCCACGACCTTTCATTTGTTCATAATAAGAACGGCTTTTCACATCCCGCATAAACAGTAATACTTCCAATGGTCGTATGTCGGTTCCCGTGGCTATCATATCTACCGTAATGGCTATACGTGGGAAATAGTCATTGCGAAACTGTTGCAACACACTTTTGGGGTCTTCGTCACTCTTATACGTTATCTTTTTGCAAAATTTGTTTTCCTCGCCAAATTCCTCACGAACGATGTCAATAATATCCTCAGCATGACTATCGGTTTTGGCAAATATCAATAGTTTGGGCACTTCAAAATTGCCGTTGCCATCCACTCGGTCAGGAAACATAGAAGGTAAGTTTTCTTTGGTCGCTCTAATAATGGTTCTAATGGTACTTGGGTTGACAATGTCTTTATCCAATTGCTTGCCGCTATATACTTCATCTTCATCGAGCGCTTCCCAAAACTTCTTGCGGGTTTGTCGGGAACGTCTATCAATAAGCGGACTGAATTCTTTTAAAATACTCGCACCGTTTTTGGTAATTTCGGTTTCGATGGTAAACACATTATAGGGTACTAAAACCCCATCAATCACCGCTTTTTCATAACCATAATCAGAAACTAGGTTTTGGTTAAAATACCCAAAAGTTCTGTTGTCAGGCGTTGCAGTCAACCCAATTTGAAAGACATCAAAATAATCCAACACCTGTTTCCACAAATTGTAGATAGAACGATGACATTCATCTATCACCACAAAATCAAAAAACTCAATCGGCACTTTTTCGTTATACCCCACAGGAACTGGCTCTTTTGGTATATAGCGTGTTTCGTTTGGGTTTTCTTCCTCGGCACTTTCATCCAGTTCCGTTTCTTTGAGTATAGAATACATACGTTGAATGGTGCTGATATATACTTGGCTGTCATTAGGAATAAACGAACTGTTCAAACGCGTTACGCCATACAATTCGGTAAACAAACGGTTATCTTCCTGAGCAGTATACGCTCTAAATTCGCCTTCGGCTTGTTCGCCTAAGTTTTTAGTATCAACCAAAAACAAAATGCGTTTGGCTTTTGCATATTTTAATAAACGGTAAACAAACGTAATAGCTGTAAACGTCTTACCTGAACCCGTTGCCATTTGAATTAAGGCTTTTGGTCGCTGGTCTTTAAATGATTTTTCCAGTTTATTAATGGCCTTTATTTGACAATCCCGCAAACCTTCTTCAGGCAAAGCTGGAATGTCATGCAATCGGGCACGCAAGGTTTTAGGTTGGCTTAACCATTGTACGAAAGTTTCCGGTCTATGAAAAGTAAATACATTTCTTGAACGCGGTTTTGGGTCACGGTAATCCGTAAATCGGGTTATTTCTCCCGTGCTTTCATACACAAAAGGCAAGGGGTCATTATTCAATAACCGCAATTTAGCATTGGCATATTGTGAGGATTGATCTTCCACGGTAGTCAGTCGAACACCTTCTTCTTCGCGCTTAGCCTCAATAATCCCAACAGGTTTTTTATCCACAAACAACACATAATCTGCAGGACCAACATCCGTCTGATATTCTCTAATAGCAATACCCAAACCAGCCGCAAGATTGAATTGCTTCTTATCTTGTATAATCCATCCACAGGCAAGAAGTTGCTTGTCGATATTATCGCGTGCTATCTGTTCAGGGTTTTGGTTGGTCATTCTAAGTATAATCAACTTTTAGTAAAACATATTTTCAAATATACAGTGTTATTCCCTACAATTAAAATGTAAAATTAATTTACCTATGGTATGCACATTTTTTGTAAAAATAGAGAACCTTATTTCTTTTTCTTTACGGCTTTCCGTAAAAACAAGAATATTTTTAAAAATATATTGTCATGTTACTTACCTAACCCATATTTCTCAATAATATACTTGGTAATAGGACGCAAAGCCTTGCCTGTTTCGGGATGTGTTCCATGAGTATTGAAACATTCTATTTTTTGGTTGATTTTGCAGTACCAAATTTGGGGTTCACCATTTTTAAAGAAAACAGTTGTGTCAGTAGGGATAACTCTTCTCAGCATCATTTCATTGTGGTCAATAGGAATAATGTCACTAAAACCAGCAAAGGCTTGCTGAGCAGATGAACTACAATCAATCAATTCATAATGGTCTTTTTGCCATTGCATACATTCCTTTTCGGGAAAAGCTACATCTTTTGCCGTATAACCAATGGAAAACAATCCTGTAACTCCTAAAATCCCATACATCAATTTCCTTTTTTTAGTTTGTGGAACCGTCGCTGGGAAATCTTCTGCTTTAGACTCAACAGTGTTTTCTGGGGTAGTATTAAATGGTGCCGCTTCATTTCCTGAAAAATGTTTGGCAAACTTTAAAAAAGGTCTTGGCGTATAATCCACCAATAGGGCTATTAAATTAATTGCTTCGATAGCATTACAATCGGTAGTATTTTTCAAAAAATTCTCTAAGGCTCTAAAGCGATCGGTCTCCGATTTTAATCGGTTTAAATTTCCTTCACCAAACTCAAAACCAAAAAAAACTTTGAAAGTCGTGGCATCATCTTGAGATTGATTTTCCTTTAATCGCTCCACACACAGCTTTCTTAAATTGGCTCTACTGGGTTGCAATAATAGGCTAGAGTAGAGGCCTGTTTTCTCGGTGTCATACTGCTGTTTTATAGCTTTTTTATAAGCTTCCAAGTTATTTTGTGTCATAAACAATAGGATTTTTAAGGAACAATCAGGAATCATAGGAAAGACCGGAATCTCCTGCAAACACTAATACAAAAACCCTATTCCTTTGCCTCAGAATTAGTTCTTGTTCTGTTTCGCGGATAGAACAAATGTACAAAACTACTTCTAAAAAGAGTGATGCTATTCAGAATTGAATTTTTATTCGGGAAGTATAAAGAAACCGTTTTGTTGTAGCACACTTCACTTCCCAAAAGACTTTTTGAGTTTTTAAAATCCGCAATGGCATTGCCACTGCAACGGCTTCGAGCAGCACTCGAACGGCCACATCTATGTCTAATTTTAATTATTTTAACAATGAAAAAGCTTATATTATTCTCGTTTTTTATTTTGTCCTCTATTGCCACTAGCTCTTGTACTGTTGATGATGCACCAATCCAAGTACAAGGCACTGGTGGTCAAGGCGGAGGATTAACGCCACCGCCACCACCGCCACCAAAACCATAATTTTTTTATCAGAAATAATTTCTTTACAGATTAAATTAATATTTTCGGGAAATGAAACTCAAAAGGTTGCTTTTCCCGATTTTTTTATTTGGCATGGTCTTTCAATCCTGTACTAAGGATTTTGAAATAGAGAAGAATTTGTCAAAATCGGAATATGACCGTTATAATGATAGAGCATTTAACTGGGTCGAACAGCAGCGCTATGATAGTGCTTTTTATTATTTTCATAAGTCAAAATCTGTTGCTCAAAGTTCGGAACAAATGGTTTATAGCTTGCTGCAAATAGCTTCAATAGAACAAAAATATTGCGATTTTGCTGGAAGTGAAGAGACCATAACCCTTGCTTATGAAAATTGTACCAATCCCATTTACTTTCCCACTATCTACAACCTGCTTGGTCTCGCTTTTTTAGAACAATATAATTATGAGGAAGCTTTGCTGTATTTCAATAAATGTTACAACTACTCTTTAAAAGAGCTGGACAAGTCTATTGTTAAAAACAATATCGCGTATGTATATTTAGAAAAAAAAGAATTTAACAAGGCCATAGCTGTCTTAAGTAAAATAGTTACCAATGACTCTTTGCAAGCCGATAAAAAGCAATATGCAAAGGTATTGGATAATTTAGGTTATGCTTATTTTAAAGTCAACAGTCCAAAAGCATTGCCGTATCTTACTAAATCATTAGCAATGAGAACTGCACTCAAAAATGATTTTGAATTAATTGCCTCTTATATTCACATGGCGGAATATCATCAAAATAGCAACCCAGCTTTCGCCTTGGCATTTGCTAAAAAGGCTTATGAATCTGCTAAAAATGTAAATAGTCCTGATGATAAAATAGAAGCATTGAAATTTATGATTACCAGCAGCGAACCAGCTACAGCAAAGCAACTCGCGCTACAACAAATTGCATTGACTGATAGTATTTATAAAGTGCGTCAATCGGCCAAAAACCAATTTATTAAAATTAAATACGACTCAAAAAAAGCTATTGCAGAAAAAGAACACCATAAAACGCAAAAGGAACTAGTTGTGGTTATCCTTATTACGGTTATTATTTTAGCTGTTTTATTGCTACTATTTCTACGCTACCGTAACCGACAAAAACTCAAAGGTTCTGTTTATGCCACAGAGACTAGGATTGCCAAAAAAATACATGACGAATTAGCAAATGATGTTTTTCAAGCCATGACTTTTGCCGAAACACAAGATTTGAATAACCCAGATAGTAAGGAAACTTTACTCGAAAACCTGGACACTATATACACCCGAACTCGAAATATTTCGGGCGATAATTGCCCAATAGACACTGGCGAAAACTATAGCAAATTACTTATCGATTTACTCCATAATTATACTAGTCAAGAGGTAAATGTTATTATCAATGGCGCTACTTCCATCGACTGGCACAAACTCAAAAAAGAAACTAAAATAGCCATTTACAGGGTTTTGCAAGAATTGATGGTTAACATGAAAAAGCATAGTCAAAGTACACTTGTGATTATTAGTTTCAACAATTTTTCAAAACACATTGAAATTAAATATACCGATAATGGAATAGGAATTTCGTCAGGAACGCTTCCAAAAAAAGGTTTGCAGAATGCGGAAAACCGTATTCATGCTATCAAAGGAACGCTTACTTTTGAGAACGAAACCCAAAAAGGTTTTAAAGCAAAGATTACCATTCCAAAATAGAAAGTATGTATAAGAAAGTTCTAATAGCCGAAGATTTTGACAGCATTAACATTGCCGTAAAACAAACCCTTGAAGAAATGGGCGTTCAAGAAATACACTACGCAAAATACTGTGATGATGCGCTCCTAAAATTCAAAAAAGCACTCCAAGAGAACCAACCCTTTACTTTGCTAATTAGCGATTTATCCTTTGTAGAGGACTATCACAAAGTAACCCTAGCTTCGGGAGAAGCACTTATTCAAGCCATTAAAGAAATCCAGCCCGAGATAGACGTACTAGTCTATTCTATTGAAGACAAACCTTATGTCATCAGAACTCTTTTTGAAGAAGCTCATATCAATGGCTATGTAAAAAAGGGGCGAAACAGCATCAGCCAGCTTAAAACCGCAATAGAAACACTACTTTATGGTAAAATATTTCTATCGCCTGAACTTTCCTATGCTTTGCAGGACAAAACAGCCAAAGAAATAGATGATTACGACATTACGTTGCTTTCTCATCTGGCGAACGGCATTGCTATTGAAGAAATGGAGGCCTTTTTCAAACAATTGAACATCACACCAAACAGCAAATCCACCATCGAAAAGCGAGTAGCGAAACTAAAAGACTACTTCAAAGCGAAAAACAACGTCCAACTAATTGCAATTGCTAAAGATTTGGGTATTATTTAGCAGTTAGCTTGTGTTGTTGTATACTGTATTGTTGTATACTGTATTTTTTTTATTAGTTTATTACTTCTAACTTCCAACTAGTTACCAGCGATTTTCCACTTCGTATTTAAAAAAAATGCTCCAATTACGGATTCCCGTAAAATACTTCCAAAAAGGGTGACTAAGTTTGATTTCAAAAAAAAAGACATGAAATTATACTATATCGAAACCACCGCAGATAGTAATGGCGAGCATTTAGTGCACTTATCAGAGTGTGACAAAGTACCTAACTTTTTAAGTCGAAGATTACTGGGCTATTTCAATTCCTATGAAGAAGCCTTGACAAAAGCCAATACCGCTTATCCAAAAGCAAACGGTTGCCCAGAGTGCCTTTCGGCGTGTCGTTCTACCAACGATGAACTAAAAAGTAAAAAAAGCACCCAATTGCGGTTTCCCGTAAAATATTCTCAATAAGCTTAACTAAGTTTGACTATTAATTTAAATAACAATCTCATGAAAAAAATTACATCTCTTTTATTGCTTGTACTATTCGCATCTTGTAATACAGTTTCAACGTATTATCAAGTATACAAAACCCAATCCCGAACTGTAAAAGCGGAAGGAAACACTATCGCATTTGAAGATTCCAATTGCAAAATAAATTACAACCTGTGGGCAGAAAGCGGTAATGCAGGATTTACATTCTACAATAAAACCACAGAAACCATCTACCTTCAATTAGACCAAAGTTTCTATGTTATTAACGACAGAGCTTATGACTATTATCAAAACAGAATTTTCATAGACACTGATCATCTGGCTACAAAAACCTCCAATACCGTGGGCTTTTCGCAACTAGGTTGGCTTTCATCAGCATCTTATACAACTAATACGTTATCCAATAACAAGACTAGAGGAGTAGAAACCATCGAAGCCAAAGTCGTAGCAATACCACCAAAGACCTCGAAAACAATCTCAGAATTTCAAATAAATCAAACACTTTTTAGGGATTGTGATTTGCTTCGTTTTCCAACTTCAAGACAAACCAGCACAAAATCATTCACAGAACAAGCATCACCCATTCGGTTCTATAATACTATAACCTATACAAAAGGCGACAAAACAAACAAAGTCAACAACGATTTCTACGTTTCCGAAATAACAAACATAGCTTCAAAAGATGCGTTCAGCCAAGAAAGAAAAACGTTTTGCAACCAAAAAGGCGGCGGCATTCAAAACGTATTCAAAACAGCTGCACCCGATAAGTTTTATGTAACCTATACCAAAACACAACTCGACACCTGGAAATACTAAACAATATATTTGTGGTTGTTTGCATCAGGACAGTTACACATACGGCTGTTCTGGTTGCAAACAAAGAAGTTACACAGAAATACATTTGAATTCTAGGTAATGTATACTTTAAATAAAAAAAAGTATTTTTGGATAGAAAAAGGTGAAGTTTGAAAGTTAATATAGATAACAAATTTGTCGTATATTTAAAATAATTATGGAATAACAAGCTGATCAACTAAAATATAAATTAGTTTGCCTTCCTATAAAAAATTAAAAGTGTTTATGACAGAAAAATCAAAAAAAAATTAAAATAGTACTTTATAATAATTTTGTTTTTAGCCCAAACTTAAACTTGAAATCCTAATTTAATAAATAGAAATAAATGTCAGGAACAAAAAAAGAAAGCCATTGGATACCCTTAGCCGACCTCATGACGGTTCTAATGGTAATTTTTCTGTTTATGTCTATTTCTTATATGGCATTAATGGAAAAGCGACAAAAGGAACAAAATCAAATATTCAAGGACTACGAAGAATCAAAAGTGGCATTATACAACGAATTAAACGAAGCTTTTAAAAGCGATTTTGCAAGATGGAATTTAAAACTTGACAACGACTTGTCAATAAAATTTACAAATCCACAAGTTTTATTTGATGAAGGAAAATCAGATGTTACTCCTACATTCCAAAATATTTTAAGAGAATTTCTGCCTAAATATTTAAGGGTTGTTTTACAAGATAAATACAAAGACAAAATTGCTGAAATCCGTATCGAAGGACACACAAACACGAAGCCCATTAACAAAACAAGCGACCCCTACATTGACAATATGGAGTTGTCACAAAACAGAGCAAGAAATGTTCTAGGTTTTCTTAGACAACAGGATTGTTTTATTAATCTTGAAACAAATAAAAAAGACAGGTTACAATATTGGCTGACAGCCAATGGTCTTTCATTCGGACGAACCGTGGATAAAGATTTCAAAATTGCCTTTGGTGGCAATCAACCAATTGACAATGACAAATCAAGACGAGTTGAATTTAGAATTGTTACGACTAGCGAAGCTATTATTAACGAAGCACTTAAAAACATAAAATAATAATGAACATAGTAGAAATAATTATTGCAATAGGATTAATATCATATTTGATTTATGGTATTAAAGTATTGAATTTAGCAAAAGTTGATTATTCAAAAGTAAATCAAAATGACTTGGATTTAATTCCGACTATGTTTACTACAATTGGAATTTTAGGAACTTTTGGAGGAATTGCTTATGGCTTATGGTTTTTTGAACCAACCGATATAGAAAATAGTATTCCTACATTATTGAAAGGTTTGAAAACTGCTTTTTTTGCTTCAATTTTTGGAATTGCACTTTCAATTGTTTTTTCCAAACGAATTTCTTTCATAAAAAACAAAAATGAAAAAGGGGTTTTAAGCGACGAAACAATTGCTATAAATAAACTAATTGAATCAATTGAAGAATTAAGAAATGATTTCTCTACCGCAGACGATAATGGCAACAAGATTAAAGCAGGTAATCTGTTCAGAGACATCTATAAAGAATCTCAAAAGCAGTCTAGTGCTTTGCAATCTTTTTCCGCTAACCTTGCTTTAACAATTGAAGCAGGATTTGAACAAATATTAAATAATCCAAATGAGGTTCTTGTAGCAGAAATTAGAGATTTGAAAACAGAAATTGAAAAATTAGGATCAAATATATCAGAAAATACAGGTGATGGAATGGAAAGAATAGTTTCTAATTTGGAAGTTTCTATTGGTAAAATGATTGAAGAGTTTAAAACTTCAATAAGTGGCGATACCAAAAACGAAATGGAACACTTAGCGAAAATTCTTGGTCAAGCTGGAAGTTCCCTAACCGACTTTCCAATGAAATTGCAAAATATGACAGATAACCTCAATGAAAATTTCAGGGGATTACAAGATGTTGTAAAACAAATTTCTCAACAAACGCTTTCTCAATCAGAGGATTCTACTAATGCCATGAAAAAACAGGTTGAAGATATGGGTGAAATATTGAGAAGTAAAGTTGGAGATTTACAGTCTGGACAACAATCATTATTAAGCGAACAATCTAAGAACTTACAGGTTTCTGAGAGTCTATTGAGCGCATTCAATACAAGTATTGAAAATATGAATGGATTATCTGTTGGCGTAACACGGAGTATAAATAATTTAAATGAAGCTCAAGCAGCATTGGCAACTACAATCTCAAATTTCAGAAACGCTTCACAAGAAATCAACTCATCATCAAGCAAGTTTGGAGAATCTCAATTGCTATTCTCAAAGCACTCAAATGAGTTCTTGCAAAACAATTCAAGCACTATAGATGAGATTCAAAAATCCTTAATAAAAGCCAAAGATGTTTCGGCAGATTACGCACAAAAATTTGAAATAATTGAAAAAGGGTTACAGGGGATATTCGTTCAAATAAATGATGGTCTAAAATCATACGAACAAACAGTCAATGAGAATATACAAAAATATTTATCGGAATTTACGAAATCATTAACATCAACAGCCGAATCACTAGCTGGAGCATCCAAAGAACACAAGGATTTAATAAATGATTTAGGTGATTTATTGGATGGAATTAAGAATAAATGAATAAAATAAACGACATATTAAATTTTTATTTTTCACCATCAGATTTTCATAATCGAAGTAAGAGTGTTATACCTGTTACTTTAAAAAATCAACTTGATTTGAGAATTGGGGAATTGCAAAAAATAAAAGATGAAATTGGAGAAATGTCTTTTCAATTTGATAATGAAAAGTTGATTCCTGGTGTGTTTAGGAAATTTAAAAAGTTTTTAAATTCTAATAGTGTCATTTTAGACAGAAGAGAACTTAGTACTTTAACGTATTCTTTAACTTACTCCGAAAGAAACTTACAGACTGTTTTTAGCAACGAAAATGAACTCATAATTGCTTTGGAAGCAATGGACAACAATTGGCGTGATTCTTTTTTATCTGGCTTGATAGATTGCTTTTTAAGCAATTGGGAAACTAAACATCAAAAGTCATTAGAGAAATTGGGACAATTCATTGCTAAGAAATTAGAAAACTACACTGGAAAAAGGAGCTCAATAAATTCATTCAAAAACAATAACAGATTCTTCAATATAAAAAATGGAAGTGAAATTTTGGGATACGAATTGGCATTAAAGAATATAAATATTTCTTTTTTGCCAATGTACTTGGGTGTTCCTGAAAAGTGGATTTCATACGATTATTTTTCAAAATCGATTGTGGCATACTACCAAAAAAACGAACCTAAAATAATTGAGATCTTTGACGACTTGATTAATGTTTTGAAATCGCACCAATCAGGAAATCAAACTGGAAGTGATGATATTAAAAAAACAGCAAAACGGCTAATTAGTAAGATTATTATAAAGGCAAACCAGCCTCAATTTGCAATTCTACAAGATAAATTAAAGGAAATTGCATTCACCCAAATTGGCGACCCCAGCAATATATCGAATTGGACAGCTTTTGAAAATGCAACTGACGCAGAAAAAAACGAACTTGTAGAAGCTAGAAATATATTGGACGAGTGGATTGCCAAACAATTTATTGATATTTTCTTTAGAGTCTGTATTAATGATGTAAGACGGAAAAAGTTTTGGTTGAAAATAGCATCTAAAAATAAAGTAACCTTCAAAGTTTATGGCTCTGCACAAGTAAAACAGCAATTAGGGTTGAATAAAAATATTGCGGAGTATTTGGATAGCAGGTTTGAGATTGTGGAAAGCAACAAAAATGTATCTGCTTTTATTTTATATACAGCAGATTATATGTTGATAGAATTTAGTAATGCCGGTTATGCTTTCTACGCATATAAAATTGATGGCTTAAGACGACCAAAATTAATAAATAAACTAAAAAGTATAGATATGTTAAGGAATAGCAACGTAAATATGTTGGTTTACCGATCAGGTTATAGCATTACTTCTACTAATATAGAAGGACGGCTAGGACATAATGATGGAGATTTAAGTTGGGAACAAGTTTTTGAATATTGGTTTAAAAATATAGCAGGAATAAATGTTTAGATATATATACGACAATAACAATTTTTCATTTTATTTCCTTAACCAATCAGGGGATAAAATACCTGTTTCAAATTGGGCAGAACTTCAATTAGAATTTTTATCTCAACTTGCCATTTTAAACGAATTACAAGATAATGGTTTGGCTGATTGCACAGAATATTCCTGTGAAGTTGACAGTTTAGAAATTTTAAAGTTAAGCAATATTGACAAACAGATTTTAGATTTACCTAATAATTATCCGTATGAAATATTTATAGAATCTGATGGAGTGCTTAGCCAAAATACTTTTAAATTCAAATACGGTTTTTATGATTTTAGTCCTAATGGCACAAGATTAAACACAAAAAGAAATGGAACAATTTTATACGTCGATGAAACTCCATATCTATTATCTGAAAATCAATACAAAATTTGTGAAGCTATTGTAGAATTCAATAATTTAATTGATTCACAAAAAGGGAATTTAATTAATCTTAAAAAACTGTCGGAATTAAAAACCCTTTCCAATGAAAGTGGATTAACGTTAGAGCATTTTTTGAGTAATCAAGAATTGTTTATTCCTGAAAAAATCAAGTTAGACATTGAATTCAATAATGGTGTTTTAGAGGTTATTCCATCCGTTGGTATTTCTAATCCCTACTCTTTTACAAAAACTTTTGACATAGATAGATCAAAAGTGAAAGAGTTTTATCCAGTAAATGGTAGTGAAGGAAAAACTACTAGAGTATATGTTTATTCCCAGAAAGAAATTGACGACCTAAATACGGCTAAAGACAATAGGGATATCAATGAAGTAGAATATAATGAAAAGCTACAAGAACTTTTAAAGCGAAAAAGGCAATTTGACAACATAAAGGCAATTCGAAAAGTAACTGACATTAATAAGATACGGGAAATTTCAGATAACCCTGAACAATTTTTCGATGATGAAATTATTGACTATCCTGATTCAGACAAACAAAGTTTTCTTCAATTTTATAGCGACAGAGTTAAGGAAATTGGAGTGTATAGTCCAAAGTTCTATCCTTTTGCAAGCCCTTACAAATCGCAATGGATTCCCGGAATAGTGGTTAAGGACAAAGTACATGGAGAAAAAAGAATCTATTTTAAATCGCAAGAAAGACTTTCTGATTTTATAGAACAAAAGGAAAAAGCGGTTAGAGAAAATAAACAAACTGTTCAATGGGAAGAAATAGAAATACCTATAGATGATGCTGTACAGTTCATTGAATCTGCAAAAAAACAATTTGAGAAACCTCATACCGCTGTTCTTCCTAAAGAAGAGAAAACCAATCCCGATGTTCTTATTATAAAAGAAAATGCCGAAGAAACAGAGTTTAGTAACGGAAATGAGTTGCCTGAGAATTTAAAACATAACTTTTACGAAATACCTAATTTAGTAAATAGTATAAATTTGATGAACCATCAAAAAGAAGGTATTTCTTGGCTACAATCCTTATTCAAAGAAAATTTTGCAGGTGGTTTACTCGCTGATGATATGGGACTTGGTAAAACATTACAATTACTATATTTTATTGAATGGCATTGTCAAAATTGCAATGATAATAAACCTTATTTAATTGTTGCTCCAGTTAGTTTACTTGAAAATTGGGAAAACGAATATCAAAAATTTTTTAGCCCGCAAAGTTTGCCATTACTCAAACTATATGGTTCTGTTTCATTAACCAAAGAAAATAATCATATTCAAAATCAACAAGATGCAAGGTGTCTTCAATTTAAACAAATCATTTTAACAAATTATGAAACCGTAAGGTCATATCAAATTAGTTTAGGACTAGTAGATTTTGCAATTATAGCACTAGATGAAGCACAGAAAATAAAAACACCTGGAACACAAATAACTAATGCGAGCAAAGCATTAAAAGCAGATTTTAAAATTGCAATGACAGGTACACCAGTAGAAAATACGTTGGTAGATATTTGGTGTTTGATGGATTTTGCAGTTCCAGGCCTTTTAGGTAATGCTAAAGATTTTGCTAAAGAATATCAAAATCCATTAGGTGATGAAGGTATAGACATTAAAGCTTTAACAGAACAACTTCGCAATAACATTGGGGTATTTATCAAAAGAAGATTGAAAATTGATGTAGCAAAAGATTTACCAAACAAACACGACGGTTCAAATTCAAGAATAAAAAAAGTGATGCCAACTATTCAATTAGATCGTTATAAACAAGAAATTGAAATGGCAAATGACACAAGTTTAACTGGAGTTGCTGGACGAAATCAAAAACTAAAATCACTTTGGGCAGTCCGAGATATTTCAGACCATCCGTTTTTATTGGAGAGTCAAGTTTTAACTTTCTCAAGCGAAGAACTTATATCAAGTTCTTCAAAATTACAAACTACAATAGGTGTTTTAGGTGATATAAAATCTAAGTGCGAAAAAGCTATAATTTTTGCTGATAGAAGAGAAACTCAAAAAATGTTGCAAAAAGTTGTATATGATACTTTTGGAATCTTTACGAGCATTATAAATGGAGATACTCCAACAACAAAACAACTTGAAGGTAAATCAAAATTAAGCAGGCAGCAAACAATTGACCGTTTTCAATCAGAAGAAGGATTTAATGTAATAATTATGTCGCCAATTGCAGCGGGCGTTGGACTTAATGTAACCAAAGCAAACCATATCATACATTATACAAGACACTGGAATCCTGCAAAGGAAGAGCAAGCAACAGACCGAGCATATAGAATAGGTCAAAAAAAGGACGTTTTTGTGTATTACCCAATGGCTATTTTTCCAGAAGAAATGAAAGATGAAAGCGGTAACAGATTAAAATCTTTTGACGAAATTCTTGATGCTCTTTTGAATAATAAAAAAGCATTAGCAAGTAATACACTATTTCCAACAGAACAAGCCGAAATAACACCTGACGAACTATTTGGTAACATATTTGGGACAAAAACCGAAACTATATCAAAGTCATTGTCTCTACTGGACATAGACAGATTGAATCCTAATTTATTTGAAGCAAGTATTGCAGCACTTTATAAAAAACAAGGGTTTGAAATTTACTTAACACCATACTCCAACGACAAAGGTGTCGATGTTGTAGTTCTCAAAAATGGAGAAAACTATCTTATTCAAGTTAAACAGACAAAGTCATTAGTAGGAAATGACGCAATACAGGAAATTTATACTGCAAAAAACTACTACGAAAGCAAGTTTAATGAGAAGTTTAATTTACTTACTATAACAAATAATGAATACAGTTCATCAGCGAAAATATTAGCTAAGTCTAACAATATTAATTTATTAAATCGTATAAATTTAGAAGAATTAATTAATATGAATCACATCACAATACAAGAAATTAACAAAATCGAATCTCAAAGAATGACACGGGTGTAGTCAATGCATTTGGTAGCATATTTAAAATCCTCGAACCCATAAACCCACCCAAAGTCCATCGAGAAACCTTTCCATCCCATAATTCCCCGCTGGCGCGGATTTGCAATCCGTGCCTTGTCTTGCCCCGCTGGCGCGGATTTGCAATCCGTGCCTACCAAAAAACCAAAACAAATAAAAACAACCACCTCCCACCAAAACCACCTCCAAAACCCAAAACCCATACTAAAAAAAATCAGTTCCACTTTACGGATTTCCGTAAAACGGAGCTGTTTTTTTTTCTGTCTTTTATTTTCTTTGGGTGCTATGAAATTATGGGGAGTAAAAATCCACAAAGTGCCTACTTTCGGCTGCTGTATTCGTTTTTTCGATTTAAAATGATACTTGTTTTCTAGTAGTTAGCAGGTATAAGTAGGGATCAAAAATGGGCTGCTGGGATTTTAAAAAATAGAAAGGATAGTGGCTAAAGGCTTGTAGCGCTTGGCTTTTTAATTGGCGCTGTAGTCTTAGCAAAAAAAAATCAAAAAAAAATAACCTCGTTACGGATTCCCGTAAAAAAAAACAAATGCCACTTTTTAATTTTGGGGTAATAAAAATGATTTATTAACCTTAAAACAAAAAAAGATGAGTTTATCCAACAGAGTAAACGATGAAATTCCACAAGCTGTGATTGATGAAGTCACACGAAAATTAAAAGAATGTAGAGAAGTGTTAGCGCCCTATATGATTGGACTAACCGAAAAAGAACGTCAAACTTTATTCAAACAAGGCGACAAAACCGTAGCCACGGTTCAAAAAGTACAATCTTATGTGCAAACTAACCCAGAATTTATTCCAAGTTATATGCAAACAGAAGAGTTTAACAAAGATGTAACTATTACTAGCGTATTAACGCCGCTACACAATGTTGCGTTTCAGTTGGCAAGCGACATGGATGATACCCGCATGCTAGCCGGTAGCGAAGCTTTGGCAGAAGCATTAATTTATTATGGTTCGGTGCGCGAGGCAGCAAATAGAGGTGTTGCACAAGCCAAACCTATTTATGATGATTTAGTGGAACGCTTTATTAAAAGAAGAAAAAAGAAAGACGAGCCTGAAAAAAAATAGGTTTATTATTTTGAAAATAAGTCCCTTTTTGTAGAAACTGAAAGGGATTTTTTTGTTTTGCACCTCTTGTAACATCGTATCAAAAAATTAACCGATCACTGCTTAAATTAAGCTTTCATTCCTTAAATTAAGCTTTTATTCCTTAAATTAAGCTATTACTCCTTAAATTAAGGGTCACTGCTCTTAATAAGAGGCTTTTTGCCTCTTCGAAGAGGTTATTTGCCTGTTCGAAGAGGTTTTTAACTTGCTCAAAGAGGTTTTTTGCTTGCTCAAAGAGGTTATTTGCCTGTTCGAAGAGGATATTTGCCTGTTCGAAGAGGTTTTTAACTTGCTCAAAGAGGTTTTTTGCTTGCTCAAAGAGGTTATTTGCCTGTTCGAAGAGGATATTTGCCTGTTCAAAGAGGATATTTACTTGCTCAAAGAGGTTTTTTGCTTGCTCGAAGAGGTTTTTAACTTGCTCAAAGAGGTTTTTTGCTTGCTCAAAGAGGTTTTTAACTTGCTCGTCGAGGTTATTTACTTCGCCGTCGAGGTTATTTACTTCGCCGTCGAGGTTATTTGCTTCCTCGACGAGGTTATCTATTGTGTCAGTTTTGCGAAGTTTCTCGGCTTTGTTGCACCAATTTTCATGTAACCGCTTTAATGTATTGGTATTCGATAAAAATCTTTTTTCAACAGGATTTCAATGGTAAACTCAGATATGTTTTAAGTACACCGAACCCTAAACCGTTAAAAATCAACAAACCAAAGCCTTGGTACTGCCAAATCTGCCGACACTATAGATGATAATCACAAAAAAAACGTAGGTATTACGGTTTCCCGTAAAATATATTGAATTATTGGTTTTAAGTTTGCCATCAGTTAGCAATTTCTTCAATTCCTAACGTTAAAAAATTGAAGCTGGTGTTGTTTGAATAGGTTAGTAAATAAATTACTGGTATTCTTCAGCTTACATTTTATAACTAATCAACTATTGCGGTATACGTATTATATAATAAAAACATAAATTCAATAACTAAATGAAACATAGTTACTTACTATTCCTGATTTTATTGCTTCAAAATTTAGGATTGGCTAATGAGAAAAAGATTGCGCTACTTCCATCAGCTACAATAACAGGCGCAACTACAGTGTGTCAAAACGCAGCAAGTCCTTTGATAACCTTTACAGGAAGTGGTGGCACAGCGCCTTATACGTTTACTTACACGGTTACGGGTGTTGTGGGCAATCAAACGATTTCAACAACTGGAACTAATAATTCTGTTACCGTTGCTGTTCCGACTGGTACCGCAGGAACTTTTACCTATACTTTGGTGAGTGTGGCAGACTCGCTAGCTCCAAGTAATCCGGTAAATGTTACTGGAAGCGAAGTTGTGACTATTAATCCACAGCCAAATGCTAACATGGGTGGTACTGGTTCAGGTTCTACTTTCGGAGTTTTTCCTGTATTCAGGGTTTGCAGTAACACAGCTTCAACATTAACTTTTACAAATACATCAACAACTACAGCAATAAATACCAATTATACTATTAATTGGGGAGATGGTTCTCCTAATTTCACAGGTACAACTTGGACAAGTTTAACTCATACATATCAAATAGGACTTTGGTTTTTAACTTACACAATAAATGCAAATAGTGGTTGTTCAATAACTAGAACGTTTGTGGTATTCGTAGGTTCTAATCCTGCGGTATCACTAGGTAATCCAGGGAATACCGATATTTGTAATTCGAATTCACTAACTTTTCCAATAACAGGTACAACTAACAACCCACCGGGAACAACATATACAGTTACATTTAATGATAATTCTACACCTCAAGTATTTAATCATCCGCCGCCAGCAAGCGTCACACATCTATTTACAAGTTCATCATGTGGTACTACTAGCTCTGATGGAAGTAATTCTTATCCCAATTCATTTTCTGCAAATATTGTTGCAACTAATCCCTGCAGTACATCTTCTGTTGGAGTTGTACCGATATATGTTTCAGCAAACCCTCAAGCAAATTTTAATTCTCCACCAACAGCATGTCTTAATACACAAGTATGTTTAACAAACACATCGCAGGGAAATCAGGTAATTAGTAATAGTTGCTCAAGTCCATCAATAGTCTGGTCAATTAGCCCATCGACTGGATTTTCAATTGCATCAGGTATATTAGGAAATGATTTTTCTTCAACAGATTACAGTTTATGGCTTTCAGGTTCAGATAATTTGTGCTTAGTTTTTAATACACCGGGAATATATACCATAACAATGAAAACAGGGAATAAGTGCGGAGTTGACACTGAAATAAAGACAATTTGCGTTCAATCAACAGTAACCCCTCAATTCACTTTAAACACAACCACTGGTTGTACTCCAGTATCAGTAACGGCAACTAATAATACCAATTTGGCTAATCAATGTGCAACTCCAACTTATCTTTGGGCAGTGACTCATACACCTGCGTTTTGCGGAACAACCATACCTACTATTCCAAATCAAACAACCCAAAACGCATCTTATAATTTCACTGAGCCAGGAACCTATTTGATTAGATTAACGGTTACTAACTCGTGTGGAAGTACTACCACAACGCAAACAGTAACTGTCAAAAAACCACCAACGGTTGCCATAACTAACATTGCTGATTTTTGCCAAAGTGTTTCTTTAACACCTATTGTAAATGTGAGTCCATGTACTAATACAACTCCAACTTATTTGTGGAGTTTTCCCGGAGGAACTCCATCATCAGCAACATCCCAAACAGCTCCATCAGTAACTTATGCTATAGCTGGAAATTATACTGTATCCCTTGCTGTAACTAATGAATGTGGAACAGCAACAGCTGTAAGTAATAGTTTTGCAGTGCAATCTGCTCCAACAGTTCAAAATGAAACCATAACTGTGTGTGGCGGTGTAGCTTTTTCAGTATCACCATCAAATTCCACCGCTGGAAATACAATACCCGTAGGAACAACATATTCTTGGCCAATACCAATAGTAACTGGTGGAATGACAGGCGGAGTATCAGGAACAAATCAAACCGTCATAAGTGGGACATTGAACAACTCAACTTCAAGTGTTCAAACAGCCACTTATACTATAACACCAAAAATTGGAACTTGTTCGGGAGCTACTTTTACAGTTATAGTTACAGTAAATCCTGCCGCACAAGTCAATCAACCTATCGATGTTTCTGTTTGCAATGGAGCAACAACATCTGCCGTAAATTTTACAACAACTAATCCAAGTGGCACAACATTCTCATGGACTAATTCAACACCGTCAATTGGTCTTGCGGCTTCGGGTAATGGAAATGTTCCATCGTTTATAGCAGTTAACACCACTAACTCTCCAATACTTGCAACAATAATAGTAACTCCCTCTTTTTCTGGAGGTAGTGCTACTTGTAGTGGTGTTCCAAAAACATTTACCATTACGGTTAATCCAACTGGAGAAGTAAATCAACCAAGCAATTTAATAAAATGTAATGGAGAAGTTGTTTCAATACCTTTTTCAACATCAAATAGTGGTGGAACTACTATTTATAATTGGACAAATGATACCGTAGCTATTGGTTTAGCAGCAACAGGAACTGGAAACATAAGTTTTACAGCTACTAATTCAACTAGTACTCCATTGGTAGCCACAATTAATGTAATTCCAACATATAATAATGGGAGTTCTATTTGTACGGGAACTTCAAAAACATTTACAATTACGATAAATCCATCAGCTCAAGTTAATCAACCACCTTCAATTTCTGTATGTAACGGAAATATTGTTCCAACCACCACTTTTTCTACATTGAACACGAGTGGAACTACTAGTTATACATGGACAAATTCAAACACCGCAATTGGATTAAGTGCGACTGGCACAGGCGATATTCCCGCTTTTACAGCTATAAATACGGGAAACAGTGTTTTAACAGCAACTATTATAGTTACACCATCTTATCTGGTTGGCGCTACTTCTTGTACTGGTAGTACAAAACAATTTACAATTACGGTTTCGCCAAATGCCAATGTGAATGCAACAACAGATAAAATTATATGTAATGGAAGTAGTTTGCCGAGTATATCTTTTAGCAGTGCAAACACTGGTGGAACAACATCGTACAGCTGGACAAATGATACACCAAGTATAGGTTTAATTGCATCGGGTACTGGCAACATACCGACTTTTATGGCGGTAAATACTGGTTTAGTTCCTGTTACAGCTACCATATCAGTTACACCCTCGTTTACAAATGGAAGTTTAGTTTGTAGTGGAGTAACACAAACATTTACAATTACGGTTAATCCATCGGCTCAAGTTAATAGTATAAATAATATTGAAGTTTGTAACGGAAATTCTATACCATCTATTGTTTTTTCAACTAATAATCCTGGAGGAATTACAACCTATTCTTGGACTAATTCAAACATAAGTATTGGTTTAGCAGCAAGTGGTAATGGAAATATTCCAACTTTTACAGCAAATAATACTGGTTCAACACCACTAATTGCAACGATTACAGTTACTCCAACTTATACTAATACTGGCGTTAATTGTGGCGGAATAAGTCAAACTTTTACAATAACTGTTAATCCAAGCCCAACAGGTTTGATTTCTGGCACAGTAGACGTTTGTTTAAATGCTTCTAATCCATTAATCACATTTACTGGTTCAGCAGGAAACCCACCTTATATTTTTACTTACACTATAAATAATGGTTCCAATCAAACAATTTCAACAACATCAGGAAATAGTATTTCCATAAATGCTCCAACAAATGTTTTGGGAATTTTTACCTATAATTTAATCAATGTTCAGGATTCTAATGCAACTTCTTGTTTAAATACAATTTCACAATCAGCAACAGTAACAGTTACTGCTGCACCATTAATAGATGTTCCACCCACTCCAACGCAATCAATATGTGTTGGCGGTACAATTCAAAATCCGTTGACTGTAACTTATATTAATGGAACTGGAACTCCAACCTATCAATGGTATAGCAATACAAGCAGTTCTACGACAGGAGGAACAGCTGTCGGAACAAATTCACCTTCTTATCTACCATCAGTATATACAGTTTCTGGAACTTACTACTATTATGTAATTATTAGTTTTAGCGGAAGTGGGTGTGGAAGTGTAACAAGTGCTGTAGCTGAAATTGTAGTAGTTAGTGATCCTATTGTTTCAACACAGCCAATTGCGACACAATCACTTTGTCAAAACGAAACACCAACAAATTTGACCGTTACTGTTTCTGGTGGAATCGGTACTATTTCTTATCAATGGTTTAGAACTACAACTTCTACAAATATAGGAGGAACTCCTGTTGGAACAAATTCTTCTAGTTTCACTCCACCAACAAATAGCGTTGGAACATTTTATTATTATTGCTCAATAACTCAATCGGGTGTTGCGTGTTCTGTAAATAGTAATTCAGTGACCGTAATAATAAATACTTCGCCAACCATAGTAAATCAACCTAGCTCTAGTACCGTTTGTCAAAATGGTACACCAACAACCTTATTTTTTACTTATTCAAATGGAGTTGGAACTCCAACCTATCAATGGTATTCAAATAGTTTAAATTCAAATACTGGGGGATCAATCATTCCAAATGAGACAAATCCAACCTATATTCCACCTTCAACAACAACAGGAATTTTTTACTATTACTGTGTAATTACTTTTCCGGATTTAATAGGAAGCTGTTCAAGTGTTACTACAAATGTCGCAATAGTAACAATAAATCCACAAAGCACCATTGATATTCAACCTTTACCAACGCAATCAATATGTGTTGGCGGTACAATTCAAAATCCGTTGACTGTAACTTATATTAATGGAACTGGAACTCCAACCTATCAGTGGTATAGCAATACAAGCAGTTCTACGACAGGAGGAACAGCTGTCGGAACAAACTCACCATCTTATCTACCACCAGTATATACAGTTTCAGGAACTTACTACTATTATGTAATTATAAGTTTTAGCGGAAGTGGGTGTGGAAGTGTAACAAGTGCTGTAGCTGAAATTGTAGTAGTTAGTGATCCTATTGTTTCAACACAGCCAATTGCGACACAAACACTTTGTCAAAATGCAACGGCATCTGCTTTAACAGTAGTAGCATCTGGTGGTATTGGAACTTATTCCTATCAATGGTATAGTAATACAAGTAATAGCACAAGTGGAGGAACATTGATTAATGGAGCAGTAACTGATACTTATACGCCTTCAACAAGTAATGCTGGAACAATCTATTACTATTGCGAAATCACACAACCAAATGGAATTGGTTGTAATGTAAGTAGTGAAATTTCTGAGGTTAATGTAAATATAGCACCAATAATATTAAATAATCCTTCATCTAGTACAGTTTGTTTAGGGAACAATCCAACATTACTTAGCGTGAGTTATTTAAATGGAGTTGGAACACCAAATTATCAATGGTATTCCAACACTAGTAGTGCTAATACTGGTGGAACTTTAATTTCTGGGGCAACAAATGCAACTTATAATCCACCAGCCACTTCAACTGGGACAACATTTTATTACTGTGAAGTTACTTTTTCCGCTATATCAGGTTCTTGCTCATTGATTGTATCCAATCCCGCCGAAGTAACCATTAATCCAAATCCCGTTATAGCGCCAGAAACAACTACCATTTGCAGCAGTACTACTTTTACCATTACTCCAAATACTGCTTCGGGAAATATTATACCGCTTGGGACAACTTACACTTGGTCTAATCCAACTATATCTCCAGCGGGTTCCATAACAGGCGCATCAGCTCAAAACACACCTCAAACCAATATAAGTCAGACATTAGTAAATTCTACTACTAGTCCTGCAACAGTTACTTACACAGTTACGCCAATTTCGGGTGTATGTACTGGGGATAACTTTACCGTTACTGTAACTATAAATCCTGCTATTAATCCAAATGTAGTTACTAATAACAATACTTGTTTTGGTGTCAATACTGCTTCTATTACTACCAATATCACGGGTGGAATTCCTCCCTATACAATAAATTGGACAGGACCAAATGGATTTACTGCTGCTACGACTAGTATTGCTAATTTATTGCCTGGTTTATACAATGTCACTATCGATGATCTTGGAGGTTGTCCATTTTCAAACTCCTATACTATTATTGAACCTGCTGATATTGTAATTACAGTGGATAGTGAAAGTGATAGTACTTGTTTTGGAAGTAACAATGGAAGCATCAATATTAGTATAACTGGTGGAACAGGCGATTATTTTTATACTTGGACAAAAGATAATATTCCATTTGCTACTACCCAAGATGTTTCAGGTCTCGCGCCAGGAGCTTATGAAGTATCCGTTACAGATGCAAATAATTGTGGACCAAAAACTGCAACTTTTACTATAACAGAGCCACCACTTTTGGTAGTAAGTTTAGTTAGTCAAACCAACGTATTGTGTTTTGGTGCGGCAACTGGAGCTATTACAGTAAATATAGTAGGAGGAACTCCAAACCCTAGTGCATTAGATTATACGTATGCTTGGACTGGACCAAATGGTTTTATCAGTAGCAATCAAAATTTAAACTCAATTATTGCAGGCACATACAATCTCTCTGTTACAGATGATCAAGGATGTTCTAAAAACTTGACCGTTGTTATCACACAATCTAGTGAAATTATTGTGAATTTCACTACTACACCAATTACCTGTTTTGGTGCAAATAATGCCTCAATAACAGCAACAATATCTGGTGGAAACGCTCCGTATCAATTCCAATGGAATAATTTAGCTACTACTTTAAACCAAACAAACTTATCTGCTGGAACCTATACAATTACAGTCACAGATAATGTAGGATGTAGTAAAGTGCAAAATATAATCATTCCAGAAGCACCACTATTTACTGTAAATCCAATAGTAACAAACGTAACTTGTTTTGGTGCAAATAATGGAAGCATCAACCTAAATTTAACTGGTGGCATTGCACCGGTAGCATTGACGTGGAGTGATGGCAGCACTGCAGGATTGATAAGAAACAATTTACCTCCAGGCACCTATACAGCCACAATTTCAGATGGCACACCTTGTTTTATTGTAAGGACATTTACGATAATACAACCTCAAGCATTGGTGCTTGCAGCTACTACTACAAATCCTCTTGATTGTAATACTGCCAATAATGGTTCCATAAACTTGATTGTATCTGGTGGTACAAGTCCATTCACTTATACTTGGTCAAACGGCGCAACTACAGAAGACTTGTCTAATTTGAATGCTGGTAATTATTTTGTAACAGTGACCGACTCAAATAATTGTGTAATTACAGGGCAATATAACTTAGTAAGGCCAGCACCAATTCAAATAGCAGTTACAACTCAAACTGATTTTGACTGTGCAACACGTGAAGTAACTCAAAACTTTGTAGCACAAGCTAGTGGCGGTATTCCTCCTTATCAGTACCAGTGGTCAAGTGGAACTGTAAGTGGCGCAAACAATCAAATAATGAATTCAACTGTAAATGGTACAGTAATTTTAACTGTAACAGATAGCGCTAGTTGTACGGCTAATTATACTGTAGACGTAGATAACCCTGTAATTGGTAATGCCTCTTTTGAAGCAACCTCTTTCGGCTATGCTACCTATGGTATTTATTCTATTGGAGATCCAATACAATTTAACAGTACAATTACAGGAGACTACTTATCAGTACGATGGGACTTTGGGGATGGGACATTTTCAACCGAATTAAATCCCGTTCATACATATCAAATACCAAGAGATTATATTGTTACACAAACAGTTACTTATCCATTTGGATGTATATATGTTCAAACAATATCTTTAGTAGTTGAAAAAGGATATTTGTTAGTTGTACCAACAGCTTTTACTCCAAACAGAGACACGTTAAATGACACTTATCGTCCAGTTACAAAAAGATTAAAAGATGTACAGTTAGACATATACGATACTTGGGGTTCATTAATTTACTCAGAAAAAGGAGATGTTTTAATTGGCTGGGATGGCACAATTAAAGGGTTCAATGCCGAAAATGGAAACTATTACAGTAAAGTAAAAGCGGAAACGTTTTATGGAACGATAGTAAATGAAAATCAAACATTTGTTTTAATCAAGTAACGCCAAAATCAGATGAAATTTAAATTTATTTTAGTAATGGTTTTTTCGTTGATTATAAACAAAAGTCATGCGCAAGACCCTATATTCACCCAATTTTACCTTGTACCTGAAACTTTAAATCCAGCATTTACAGGTATTTCTAATACATGGAATGCAGGTGTAATTCATAGAAGACAGTGGCCAGATGGTAATAGAAGAATTGATACTCAGTTTGGTTTTGCAAATAACTTAGTTAGTGACGAAATTGGAGTAGGGATATCGGTTCTAAATCATACCGAAGTTTTTACGGGTTACAATTATTTTAAGTTCAACGGAGCTTTCGCATATCGAATTGATTTAGATAACGATTGGCGACTTAGATTAGGTTTAGAAGCGGGGTATGGAAGAAAAGATTTTAATTTTAACAACCTTCTACTGGAAGATCAAATTAATATAAATACAGGAGCTATTAATCCGGGAAGTATTGATCCAGGTGTAATGGATTATAGCAATAATATTAATTTTGCGGATTTTTCAGCGGGATTTGTTATGGACCAAGAAAACGCTTGGTTTGGTGTTGCTGTAAAGCATTTAAATAGACCAGATATTTCATTTAGAGAAAATGCAAATGTTCCATTGGATTTATTTTTAACAGTTCATGGAGGCTATTTTTATGAATTTCTGAATTCGCCAACTTCTTTAATTCCCGAAGGAACAAATTTGCTGATTACAGGTAATTACATGCGACAAGGACAATATAATCGCTTAGATATCGGAACAGTTATGGATTATAGTCGTTTTAGTTTTGGTATTATTGCTGCAATCAATCCAGAAGGACGTACCTCAAGTAGCCATATGGTAACGTCATTAAATCCTGTTCTATCTTTCAAATCTAGTGAATTCACATTCGGATATTCGTATGATTGGAACACCTCACGGATAGGAAATACACAAGGTGTCCACGAATTTTCTCTTACTTGGCAATCCAGTTATCGTTGCGACCGTTGCGACAATTACAAAGTCAAACTAAAACGAAATGGGGAAGCGGGTTATCAAAAAATGTAAATCATATAGAATTTTTTGGTTTACAAGTATGCATTTCTTTTAAAAAAAAAGTTTAACCACCCAATCTTTGCTTTAAACCAATGTTTAAAAAAGTCTCCCAAATTCACAACAACAATTTTCACAGTACTATATTTATTAAACATGCATTCAGTAAAAATCAGTGTCAAACAAAATTACTAATACCAATTATAACATGATTTTCGTGAACCAAACCCTAACCTCCAACAACCTTCAACCCAAAACCTTTCAACTCTTGAAAACCATAAAAAGCACCATTTACATCCTGCAAATAACGGTAGTGTAAAACTGCTATCTGAAAACCATTGGCATCATTGGGCACAGCAGCAGTAAAGCTAATGGCTTGCGGAGGAGCATTTTTTGCCACACGAACAACATCACTCCTAAAAAGAGTAGCTTTCATCTGGTCTAGATCCAAAACAACAATGCCAAGTTGCAACTCCAAGTGAGTTGCACCAGTAAGAAACTTCAAACCTTTGGTGCTAAAATCACTAAAAGTATAAGTTGAACTAATAGCATCATAAAAACCGGTTTCAGTAGGTAAATTAAAAGACGTAAAGCAAAATCCAACAAGTAAATCTTTTCCATCAGTATGTTGCAAACCCAAACCCACTTGACGTTGTCCACGTTCAGAAGTCAAATCAGCATTCTTAATTCCAATAAACAATTGCATCAATCGACCCTGCAACTCCTCATTGCGTTGCTTACCCAAAAAAGGAAACAAACTATCTTTAAATATTTTTTTAACCCGCGAACAATGTCCAAACTCACTGTTATTTTCCCTAACTCGTTCCATATTGGTGCTATTTTTAATCGCCTTGCCTGTAAATCCGCCACCTGCTTTTCGAGCAACAGGCTTACCCTTGCGCATATAAAAATTGATCCCATCAATAGTACCAATCAACGGTATAATACCAACTTGCTTTGCCATAAACCAACGTTTTAAAAGAATTAAAAGCAAAGATACTAAATATATATGAAGTCTATGTATGATATATATGTTAATTATATATAGTATAAAATAGTAATAAAAGAAAGGTTTAACAATGGAGACACACCGAATAATTATTGTAAATTAGTAACCAATATGCCAATGAACAGAATGAAATCCTTACTGACACTGCTGCTACTAATTCTAGTTTCGCTAACCAATGCTCAAGTCAAAGTCCTGTCCTGGAATGTGGAAAACCTCGGCAAATCAAAATCGGATAGCGCCATTGCCTTTATCGCTAATACTATTCAAGAATATGACGTGGTCGCGCTGCAAGAAGTAGTGGCAGGCTATGGCGGTGCACAAGCCGTGGCCCAACTAGCCGATGTATTGAATAGAAAAGGCAGCAAATGGGATTACATAGTGAGCGACCCAACCAGCAGTAGTGCCTATAAAACGGAACGTTATGCCTTTATTTGGAAAACCAGTAAAGTGAAAAGAGTAGGCAAGGCGTGGTTAGAAAGCAAGTACCATTTAGAAATAGACAGAGAACCCTATTATGCTACTTTTGAATACAAGAACAAGCAGTTCACTTTGGCTAATTTTCATGCCATCACCAAGTCGCGCCAACCCGAAACCGAAATCAAATACTTCAAGTTTTTACCCGCGCAATACCCCAACCTGAATATACTTTTCGTCGGCGATTTTAACTGCCCACAATCGCATACCGTTTTCAATCCGCTGAAAGAAATGGGCTATCAAAGTGTTCTAAAAAATCAAAAAACGTCGCTCAAAAAAGAGTGTGTCAACAACAACTGCCTTTCTTCGGAGTTTGATACCATTTGGTACAATCAAAAAGTGACCGTCATTGAGGGTGGCGTACTCCATTTTTATAAAAATTTCAAGACACTACAAGAGGCGAGGACCATTTCTGATCACATTCCGGTTTGGGTTACTTTTTCGTTAAATTGACATCGGGTTATTTTCCGTGGAGGCAAATGTTTTGACTGCGAATTCAAAAAAAAAAGGGACAATTCCCCGTGAAATGAGAATTGTCCACTTTTACTGTGGAGTCGCCGAGAATCGAACTCGGGTCCAAACAAGCAACTAAAGGGCTTTCTACACGCTTATTTCCTGATTGAGTTTTCGATGTTTTGCAAGGCCAGAAACAGCCACAAAACACTTAGCTTCTTTAATTTTCGTAACAGTTTCAAAGCAGTACTGTTCTTAGGTTCGTTTTTACGATTTACCTATATCGACCGCCACAAACCAAGGCTTTCGAGGTAAATCCTGCTTTCCTACCTTGTAGGACGAGGCTAATCTTACTATAATTCAGATTATGCAGCAAGAGCGTAGTTTCCTTCGCCGTTTATGTTTTTGTACCTTTGGATTTACGAGCAAAAAAGTACAATGCTCGGCGTGCTTACCGTTCAATTCGACTTGCTGTCAAAACCAGTCGACCCCATTTTTTTGAGTAATTGGTATGCTGTTTAAAGTGGTACACTTCTTTGTTTTGAAATAATTTTCACTTTAAACGTGCTACAAAGATAGGTTATTTAAAAGGTTAAGTCAAGTATTTGGTTCCTTGTTGGCAATTATCTTTAGTTTTGAGAGGATACTTCAAAAAACGAGTATTGGTTTTTTGTTTTACTGTTTTTAGCCTCAATTCTCTATAAAACAAATTAAAGTAAATTAAAAATCAGCATGGCTTAAAACCCGTTTATAGCAGTTTTAAAAAGTAAAACAGTAGAGAAAAAGGAGTTTTTTCACAGCCTGACGTTTCGCGGCTTTGCTAAGTTGCGAGCTTCGTAAACGTTTATTTTCCGTTAAAGATAAAATTTCTTGCGAAAAGTAAACGTGTATTTACTACAAAATTCGCAATTGCGCCAAACGTGTGTTGGCAGATGCCTTTCTTTTTTCTGTTGTCGTTTTATATACTATTTTGTAGATTGAATAATTCGGATATCTTGTAGAATTTCATATTATTAGTTTTTACATAGTTACAAATTTCAATCAAAGTTTGGTATTCCGTTTCATAATTGTTTTGAAAGCTTGGAACTGGTTTGTGAGCATAAAATATTACGATTTTATTATTGTTTTTTGCGTATTCTAAAAGTGATAAAAAATACTGATTACTAAAATGTGAATAATTTTTGTCAATTCCCAAACCAAATACAAGATTATTGTAATTGTAAAAACAAATTTGAGAAGCTGGATTTGCGCTTCCATATGTCGTTCCGCGAACTATTTCAAAATGGTTGAGCAGTAAATTATCGGTTGTTGTATTTCGAGCGCCATATGGATAAGCAAATGATGTAGTTGATAAATCATTATTATTCATTAAAGTTTTCATTGGAATAATTTCTTGATTTAAATATTCAGCCGTTCCATTTGCCGTTATAAAATTACGTGCGTTTAAATGATTTAAACCGTGTCCGCCAATCTCGTGTCCGAGACTTTTTAAGTCTTTCAGCTTTTGGATTTCAGATGTCGATAATTGATTAAATCTAGTTACAAAAAATGTTGCTTTCCAATCATATGATTGTAAAATATTATTTACTTCAAACCATTCGTCTACATAATCATCATCAAATGAAATTACGACACCAGATTGTAAATTTGATTGTTGATTTGGAATGTCGTCATTTTCACTACAAGAAAATAACATTATGGTTAAAAATAATAAAAGGTATTTTTTTGTTTTCAAATTAGTTTTTTTTCGTTTCGTGTAGCTCAAAGGTTGCTGCCAACTTGTATATACCCGCTACAAAGTAGCGCATATACACCCAAAACTAGGTAGATTGTTGCTACTCAGTAGCGTATTTACTTCAAATATATAATTTTTTTTTCCACAACCCACCAAACACCCTTTCAATCCCTTCAATAACTATATTAACCCGTTGGGTGTAATTAAATTATTTGATTTTTAATATTATTTATTGGTCTATCAAAGATGAATTTATTGATATATTGAACTAAAGTTAATGCTGTAATTTTTGCTAATATTCTTGTTTT
>NZ_JBCGDO010000015.1:0-97461 GCF_038739835.1 Flavobacterium aureirubrum
GGTTTTAAAACAAGAATTTTAGCCAAAATAACAGCATTAACATTGGTTCAATATATCAATAAATTCATTTTTGATAGACCAATAAACAATATTAAAAATCAAATAATTTAATTACACCCAACGGGTTCTTTTTATAATAATTGTACTTATTTTGGTTCTATATTTACTAAGAAACCAAATCATCGGAGTGTTTTTCAACTTAAAAGAAAAGCAAACTATTGAAACTGTTTTAAAAAAATATAGTTCAAAGGTAAAAGTTTCATTAAAAAACAATTTTGAAATAAATAGTATCACCTTTGATCATTTTGAAATGGCAATTCTAGCATTTAAAAAAGAACAAGTTGTTGAGTTGTATGTTAGAAAAAATGAAACTGACAATTGGAAATTATTAAAAAAATATCCCTTTACGGCTTTCAGCGGAACAATGGGTCCAAAATTAAAAAATGGCGATAAACAAATCCCCGAAGGTATTTATAAAATGGAATATTTAAACCCAAATAGTTCGTATCACCTTTCTATCAAAGTAAATTACCCAAACACTTTTGACAAAGAAAAAGCCAATTTAGAGCAACGAACTGACTTAGGTGGCGATATCATGATACATGGAAAAAGTGTAACCATTGGTTGTATTCCTGTTGGCGATGATACTATTGAAGAAATTTTTGTTTTGGCTTCTAAAGCTAAAAATGTTAACTTCCCGATTATCATTGCACCACATGACTTTAGAACTAACAAGCTATTTCCTCAAATTGAAACTATTTCGTGGGAAAAAGAACTGTATACATCAATTTCAAAAGAACTAGCTAACTTTAAAATTTAAATTATTTTTTTAATTACTGATAATATTTTCTTAGTCACACTATCCACTCCAAACTCGAAACCACCAACTTTTCTCCTATTCTTTTTGCACATCTCAATAGTAATTCCTAATTTTAGGGAATTGTTAAAAATGCTATGACAGAAGTAGATTTAGATAAAGAAAAAAAAGCCATTGCTCAGGAGTACAAAGAGTTACTTCGCATTAGTTATCAAACCCTAACCGATGCCGATAAAAAAATCATTCGGAAAGCTTTTGACGTAGCCGTTGATGCACATAAAGACCAACGAAGAAAATCAGGTGAAGCCTATATTTTTCATCCTATAGGTGTGGCTAAAATTGTTGCTTCCGAAATTGGACTCGGCGCAACGAGCATTGCCGCTGCTTTGATGCATGATGTGGTGGAAGACACGGATATCACTTTGCAAGATATTGAAAGAATGTTCAATCCTAAAATCGCTCATTTAGTAGAAGGATTGACAAAAATTGCTCAAGTAAAAAAGGACATGAACATCTCGATGCAAGCGGAAAACTTCCGGAAAATGCTATTGACCTTGAATGACGATGTTCGTGTAATTCTTATAAAATTAGCTGATCGTTTGCACAATATGCAAACCATGGACTCCATGCCCGATTACAAACAAGTAAAAATTGCTTCTGAAACCTTATACATTTATGCTCCATTAGCGCATCGTTTGGGATTATACAACATAAAAACTAAATTAGAAGATTTAGGATTAAAATATACTGAACCCGAAGTTTATACAGAAATAGTAAGCAAAATTAAAGAAACCAAAGAAGAACAAGACGCTTACATTGCTACTATTTCGGATGTTTTAAAAAAGTCTTTGAATGAAGAAGGTGTTGACTATGTGATGAAAGGCCGACCAAAATCTATTTATTCCATACGACGAAAAATGGCGGCACAAAACGTGACTTTTGATGAAGTGTATGACAAATTTGCCTTGCGAATTATCTATAAATCTAATCTTCATGACGAAAAGTTTTTAGCCTGGAAAATCTATTCCATTGTAACCGACCATTATCGCCCAAGTCCAAGTCGCTTGCGTGATTGGATTTCATCACCAAAATCAACAGGTTATGAAGCCCTACACATCACGGTAATGGGACCAAAAGGACGATGGGTTGAAATTCAAGTGCGCAGTGAACGTATGGATGAAATTGCCGAAAAAGGATATGCGGCACATTATAAATACAAACAAGGTGCAACAGAAGAAAGTGGCTTAGACACGTGGCTCAACTTACTAAAAGAAGCATTAGAAAGTTCAGAAACCAATGCAGTAGATTTTGTAGAAGATTTCAAAATGAATCTTTATGCTAAGGAGATTTTCGTTTTTACACCTAAAGGAGAAATCAAATCTTTACCTAAAGGCGCCACTTCACTGGATTTTGCATTCAGTATTCATAGTGAAATAGGAATCAAAACACGTGGAACTCGGGTAAATGGAAAGTTAGTACCATTGAACCATGAATTAAAAAGTGGTGATCAAATAGAAATTATTACCTCTGTTCATCAAAAACCCACCATCAACTGGCTTGACTATGTAACGACTTCGAGGGCAAAGAATAAAATTAGAAACGTTCTTAACGAGGACACGAAGAAAATAGCTGAAGACGGCCGTGAACTTTTAACCCGAAAATTGAAACATTTAAAAATTACATTAAATGAAAATGTAATTAATGAAATGGTTAACTTTTTTAAACTGAAAACCAGTTTAGATTTATTTTACCGAGTAGGAATTGGCTCGATTGAAAATCAGCAGCTCAAAGATTTTGCCGCTCAAAAAAGCAATACTTTGATGAATTTCTTTAAAAGTAAAATCAAACGCTCGCCAAGCTCAAACCAAGAAGACATAAATAAACAAGAGCTCAACAAGAACTTTGATATGCTTGTTTTTGGTACAGAACAAGACAAGTTAGACTATAAATTATCGTCTTGCTGCAACCCTATTCCAGGAGATGATGTTTTTGGTTTTATCACTATTAACGAAGGAATAAAGGTTCATAAAAAAGACTGTCCTAATGCCATAACGCTGCAATCCAATTATGCCTATCGCATCATGCCAGCCAAGTGGATTGACTCTTCACAACAGGAGTTCAAAGCTATTTTGAAAATTACAGGCATGGATAGTTTGGGATTAACCAATGAATTGACCAAAGTTATTTCGAATAATATGCACGTTAATATTCAAAGTATTTCCTTGAGTGGCGAAGCAGGAATTTTTAATGGTCAAGTAGCGGTAGTAGTTCAAAATAACACCATTTTAAAAAAGCTGATTGACAATATTAAAAAAATTGATGGTGTTGATAAAGTAACAAGAGTATATACCAATTAGTTGCGGGTTGCGGATTATTGGAAAGAATAAAATGAAATTTAAAGTTAGAATTTTGACATATCAACACTTGGTGTAAAACTTTAAACTTTTAAACTTTTAAACCTTAAACAAAAAAATTACATTTGTCCTATGACACTAATTGCTACTGATAATTCAAAAAATCAAGAAACGGTAAAAAATGTTTTTACATTATATCTTGAAAACAATGGCCATAGAAAAACGCCAGAGCGTTATGCCATCTTACAAGAAATTTACGACAGCGAAGAACATTTTGATATTGAAAATTTGTATATCAAAATGAAGAATAAGAACTATCGGGTTTCTCGTGCCACGTTGTACAACACTATCGAACTTTTGTTGGATTGTGGATTAGTGCGCAAACACCAGTTTGGTCAAAATCAAGCGCATTATGAAAAATCGTATTTCGACAAGCAACACGACCACATCATCATGACTGACACAGGCGAAGTAATTGAGTTTTGTGACCCAAGAATTCAAACCATCAAACAAACTATTGAAGAAATTTTTGGAATAGAAATACACAATCATTCTTTATATTTTTATGCGACTAAAAAGCAATAGAAAATACAACAATACAACAAATACAAGACAACAAATACAACACACAATAAAATGACTGTAGATTTACTACTCGGATTACAATGGGGAGATGAAGGAAAAGGAAAAATAGTAGACGTACTTACTTCAAAATATGATATCATTGCTCGATTTCAAGGCGGACCAAACGCAGGACACACATTAGAATTTGATGGAATTAAGCACGTTTTGAGAACTATTCCATCTGGGATTTTTCATCGTAATAGTATTAATATCATTGGAAATGGGGTTGTGATTGACCCTGTAGTTTTCAAAAGTGAAATTGATGGTTTGGCCAAATTCAATCTAGATCTAAAATCAAAATTAATTATTTCGCGTAAAGCGCATCTAATATTGCCAACTCATCGTTTACTTGATGCCGCATCGGAAGCGTCAAAAGGAAAAGCAAAAATTGGTTCCACGCTAAAAGGAATTGGCCCAACTTATATGGACAAAACGGGTAGAAACGGACTTCGTGTAGGAGATATTGAATTGGCAGATTTCAAGGAACGTTACCGCACTTTGGCAGACAAACATGAAGCCATGATTGCCTTTTATGATGTAAATATTCAATATAATTTACCTGAATTAGAGTCGGAATTTTTTGAAGCCATTGAAGATTTGAAAAAACTACATTTTATTGACAGCGAAGAATATTTGGCTCAAGCTCAAAAAGCAGGAAAATCTATCCTTTGTGAAGGCGCACAAGGTTCGTTACTCGATGTTGATTTTGGAACTTATCCTTTTGTAACTTCTTCTAACACAACTGCTGCTGGTGCTTGTACAGGTTTAGGAATTGCACCCAACAAAATCAAAGAAGTATACGGAATTTTCAAAGCCTATACCACACGTGTAGGTTCGGGACCATTTCCTACTGAAGATTTTACCGAAGCCGGCGATTTAATGGCAAGTGTGGGGAATGAATTTGGAAGCGTTACAGGAAGAAAACGCCGTTGCGGTTGGTTGGATTTAGTGGCGTTGAAATATGCTATTCAAATTAATGGAGTAACCCAACTGATGATGATGAAAGGCGATGTCCTTTCGGGGTTTGCAACGTTGAAAGTTGCTACAGCTTATAACTACAAAGGAGAGGTAATCAAACACTTGCCCTACAATATTGAAGAAGAAAACGTAACTCCTATCTACACCGAACTTAAAGGATGGCAAGCTGATTTAACTGGCATGACAACTTATGAGACTTTACCAAAGGAACTTAAAGATTACATCGAATTCATTGAAAAAGAAGTCGAAGTTCCAATTAAAATTGTTTCAGTTGGACCCGATAGAAAACAAACGATAACTCGATGATTAATAAAGGCCAAACTAAAAAAGTTTGGCCTTTTACTCTTATTTTAAATCAATTTTATCAAGCAGCAATTGAAAGCTTTCCTCTTTTTTGTTTCCAATTAAGAAAGCCATTTCAGACAATCGTTCTCCATCATAGTTAGGAATATCCAACGTCCTTCCTCTGAATGAGGCATACATTTCAGAAATAGGAATTTCAATTGTCTGCCAATCGGTTGTGGTTTGAAATTCATAGATGTAGTTATAATAATCACGGCTATTGGCTTTTACTCTAAACTGGTATTTTTTACCATCTCCTTTTAAACGCAAGGTAAAGCTTTTTTTTCCTTTTAGCGAAAGTGGTTTCATATCGTGTCTTACAGAACAAAATCCGCCATAATTTTCCGTCGATACCGTGCCCTTGAACACACCATGACCCGAAGCATTGATTGTAAATCGGCTAGAAGACAAGCCACCCATAACACCATCGTCTACAATATTCCATGCGCTGTTATTAGTTTTGTCATTAAAATCAAAAAGCAATTCGGAATTCATCATACACGAAAATAAAAATAGTAGAAACATAGAACATAATTTAGAAGTCTAAAATTAACACGATTACTATTTTCACATTACAACTTTAACAAATTATAGTGAATAAATAACGATTGTTTAAGTGTTTAAAATTGTCAATCTAAATCATCTTTGCAACTAAAAAACCCATTTCAATAGAAATAGGTCTTTAAGGCTAAAATTGAATTTATAACTTAAAAATAAAACTTTCACTTGGTTTTATACTAAGCTTTATAGTCCCAATACCGTTTGCAACAATGAGCTGTGCCGTGCTTCCATAAAGTTGCTCTTCTAACGGGTATTGTCCTTCTTTCAAATTCCATTTTGCAATGATATCCGCAGGTACTTTCAACTCAATATTACTAGTCGTTACCCATGAAAAATTAACCACCACAATTAGTTTTTCGGTAGCACTGTACCGCACATAAGAATACAACCCAGGATCATAGTCTTTCGTTTCGTTCCGATTGATGGTTTGAATTTCTTGGTATTTGCCCATCAAAGCATCACTATTTAAAGTAAAATTGAGCAATCGAGAATAGAAATCGCGCAGGTCTTTTTCTTTTGGTGTTAATTGTCCACCATCAAATTTTCCACCATTCATCCAGCGTTGATGACTAGGAACGCCCACATAATCAAAAATTGACGTGCGAGTTGGTTTGCCAAAACCACCGTCTTCATGACCTGCTTCACCCACTTCTTGACCAAAATAAATCATCGTTGGCGAGGAACTAATTGTAGCAGAAAGCACTATCAAGGGTTTTCCTTTTTCGGGTGTACCGGCAAAATCTTTGCTAGCCAAGCGCTGCTCATCATGATTGTCTAAAAAGTGTAACATGTGGTGTTCAATATCCATCATGCTATTTTGAATATCAGAGAGTGGATCGGGCAACGCATTGCCTTGTATCACAGCTTTCAAATGGTCGTAGGTTTCTACTTTGTCATACAAATAATCCATTTTTCCCAGCTTGATGTAATTGCGATACTCTTTTGGGTTATAGACTTCTGCAAGTAAAAAAGCATTGGGATTTTTCATTTTGATGGCCGAGTTCATATAACTCCAAAACTCATGTGGCACCATTTCTGCCATGTCATATCTAAAACCGTCAACACCTTTTGCAATCCAATACAAAGCAATTTCACGGAACTTTTTCCAGGAATCGGGCACGTCTTTATCCTTCCAAAATGCAAAGTGTTCTTTATAATCTTTAGTGTCATAACCTGCTGGCAGTTCAGGAAAATCTTTGGTACCATCGGGTTTAATACCATAGTTTACTTTCACAGTTTCATACCAATCATTAATATCGGGTTTGGCTTCACGCGAACCATTGCCCGTCCATTTTGCAGGAAATTCAGCAAATTTGCCATCAGCCATCGGATGTTTTTCGCCACCAAGTGGTCTGTAACTGTCAGATGTTGGCACTTCAAAAGCTTTGCCTGGTATGTAATAAAAATTGTTGTCACGAGCATATTCCACCGAAGTATTATCATCGGCACCAAAATCTTTTACACCTTTTGGATTGCTCAAACTCTGATAATTGCGCGCAATATGATTAGGAACTATATCAATTATAACTTTCAGACCATTCTTATGCGAACGCGCAATAAGTGCTTCAAACTCTTCCAATCTTTTACTAACATCAACAGCCAAATCGGGATTAACATTGTAGTAATCCTTCACAGCATAAGGTGAACCTGCGCGACCTTTCACCACATCGGGGTCATCATTAGAAATACCATATTTAGTGTAATCTCTAATCACATCATGATGCGGAACGCCAGTGTACCAAATGTGGGTTACGCCCAATTTCTTAATTTCTTGTAACGCTTTGTCGGTAAAATCGTTGAATTTGCCCACGCCATTTTCTTCGATGGTTCCCCAAGGTTTGTTAGTAGAATTTTTATTACCAAACAATCTTGTAAAAACTTGATAAACAACAGCTTTTTTGGGTTGTGTAACCGCTTCGGTTTTATTCTTCATGGGCGTTTTTGATTTTTTTTGGGCAAATGTGATGCAGGAAAGGCAACTAAAAGCCACTACTATTAAAATTATTCTTTTCATAGGATATTCATTTGCCGATTTAGTCGACAACATGCTTTGACAAATATAAAGATTTGATTGAGAAATGGCGTAACATAAAATATTCTTAATAACGATTTTGGTTGTTGCTAATTTCCTAAATTTGACGAAAATTAAACCATTTGAAAAAGTTCCTTTTTTCCATCGGATTATTGTTTTTTATCTTGACACATCTTCAAGCACAAAAATCCTCCAAAATACACGTGGAATACTCCGATTTTGCAGACAGAAATCAGGATGAAGTTCCCGATGCGTTGCTTTTGCGTGGCAATGTTCGAGTAACCCACGAAGGGATTTTATTTACGTGTAATAAAGCCTATTTTTTTGAAAAAGAAAATTATTTAAAAGCATTTGGCGAAGTACAAATGGTGCAAGGCGACACGCTTTTCTTGAACAGTAAATATGCAGAATATAGTGGCGAAGTAAAAAAAGCATATGCGACAGGCAATGTCATTATGCGTTCTCCCGAGTCAACTTTGGTTACTGATACTATTAATTTTGATAGAAATACACAAGAAGCCTATTATAATTCATTGGGAGTAATTACCAATAAAGAGAACATTTTAAAAAGTAAAGCAGGGAAATATTATGCCAATGAAAAAAAGTTCAAATTCACCACAGCCGTTACCATTACCAATCCAAAATATGTGATCAAGTCCAATCATTTAGATTATTATACTAATTCGGGTCACTCCTATTTATTTGGTCCATCAACAATAACGAGTAAAGAAAATTTCATCTACACCGAAAAAGGGTTTTATGACACTAAGAAAAACTTATCTTATTTTAAAAAAAACTCCTATATAAAATACAAAGACCGACGCATTGAAGGTGATAGTTTATTTTATGACAGAAATAGAGAATATGCCTCGGCAACCAATAATGTAAAGATAACCGACACAATTAACAAAGGAATTATCAAAGGGCATTATGCCGAAATCTATCGAAATCTGAAAACGCAAAAAGACTCTATGATGATAACCAAAAGAGCGGTTGCCATCACACTTGTGGAAAACGATTCGATGTATATTCACGGAAAGCGGATGCTAATTACAGGTAAATCGGGCGAAAGAATTATTCGTGCCTATAATAATGTGCGTTTCTACAAAACAGACATGAGTGGAAAATGTGACTCAATCCATTCTGATCAAAAAACGGGTTTAACAAAAATGATTAAAAATCCTATTTTGTGGAACTACGATAATCAAATGACGGGTGATATCATGCATTTAATTTCTAATAAAGAAACCGAAAAACTCGACTCGCTCAAAGTGCTAAACAATTCGTTCATCATCTCGAAAGACACATTGAGCACAGGATATAATCAGGTTAAAGGTCAAAATCTGTACGGAAAATTTAAAGATAACAAGCTGAGAGAAGTGGATATTATCAAAAACACCGAAGTTATTTATTACATGCGGAACGACAACCAAGAATTGATAGGTATTAACAAAAGTGTAAGTAGCAAAATCAACATGGTTTTAGATAAAAACACTATCGAAACTATTACCACTTATAATCAAATCGATGGCGATATTTATCCAGAAACGGAATTACCCGAAAACGCAAGGAAATTGCGGGGTTTTATTTGGCGCGGCGATGAACGAATAAAAACCAAGGAAGATATTTTTTCTCCAGAAGAAAACGAACTCGAAGCTAAAATTCAAGAAAAAAGAAAAAAAGATAAAGAAAAAGATAACCAACCGTTACTTCCGAGCGCAGCAACCTTGAATTACGATAAGAAAAATCCAAAGCCCAAAGTAAAAAGTAAAGAAGTAAGTTCTAAACCTATGGTAAAATAATGGTTACGCAAATTTGCCCCAAATGCAAAAAAGACGCGTTCACCTGGCATGAAAGTGATGTCTTATCTAACTTTACTGTGTGGAGTTGTAATGCGTGTCCGCTTCAAATATTTGAAGACGATAGCGATGAGGAACCATGCGAACATTGTGGTGAAGTAACTAAAACTTTCCTACAAAGTCAAGAAGAGCAATTCAACTGGTGTGCCAATTGCAATGCTGTTACCAATTACCAAAAAAACGAATAAAACGATTGTCTATCAGTGGATAAAAAATGAAAGAAGATTTTTTAAAATATCAAGCACAAACCTCACCATATCCTCTTGGAATGAGTGTTTTTTATGCTTTGGGTTCTTATATTTATAGTTGCGATAGTAAAAAATATTTAGATTTTGTGGCAGGCGTTTCAGCTTGCTCATTAGGTCATCAACATCCAAGAGTAAATCAAGCCATCAAAGACCAATTGGATAAATATTCACACGTGATGGTGTATGGCGAATATGCGCAACATCCGGCAGTAGAATATTGCAAATTACTGGTTGAAAATTTACATCCGAGTTTAAATAAAGTGTACTTGGTCAATTCAGGAACCGAAGCTTGTGAAGGTGCATTAAAACTAGTTCGCCGTGTTACTGGAAGAAGTCAGTTAATTTCATGTCATAATGCATATCATGGCAATACCATGGGTTCGATGAGCGTTATGGGTTTTGAGGAACGCAAACAGGTTTTTCGACCATTAATTCCTGATGTTGACTTCATTACTTTTAACAACGAAGCCGATTTAGAAAAAATAACTACAAAAACAGCTGGAATAATTCTAGAAAGCATTCAAGGTGGTGCAGGATTTATTGAACCTCAGCATGATTTTTTAGCGAAAGTAAAAAAACGTTGCGAAGAAGTAGGCGCATTGATGATTGTTGACGAAATCCAACCAGGTTTTGGTAGAACCGGCAAACTGTTTGGCTACGAAAATTATAATGTTGTTCCCGATGTGGTTATCATCGGAAAAGGAATGGCAGGCGGAATGCCCGTTGGCGGATTTATTGCCAACAATAAATACATGGATTTACTCAGTCATGACCCAAAACTGGGACACATTACCACTTTTGGCGGTCATCCTGTCATTGCGGCAGCGTGTTTGGCTACTTTGCAAGAAATTCTTGAAAAAGATTATGCCGCGCAATCGTTGGCAAAAGAAAAACTATTCAGAGAACTTTTAGTCCATCCATTGATTAAGGAAGTTAGAGGAAAAGGATTGATGCTTGCTGCTATGACTGAAAGCGCAGACATTACAAACCAAGTTATTTTTAAATGTCAAGACAAAGGTTTAATACTTTTTTGGTTACTTTTTGAACCTAATGCCATCCGAATTACGCCACCATTAACTATTTCTGAGGATGAAATTAGAGAAGGTTGTGGCATTATTATTGAGGCTATGGATGAAGTAGTTAGGAGTGGGAAATTGGGAGATAGAAGTTGAAAATTTAAAGTTACTAACAAGTCGCGACCTTCAACCCGCAACTCGTATCTCGACACCCAATTAGTTGTTAATTAAATTGTTTACAACAATAAAATCAACAATTCAATAAAAGCCATCATTTAGCTACTTTTATTAAGGATAATTTTAAACCTACTATTATGCACTTGGATTATAACGAAGAAGACCAAAACTTATCCTTGTCGAAGTTTGAATCGATGTTGAAAACCAACAAAGTGTTTTTCTTTGACTCGGAGGAATTCGAAGATATCATTTTGCATTATCTTGATATGGGCAAAGCCACTTTGGCCAAAAAAGCATTGAAGTTAGGATTAGAACAACACCCAAAATCAACGGGATTAAAACTCGTTCAAGTTGAAATATTGGTTTATGATGATAAATTGGATCAAGCAGAAAAGTTGTTAAACGAACTATATGCGATCGAACCGACAAACGAAGAAATCTACATCCAAAAGGCTAGTATTTATTCAAAAAGAGATGAGCACGAAAAAGCTGTTGAATTTTTAAAAACCGCACTAAAATATACTGAAGACCTTGCTGGTGTCTACAACTTAATTGGAATGGAATACCTCTTTATGGATAGTTTAGAATTGGCAAAAGAAAACTTTATCAAATGTCTTGAGGAAGATATTGAAGACCAATCGGCTTTATATAATGTGGTGTATTGCTACGAATTTTTAGATCAAAATCTTGAAGCGATTGACTATCTAAAAACATATATCGATAAAAATCCATATAGTGAAATCGCTTGGCATCAAATGGGTAGATTATATTATGGCGTTAAAGACTATAAGAACGCAGTAGAAGCTTTTGATTATGCTACCTTAATAGATGATGAGTTTATTGGCGCTTTTATGGAAAAAGGGAAAGCTTTGGAACGATTAAAACGCTATGAGGAAGCCATTGAAAGCTATCAAACTACTATTGACTTAGATGATCCAACTTCCTATGCTTTACTTCGCATTGGTAAATGCCACGAAAAATTAGGTCGAAAAGCTGAAGCATTAAAATATTACAATAAAACAGTGCACGAAGACCCGCTTTTAGACAAAGGCTGGATTGCAATTACTGATTATTACATAGGTCAAAAAAGCTTTCAAAAAGCACTATATTTTGTCAATAAAGCATTAGCAATCGATGACCAAAATCGCTTGTATTGGAAACGATTTGGAGCAATAAATAAAGCCATCAACAATTATGAAGAAGCTGAGTTTGGCTACCGTAAAGCAGTCGAATATGGAGATATTCAGTTAGACACTTGGTTGTTTTGGGTAGATATGATGCATCAAATGGGTGAATACAATAATGCCATTTTAACTTTAATTCAAGCGTCGGAGTATTTCCCTGAAGAAGCCGAAATCGAATACCGTTTGGCTGGTTTACACTTATCGTTACACGAAGATGAAAAAGGAAATTTTCATCTAAGCAACGGACTTCGATTGAATGTAAAACACCTATCACTCTTAAAGGAAATGTTTCCAATGATTTGGGAGTTGAAATCAGTTCAAGAATTTATTTCGAAAAATAAAAAATAACATGAAAATAAAAATTTTATTAGCTAGCATTTTCTTTTTTGTTGTTTACAAAGCACAATCTATTGTATCAAATATTAGAAATGAAAAATCCGGAACAGAAATTTATTGGAAAACAAATCAAATTGTCAATAAGAAGACTGTTCTTATCGAAGAACAAACAAAAAACAACGATACCATAGTTTATACCGATAATAGCGTAACAGTAAAACCTGAATTTCCCGGAGGAAATGAGACCTTTAACGCTCATGTGAATATTTTTGTTAAAAAAGAAAATAATATAAAACATGATGTTTTTGTCAGCTTTATTGTTGAAAAAACTGGCGAAGTATCTAACATCAAAATCTTTAGAAGTGTCGATACAACTACCAGTGAAGAAACTGATAAAGAGATAATCGAAATAATAAAAAATTCTCCAAGATGGAAACCGGGCGAACTTTTAGGTAAAAAAGTTCGATGCATGGTTCCGTTATTTTTAACCATTGATGGAAAATATTAATAGACTGTATGGCCTTGTTGGAAAAAACATTTCCTATTCGTTTTCTAAAAAATATTTCACCGAAAAGTTTATCTCAGGTAATTTTGAAGGTTTTGTTTACGAAAATTTCGATATACAATCCATTGAAGAATTTCCAAAAATCATTACTGAAAATCCCGATTTAAAAGGACTGAACGTAACCATTCCATATAAAGAAGAAATAATTCCTTATCTAAATAAATTATCAAAAAAAGCAGCGCAAATTGGTGCCGTAAATGTTATACGTTTTACTAAAAAAGGTAAACTAAAAGGTTACAATTCAGATTATTATGGATTTAAGAAATCATTACAACCTTTATTGCAATCCCATCATAAAAAAGCGTTAATTCTCGGAACTGGTGGCGCAGCCAAAGCAGTGGCTTTTGCACTCAACGAACTCGGAATTATTTACACCTTTGTTTCTCGCCAAGATAAAGAAGGCATGATCGATTATGATAGAATAAACGCGACCACTTTTGATAACTATCATATTATTATCAATTGTACACCTTTGGGAACAAGTCCTGAAACAGCCGAATTTCCTCCACTTCCTTATAATTTCTTCACTAAAAAACATATCGCTTTTGACCTGATTTACAATCCGGAGGAAACACAATTTCTGAAAAAAGCTAAAAAAAATGGTGCGATAACAAAAAACGGTTATGAAATGTTGGTTTTTCAAGCAGAAAAAGCGTGGAAAATTTGGAATAAATAAGTAACCATGAACATCAAACTAATCGCCATAGGGAAAACCGATAACAAATCGTTACAAACTTTGATTGACGATTATACTAAACGTTTATCTTTTTACATCAAATTTGATTTGGAAATCATTCCTGATATAAAAAACGTAAAAAACTTATCGGAAAGCCAACAAAAAGAAAAAGAAGGCGAACTGATTTTAGCCAAACTGAATCCTACTGATCAATTGATTTTGTTAGACGAAAATGGAAATTCCTTTTCTAGTATCCAATTTGCTGATTATTTACAAAAGAAGATGAATTCGGGAGTAAAAACTCTGGTTTTTGTAATTGGTGGACCATACGGATTTAGTGAACAAGTCTACAAAAAATCAGCAGGAAAAATTTCATTATCTGCGATGACTTTTTCGCATCAAATGGTACGATTATTTTTTATTGAACAATTGTATCGAGGCTTTACCATTTTAAGAAACGAACCCTACCATCATCAATAAATATATTCCAAATTATTATTGATGACAATTCCTTTTTTGGTAATGGCCATTTGCTTCAAAAAGAATTCATATTCTATGTATTTCCCAAAAGACATTCCTTTATCAAAAGAAAAGAAAATCTTTGATTTATTGTCAACACTCAAATTATTGATAAAATCTCCTAGTTCATTCTTAGAAAAAACTTGATCTCTAAAGTGCACTAAATCATTTCTGTCTAAATAAAAATGTGTAACAAATACATCTGGCTTTTCGAGCTTGTATTTCACTTTTGTAAAGGGTAAAAAAGCTAAAGTTTTCTTTACTGTGTCCGTATAGGTAAAATAATTTTCGGAAGATTCGCTTTTATGCATACTTCCCTCCTTTTTATTCTGCAACTTCTTTATTTCTAAAATTACCTTTCGAAGTGGCAATCTTTTATCAATATTGAACAACCAATTGGTAGAACTTATCGTATTTTTTCTATTAACATCAACAATGGTGTCTTGTTCTTGTATTTTAAAAAAGAAATAAACAGGCGAATGATCTTTCACGTCTGCTAGAACGGTTTCTTTTGCCATAGGTAAAAGTACTTCTTTATCTTGGCAGGAAAACAGTAAACTACAAAATCCTAATAAAGCTATTTTTTTCATAATTGTGATACCAATTTTATACATTCGACAGCTTCTTTTACATCGTGAACTCTTAAAATAGAAGCGCCTTTTTGAAGTGCAATTGTGTTGAGGACAGAAGTTCCATTTAGAGCAAATTCTGGCGTGGTTTCTAACGTCTTGTAAATCATTGATTTTCTTGAAACACCAATTAATATCGGCAATTCTACCATTTGAAATAGTTCCAAATTATTCAAAACTTGAAAATTTTGTTCAAGCGTTTTTGCAAATCCAAAACCCGGATCAATTATTAAATCGTTGATGCCAAAACTACGAGCCAAAGCTACTTTCTCTGAAAAATAAAAAAGCATTTCTTTGGTAATATTTTCATAATGCGCCAGACTTTGCATCGTTTTTGGATTGCCCTTCATGTGCATCATAATGTACGGCACTTGGAGTTGAGCAACAGTTTCCATCATGTTTGCATCTAAACTTCCAGCAGCAATATCATTCACCATACAAGCGCCATTTTGTATTGCCTCTTTTGCAACATTGGCACGAAAAGTATCGACCGATATTAGTGTATCAGGAAAATTTTTCAAAACTAAATCTACTATCGGAATTAAACGGCTTATCTCTTCTTGTTCCGAAACAAATTCGGCACTAGGTTTGCTGGAATAGCCACCAATATCAATAAAAGTTGCACCTTCAACCAGCATTTTTTCTACTTGTGAAAGCACACTTTTTCCATCTTGGTATTTACCACCATCGTAAAAAGAATTGGGTGTAACATTTACTATTCCCATTACTTTTGGAACTGATAAATCAATAAGATTTCCTAAACAATTGATGGTCATTTTAATTCTTAACTGAGTTATAGGATTTTGTACTTTGTACTTCAATCTTTATTCTTTACTTTTGACACGACAGCATCAAGTAATCAAATAAAATGCTGTAAAATTTGATACAAATATACACTGAAATGAGTAATACTTCTCAAGAATATGACAAGGTTATCGCGATTTGTCGCGAACTTTATATCAATAAAATGAAAGATTATGGAAGTGCTTGGCGCATCTTGAGATTACCTTCATTAACCGACCAGATATTCATTAAAGCACAACGCATTAGAAGTTTACAACAAAACGAAATTCGAAAAGTAGACGAAGATGAAACAGGTGAATTCATTGGTATTATTAATTATGCAATCATGGCTTTAATTCAAATAGAACTTGGTGTTGTGGATCAACCTGATTTAGACGTAGTTTCAGCAATAACATTATACAACGAAAAAGTAGCATTGACCAAATCATTAATGGAAGTAAAAAATCACGATTATGGTGAAGCGTGGCGCGAAATGCGTGTGAGTTCACTAACTGATTTGATACTGCAAAAATTACTTCGTGTAAAACAAATTGAAGACAATAAAGGTAAAACTCTAGTATCAGAAGGTATTGACGCCAATTACCAAGACATGATAAACTATGCTATATTCGCATTGATTTTAATGAAATTTGGACAATAACACTTGTCCCAAAACCTCGGGATTGCTCAGGGTTACAAAAAAAATAAAGTATGACAACATCTAAAAACAACATTACTTGGGGAATTAGAATTCTAATTTCATTTTTGTTCTTGCTATCAGCAGTTGCAAAATTATATCCTTCGCCTTACTTCGCCATTTCCACTTTTGAAGTAAAACAATTGTATCCAATGGGATTTTCAGAGAGTTTTGCTCCGTATTTTTCAAGAATTCTTATTGGAATTGAGCTTGCATTGGGCATTTTAATTCTACAAAAAAACTTTCTACGAAGTTTAATTATTCCGTCAACAATACTGATTTTAGCGGTTTTTACAGCACATTTAACAATTGAAACCATACAAAATGGCGGTAATGCCGGAAATTGTGGCTGTTTTGGAAGTTTATTGCCAATGACGCCTATTGAAGCCATCATAAAAAATGTAATTGCTATGGTTTTTCTTGTTGGGCTATTTATCATTATGCAAAAAACGAATGAAAGAAAAGATAATTTTTGGGTACTGACTACCATAACTTTTGCATCAATTTTATTGTTATTCATGATTGCACCAATCCAACCAATAGAAAGTAAGTTTACCGTTTCTATGCCTGAAGAAACAATAAATGACACTCTTACGGAAACGAGTATTGATACTATCGCAGTTAAAAAAATAACAGATACAATAGAAAAAGTGAAAGTTGTTACTGAAATTGCAAAAGCAGAACCAACTGAACCCGAAAAAAAGAAATCAGGTTATGCGCAATATTTTTCATCAATAGATAAAGGTCGAAAAACCCTTTGTTTCTTTGTTCCTGGATGCGACCATTGTCGCGTTGCAGCAAAAGAGTTGACAGAATTGAAAAAAACAACAAAAAACTTTCCTGAAATTTCTATCATTTTTATGAATGAAGAAGCCGATTTAATTCCTGCTTTTTTCAAAGAAGCGGGTGCAGAGTATCCATATAAAATAATTGAAGTGATTCCTTTTTGGAATGTATTAGGCTCAAAAAGAGACACGCCTGGTATCAAATATCTGTGGAACGGGAATGAATTAAAATATTATGATGGTATTAACGCAAATAAATTTGATATCACTGATTATCAAAAACTAATAAATAAACCTTATTCTGAGTTAAAGAAATAACTTTTTTTTCCTACATTTATAAGTAATTAAGACTTTTCTATTATGATTAAATATATAATGTCAAAAAGTTTGTATCAACGAGCATTCATAGGGATTGTTGCCTGCATACTTATTTTTATTTTCGGCTATTTCGTTTTGAATCATATTTCAACTATGGAAGACCCACCGTTGGGTAATACTATTTATATTTTAATTGGCAGCGCTCTAACTTTTTTACCTGTTTTGGGCGTTATCTTAATTTTTAAATATTTATACGATACTAAAAAGAAAAAAGAAAGACGCTTACGTAGAAGAAAAAAGCACAGACTGTTCTTTTTAAAAGATACTACGAAGGGTCAAAATATTTAAATTAACATCTTGAATTTTATAAAAATGAAAAAAATAACACTATGTCTCGTTGTTGCGATTATCAGTCTATCATGTACTAATGCACAAAAAAAAGAGTTTTCAAAAGAAAGCTTATCAAAAAAAATGATTACACCAGCCAATACTGAAATCACATTTAAAGAAGTAGTAAAAAAACACCAAGGAAAAGTTACTGTAATCGAAGTTTGGGCTTCATGGTGCAGTGATTGCGTGAAAGCAATGCCCAAAGTAAAAGAAATGCAAGCTAATAACCCAAGTGTTGACTACGTTTTTATTTCTATGGATAAAGCTTTTGACAAATGGCAAGCCGGAATGGAAAAACACGAACTAAAAGGAGATCATTATTGGGTAACAGATGGAATGAAAGGCGAATTTGGAAAATCGATAGATTTAGACTGGATTCCTCGCTATATTATTTTGGATAAAAAGGGTGACATAATTACTTATAGAGCTATTGAAACAGATTTTGAACAAATTAATGAGACTTTAAAAAAATTAGAATAATGAGACAAAAAATTGTTGCTGGAAATTGGAAAATGCACAAAAATGCCGAAGAAACGGAAGATTTATTAAATGATTTAATTGATAAATTACCAAACGATATCGAGGCACAAATTATTGTAGCACCAACATTTGTAAACCTTTCATCGGCTGTTGATCATTTAGAATTTACCAATATTGGCGTTGCTGCACAAAATATGCATCAAAATGAAAGTGGCGCTTACACAGGTGAAATATCAGCAGCTATGTTAAAAAGTATTGGTGTAAATATTGTAATCCTCGGACATTCAGAACGTCGTGCCTATTTTCACGAAACAGATACCATTTTGGCACAAAAAGTAACCACTGCTTTAAAACACGATATGACTATAATATTTTGTTTTGGTGAAGAATTAAAAGACAGGCAAAACAAACAACACTTCAATGTAGTAGAAAATCAACTTCGCGATGGTTTATTCCATATTGAAAATAAAGATTGGGAACAAATTGTTTTAGCCTACGAACCGGTTTGGGCAATTGGAACGGGAGAAACTGCGTCGCCAGATCAAGCGCAAGAAATGCACGAATTTATCAGAGAAACTATCCGAAAAAGATTTGGAAGTGACGTTGCCGAAGATGTTTCTATTTTATATGGCGGAAGTGTCAAACCAGATAATGCCAAAGAAATATTCTCAAAACCCGATGTTGATGGTGGATTAATTGGTGGTGCAGCATTAAAAGCTGATGATTTTGCAGCCATCGTAAATTCGATTTAAGAAAAATCTCTTCAATAAAGAAACCTTTCATTAATTTGAAAGGTTTTTTTTATATATTTTATAAATAATACGCATTTCATCAATAATATTTGCTTTTAGTCGGACTAATATACTACTTTAGCAACTATAAATGTCAACAAATCAGATGAAAACAACCTGCACTATTTTATTCCTATGCTTATTCAGCATCGGCATGCGAGCCCAAATCGATATTCAAAAACGTTTCCAATCCGACTCACGGAAATACTACGTCTGGAATAATGAATATGAAAAATATGAACTTCAAGAAACCGAATATGAGAACTCTGTAATTGACATTCGAGAAATTGGGTCAAAAACAAATGGATACATCGTTATCTCGATGATTGATAACGGACAAAGTAGATTGCACCACGGTTCGATTTATAACTTTACTAAGGACAGCGAAACCGAAGGTTCGTGGTCGATAAAATCAAAGTTTATGAAAGCAAAACTTACGTATAATCCAAAAGATAACACCATCACGTATTTATATGATGCTGATAATAAACGCTATCTAAAATTGATGATTTTCAGTGTTGCACCTGATGAGTTACCAAATGCAAGTTTGAAAGCGATAGTGAAATCAGATTAAATTTCTCTTTATAATCTGCTTTTTGCAAGCTTTCGAATGTTACCTTTGCAAAAACAATTGTTGATGTCAAATAGTTATTTAGGGTATCATTTTTCAGTAGAACCCAAAGAGTTAGGATCAGAAATTCTCATTGCTGAATTGGGAGAGAAACCGTTTGAAAGTTTTATTGAAACCGATAATGGTTTTATTGCCTATATTCAAAAAGACCTTTGGACCGAAGATATGCTGAACGATATTTATCTTTTAACATCTCCAGAGTTTACCATTTCATACACTATTGAAGAAATAGAACAAGTGAACTGGAATGAAGAATGGGAAAAAAACTTTGAACCGATTGATGTAGATGGAAAATGCCATGTTCGTGCACCATTTCATCCTAAAACTGATGCTGAATTTGATATTGTTATAGAGCCCAAAATGAGTTTTGGAACAGGTCATCATGAAACTACTCACATGATGATACAACACCTTTTAGAAACCGATGTTAAGAATTTAAAAACACTCGATATGGGTTGTGGCACGGCAATTTTAGCTATTCTTGCCGAGATGAAAGGCGCACAACCGATCGATGCCATCGATATTGACAACTGGTGTTATCTAAACTCTATTGAAAATGCAGAACGCAATAATTGCCATAAAATTACTGTTTATGAAGGCGATGCCACTTTATTAAAAAATAAAAAATACGACTTGATTATTGCTAATATCAACCGAAACATATTGTTAAATGATATGCAACACTATGTGGAGTGTTTAAACAAAAATGGCATTCTTTTATTAAGTGGTTTTTATAACGAAGACATTCCGTTTATAGAGGCTTCTTGTACCGAAAAAGGACTAACTTTTGTTAAAAAATTTGAAAGAAACAATTGGGTTTCTTTAAAATATGTAAATTAGCTTTTGAATTTTTAGAATTTAAATCCTTTGCAAATGAGCACAATAGAAAAAATTAAAGAAGATTTTTTAGTTGAAGAACAAATCGGAATAAACAACGAGATAGTTTTGTTTAATGATGATGTAAACACATTTGACCACGTTATTGACACTTTAATTCGTGTTTGTAATCATACATCGGAACAGGCAGAACAGTGCGCAATTCTTGTTCATTATAAAGGAAAATGCACGGTAAAAACAGGAAGTTTTGATGAGTTAAAACCACAATGCACACAGTTATTGGAAGCCGGTTTAAGCGCGGAGATAGTTTAACAAGTTTATAATGTTTATAAAGTTTAATTTTGTTTGACTGAACACTAATCGCTGAATACTGAACACTAACCCTTAAACTTCCAGTCAAATTCGTCGTTATCTTTTATAATCGCTCCGATTTCTACTCGAATGACTACTCCAAATTCCGATTGAAGAATTAACCAATTACTTTCATTAAAATGATTCACAGTAGAATCAAAATCTTCTTGTTCCCATGACTTAAAAGGCAATTCGTTTTTTAACTCTTCTACATTTATCCCAACGACTTTTTTATCCAGAAGTGTTGCTTCGGGATTAGATGTAATGATATAACCCAAACGAAATCCTTCATCTTCATAAAACGTTAATCGTAACTTTTCCGCAAAGTACAGATAAATACAATTGCCGTCATCGTCATTAAACTGCTTGTTTGGTTTGCCATAAATAGCTTCAACATGGTTTTGTTTCATGCCAAAAAGCAATTTATCGATACCGTTTTTTGGATTAATTTTCATAGTTGTGATAATCTAATACTCAAATTTCCCAAACTCACTTTCAATAGTGAGCTTTTTAGTCTTGTTCTGATGACTATCAGAATCTATCGCTTCTACTCTACCTACAATGTGCGCATCCACACCAAAAGATTTTGAGATGGCAATAATATCATTGGCAATCTCATTGGGAACATACAATTCCATTCGGTGTCCGCAGTTGAAAACCTGATACATTTCTTTCCAATCTGTTGCTGATTGTTCCTGTATTAATTTAAACAAAGGTGGAATTGGAAATAAATTATCTTTTATCACATGAACATTATCTACAAAATGCAACACTTTTGTTTGTGCGCCACCAGAACAATGCACCATTCCGTGAATTTCGCTCGGAGTGTATTTATCAAGAATTGTTTTGATGATTGGTGCATAAGTCCGTGTTGGAGAAAGTACTAATTTTCCAGCGTCAATTGGAGCATTTTCAACTTCGTCAGTCAATTTCACCTTTCCAGAATACACCAAATTATTTGGCACAGAAGCATCAAAACTTTCAGGATATTTGGTAGCTAAATAATTGGCAAAAACATCATGCCTTGCCGATGTCAAACCATTACTTCCCATGCCACCGTTATATCCTTTTTCATATTTGGCTTGACCAAAAGAAGCTAAACCAACAATCACATCGCCAGCTTTGATATTGGCATTGTCAATCACTTTGCTGCGTTTCATTCGAGCGGTAACGGTGGAATCTACAATAATGGTTCGCACTAAATCACCCACATCCGCAGTTTCACCGCCAGTAGAATGAATGGTAACGCCAAAGGTTTTCAACTCAGCAATCAACTCTTCTGTTCCGTTGATAATGGCTGAAATCACTTCAGCTGGAATGAGGTTTTTATTTCTTCCAATGGTTGAGGAAAGCAAGATATTATCAGTAGCACCAACACATAATAAATCGTCGATATTCATAATCAATGCATCTTGTGCAATGCCTTTCCAAACCGATAAATCACCCGTTTCTTTCCAATACATATAAGCCAAAGACGATTTTGTTCCTGCGCCATCAGCATGCATAATGAGGCAATATTCATCATCATTGGTCAAATAATCGGGAACGATTTTACAAAAAGCTTTGGGGAATAATCCTTTATCGATGTTTTTGATGGCGTTGTGCACATCTTCTTTCGAAGCAGAAACGCCGCGAAGGTTGTAACGTTGGCTGTTATCAGAGCTCATTTTTAGTAGTAACTGCTATTAAAATCATACTTCTTGTTTTTTAAGATTTTCTCAGGACTATTAGTAGATAGTTATTTGCCAATAGGTTTCTGTTTGCTATCTGTTATTTGATTTTTTAAATATGATTTTAACTCTTCAAAACTCATATTTTGAGTTTCTGCACTTATTTTGTCTCTAATTTCACGCATCATTTTTACTGCATCAAATTTTTTTTCTATTTTTTTAGTCGTTTTCATTTTCAAAGTTTATTAAATCTTTTGGACTTCTAATTTCAATCATTTGATAACCTAATTTTAAATTTACTGAATTATATCCTTTTATTCTGTCTAAGTTCACAATATGTTTAAAATTCCAACTTGCTAAAACATCAACTTTACTAATTGTTGCTATCGCAATATGCCTGCAATCTTCCAAAGAAGTTTTCCCAACAACTTTTTCTTCAATATATCTGTTTGCAAGTTTAACGGCATCTTCGGTTAATTCTATTCTTTCAAATTTCTCGGTAGAATAATTATGGAGCAATTCCTTGACGTTTTTTGGTGCTCTTATTAATTCAACGTCAAGTAAATCCGAAATCACAAAAACAATCTCATTGTTTTCAAATCTTTTAAAAAAACTTCTTGTCGCATCTTTAAATTCTTCATCAAAATATCCGCCTATTACTGATGTATCTATGTATATCCTCTGCTTCACAAATACAAAAGTACATATAAAGTTTAAATTAATGATACTGATTATTGTTTAGTTAGAATGCAGATTTTTGAATTTAGTTTTCCAAAATTAAAATCTCCACTCTTCGGTTTTCATCGGCTTCGGTTTCGTTTCTTTCCGGAATTTTATGAACGGGTCTTGATGTTCCAAATCCTTTAAAAGTCATTCGCTTTCTATCGATTTTATTTCTAATCAAATAGGAATAGATAGCTTTAGCTCTTGCGGTAGAAACATCATTTATATCAGTATTAAATTGACAACAAATGTGTCCTTGAATTTCAATTTTTAACTTAGGATTTTCTTCCATGGCACAAAGTAAGTCATACAATGTAGATTGTGATTTGGGTACTATTCTAGCTGAATTATTAAAAAAATAAATATTAGGCAATTTTATGATTTCGCCCACTTTGGAATTTCTGATGAGCTTTGTCAACTCACTTTCAATGGGTTTTGATTGCTCTTCGCTATAAAAAATGGTGACTTTTCTATTCTCTGCTTGAATTTTTGATTGTTTGAAATCTTTTCCAAATGCTATCTTTTCTAGATTTTTATTGAATTTCAATCCGCTTTTTTCTAATAAATCTCGAACATTTTCGATGCGTCTTTCGGCTAATTTTTTGTTGTAATTTTTGGTATCAACACTATCACAATACCCTAAAAGTTTGACAATTTCAATATTCTTATTGGCAGCTATCCATTCGTTTGTAGCGAGAATAGAACTTTGGTTTGGAAAGTCCTTATTGAAATCAAAGAACACTTCAAATTGTTTTTGGCTTAACGATTTGATAGAAATCAGAAAAAAACATATGATGATTTTCAGTTTCATTGTTTAGCAACAATTAAAATTTCAACTCTACGATTAGCAGCGCGTTCTTTTTCATTTCTTTCGGGCAAACGATAAATTGGGTCATTGCTACCATATCCTTTAAAATTCATTCTGTTCACTGGAATTCCTTTTTTTGTCAAATATTTCAAAATAACAAGCGCTCTTCGGTAAGATAACTTGGTGTCATTAGGGTTTGGATTACAACAAATATGTCCGTGAATTTCTATTCTCAATTTTGGATTAGCTACCATAATTTGATATAACTCTTCCAAAATGGGTTCCGATTGTTGCATCACTTTTTCGGAATTGAAATAAAAACTGATGTTATTAATCCTAATCAAATCACCTTTTTTTGCCTTATCAAATTTTGATGCTAAAGTTGATTTTTCTTCAGCTACCAAGGTTGACAATTGCGTCAATTGAAAATCACTTTCAACAGTGACATCTTTCGGAATTATAACTTCTACTTCTGTATAAAAAACAACTACTTTCCTGTTTTCACTTTGATTTTTAGAATAGTCAAAATCTTTTCCAAACGCTTTCAATTCTACTTTATCGCTTATTTTGACAGCATTGTCTTTAAAAAAAGTAATCATGGTGTTTATCCTTCGCATGGCCAATTCTTTGTTATATTCACTATCATCAACACTATCGCAATAACCTAGAACTCGGATTATTTCAGCATTTTTATGCTCCAAAACCCACTGATTAATTTTAATTTGAGACAACTCATTGGGAACATCTTTATTAAAATCAAAGAAGACTTCCAGTTTGTTTTGACTGAAAACAGTAACCGAAAACAGGTAAAATAAACATAAAAGATAGTTCCGCATCATTAGTTTTGAACGATTAATATTTCAACTCTTCTATTAGCAGCGCGCTCTTTTTCATCCTTTTCGGGTAAAGGGAAAACGGGTTGTGTGCTTCCAAAACCTTTGTAGGACAATCGGCTTTTATCGATTTCATTTTGTATCAAAAAATTGTAAATGGCTTTGGCACGTTGGGTTGACAAATCAGTTCTATCCACTGGCATACAACATAAATGACCGTGAATTTCGATTTTCATTTGCGGATTTTTTTGTAAAACTAATAGCAATTCAAAAAGCTTTCCACGAGATTCATTGACAACCGCAAAAGTATTTATGACAAAATTGAGGTTTTCAATTTTCAGTTTTTCACCTGGCTTTGCTTCACTCACTTTCTTCATAAAAGCGCGATCAAGTTTAAATTCGGACTGGGTTCCATTGGGATTTTCAAAAACTAGTTTTTCGGGGTAAACTATTTCGGGTTTAGGTTCTTTGGGTATAATCTCGTTTTTTATTCCAAGGATTTCATCTTCTCTTGAAATGTCTTTTTCTAAAATGTAATAAATAGATACTTTTCTATTCTCCGCTTTGTTAGCCGATTGTGTAAAATTTTCACCAAAACTTCTCGATTTAAAATCTTCCCTAATCTTGACAAACTTTTTAACCTGATTAAAAATAAAATCAACTCTTTTTTTGGCAAGTGTATCATTAAAACCCGAAGTTCCATCTTCGTCAGTATAACCATTTATCGCTACAATTTTGGAATTTGCGTTTTCTAGAATCCACCTATTTAGCTTTGAAGTCTCGCTTGAATTTAAATCAAACTTATTGCTATCGAAGAACAAAACCATTTTTTCCTGAGCGGTAGAAGTGAAAACAGAAAACAAAAATAGAATGTAGGCAGAATAGATTTTCATACTAAAAAAATATAGGGAAAGTTACGCAAAATTTGTTTCTTACCATCTAAAAGCAAGACCATTTTAAATATATCATGGGAAATGTGGTACTTCGTTTAGATAGAAACAGTTATATTTGCTCACTAAAAATTATGCCAATGAAACAATTATTTATTTTATTTTGTTTGTTTTTAAGTAGTAATGGAATTGCACAAGCAGTGATTCAATCTATAAATTCAGGAAGTATTATCGGTGGTAGTGGTTCAATAGCTGTAGGTGAAATTGTTGTTGTTCCTCAAAATCAAACGCAATCCGCTTCGGGAATATTGGGTCTTTTATCGCAAGTAAATCAGACTTTAGAAGTGCCGCAATTAACTCTTAATGAAAAAATTGTAGTTTATCCTAATCCTACAATGGCTGCCATTTATTTTCAAACGAACACAAATCTTGTAGACGAAAAGGTCGCTGTTTACAACATGTCGGGGAAATTAATTTCAGAAAAGAACATTTCGACCGATAATTCTTTGGATTTATCACAACTTCCATCGGGTGTTTATCTTATTACATTTGCAAACCAAAAAATTGCATCTTTTAAAATAATTAAACGATAAAATTCAATCCCGAAATTTCGGGACAAAACTCAATTCAAGATTTAAATTCAATACAATAACTATATGAAAAAAATAATTACACTTAGCTTACTTTTTATCACTTTTTTATCATTTGCTCAAGTGCCACAAGGTATTTCTTATCAAGCCATTGCGCTTAATTCGTCGGGGAATCCGGTGATTAGTTCCAATGTTCAAGTAAGACTTTCGATACTAGATTCTTCGATTTCGGGAACGGTTTTATATTCAGAAACGCAACTGCGAACAACCAATGCACAAGGCTTATTTAATTTAGTAATTGGGCAAGGAACTGTTGTTTCTGGCGTGTTTAACACTATTAACTGGGCAACCAATGCTAAGTTTTTGAGAGTTGAAATGGATGCTACAGGTGGAACTAATTATGCTTTAGTTGGAACCACACAATTGCTGAGTGTTCCTTATGCATTGGCTGCCGACAGTTTGATTACTTCTCCAGGTGAAGGAATTACATTGGTTTCGCCAAATGGAACGCCTTATCAATTAACCGTTAGTGACAGCGGACAATTATCTTTACCTACAACTGGAAGTGCATCGCCAAGCACACCAAACAACTTTTTCATGTATGGAACGTTTAATTCGTTTAATCCAACAACAGCATTGTTAATGGCTAGTCTTAGTAGTGGTGGCAACTTAAATAGATTTGGTTACCGGTATTTAACAGCGGGTACAGAATTAAAGTTTTTAGCCACTAACACGGCAAGTTCTCCTATATATGGTGTTAATTTATCGAATAACCTTCAAGTAAATGGGGCAAGTTTTTTAGTAAATACTACAGGCTATTATTTAATTGATTTAGTGAATGGTTCTGGTCCAACTTATCCTTTAAATGATTTTTCATTGGGTCTAAGATCGCTAAGTCCAATAATAGACTACGATTTAACATCATCATTTATTAATAGCACCTATTCAGTAGCGACAAATACATTTATATTTAATCTTACTATATCCGCTAATAACAATGCCCGTTTCAAATTTGTTTATGATGACCCTAGAGGAAGTTTTCACGGCGATAATCTAGCAGATGGCACCCTCGAAAGTGACGGTACAGGGATAACTGTTACAAATACCGCAGCAGTGCCAAGAAATTACAGAGTAGAATTGACCATCAACTTTAATGGCTCAGCTACATACACGGTCACACCATTGTAACTGGGAAATATTGCACTAAAATCTCGCTCAATGAGCGGGATTTTTTTTTATTTGAATACCTGTAGTTCTATCCTTTCAACTTCATAATAATATCCAATTGCGCTTTCAGAATTTTGTTTTCTTCTTCAAGCTCGGTAATGCGTTGTTCTTGCGCTGATTTTTGCGTTTCGACATTGATATTTCTAAATTCTTCGGGCAACTGATTGGCCACTACTTGAAAAATATTGTATTTCATAGCATAACACAAATCAATCAATATATCAGTTTGAATGCTTTCGTTTCTATAGTATTTAAACATGGCACTCCCTTTTCTGCCAATGGCTGTTTGAATTTCAGAGTTGGATAAATTCAATTCTTTCATCAAATTTTTAATGATGACGCCTGTATTGATGCTGTGTTTACTTTTTTTCATTGCTTTAAAAAAATTTACTTCCCACAAAAATAATAAATTATAGGTTCAAATTTAGTAAAATTACACTTTAATGATGTTAAATATTACTTTTTACAAGTATAAAGATACTTTTTATATTTTATTAATTATTTACTAGTATTTAAAAGATACTTTTTACTATTTTGTAAACACTTTGTAGCTGTCCTAAGATACTTTGTAGCTGTCCGATGACGATTTGCAGGCATACGAAGATACTTTGTAGTTATTTAAAGATGCTTTTTAATTGTACGAAGCTACTTTATAGCTCTCCGAAGCTACTTTGTAGCTGTCTGAAGCTACTTTCAGGGCATAAAAACATATTCTGAATAAAAGTTACACCTTTTTACCTTAAAAAATCAATTTATAAAACAAAAAAAACCTGCTTTTATCAAGCAGGTTTAGTCTTTATTCTGGCTGTTTTCTATATTCTGAAAAAACTATCTCGTAAACAACAACTCTCTATATTTAGTTAACGTCCAAATTTCGTCATCCACCAAAAGTTCTAATTTATCACAGTGTTCTCTGATGACTTCAAAATAGGGTTTTACTTTATCGCAATACATTTCGGCCATTTTTTGAGCATCGGTTAAAGCATTGGCTTTTTTGCGAGCTTCGGTCATCGCTTCTACATTAGAATTGATGCCTTCAATGTGGAGTGAAATATCTTTGATTAAGGAAATTTGCTCTTTAGCTATTTTCTCAAAATCTTTTCCGAAGATTTCTTTTAATCCACGAACGTTTTCAATCAAGGTATTTTGATAACGAATAGCTGTTGGAATGACATGATTACGAGCTATATCGCCCAAAACTCTACCTTCAATTTGGATTTTCTTAGTGTATTCTTCCAATTCGATTTCGTAACGCGCTTCTACTTCAACGTGGTTCATTACGTTCAAATCTTTGAATAACTCTAATGCTTTTTTAGAAACTTTAGCTTTCAAAGCTGCTGGAGTTGTTTTATGATTACTCAAGCCACGCTTTTTAGCTTCTTTTTCCCATGCATCGCTATAACCGTCGCCTTCAAAAAGGATGTTTTTAGTTTCCTTGATATATTCTCTCAATACATTGAAAATGGCTTCGTCTTTTTTCAAATCGTTTTTCTCGATTAAAGCATCTACTTCTTTTTTGAACGCTTTCAATTGTTTGGCCACAATAGAATTGAGCGTTGTCATGGCATTAGCACAGTTTGCAGACGAACCAACGGCTCTGAACTCAAACTTATTTCCAGTGAAAGCAAACGGCGATGTTCTGTTTCTATCGGTATTATCCAACATCACATCTGGAATTTTACCTACAACGTTCAGTTTCAAATCGGTCTTTTCTTCTGGCGATAATTTTCCTTTAGAAACACCTTCTAATTCAGCTAACACTTTGGTCAATTGTGCTCCAATAAATACAGAAATTATGGCTGGTGGCGCTTCATTGGCACCCAATCTATGGTCATTACTTGCCGTTGCAATTGAAGCTCTTAATAATTCTTCATATTCATTTACCGCTTTAATAGTATTGATAAAGAAAGATAAAAATTGAAGGTTACTCATAGGCGTTTTTCCTGGCGAAAGTAAATTCACACCAGTATCTGTTGCCATCGACCAGTTATTGTGTTTCCCTGAACCATTCACTCCTTTAAAGGGTTTTTCGTGAAATAATACTTTAAAATCATGACGTTCGCCCACTTTTGACATTACATCCATTAACAGAGAATTGTGGTCAACCGCTAAATTAGTTTCCTCAAAAATTGGAGCCAGCTCAAATTGATTTGGCGCTACTTCATTGTGACGTGTTTTTACTGGAATTCCCAATAACATACATTCCTCTTCTAACTCTCGCATATAGTTCAAAGCACGAGAAGGAATAGAACCAAAATAATGGTCATCTAATTGTTGTCCTTTGGCAGAAGTGTGTCCAAGCAATGTTCTTCCTGTCATCACTAAATCAGGACGCGAATTAGCTAAAGATGCATCAACTAAAAAGTATTCTTGTTCCCAACCTAAAGTGGCAGTTACTTTTTTAACGTTTTTGTCAAAATATTTACAAACCTCAGTTGCCGCTTCATCCACTGCATTCAAGGCACGTAACAAAGGTGTTTTATAATCTAAAGCTTCACCAGTATATGAAATGAAAACCGTAGGAATACATAAAGTTGTTCCAAAAATAAATGCAGGAGAAGTTGGATCCCACGCAGTATAGCCACGAGCTTCAAAAGTGTTTCTAATTCCACCATTTGGAAAAGAAGAAGCGTCTGGCTCTTGTTGAACTAATTGTCCACCGCCAAATTTTTCTACCGGATCAGAACCATCATAAGAGGTTTCGAAGAAAGCGTCATGCTTTTCGGCAGTTGTTCCTGTTAATGGTTGAAACCAATGCGTATAGTGAGTTACGCCTTTGGACAAAGCCCATTCTTTCATACCCATTGCGATATAATCGGACAATTTTCTATCTATTTTTGTTCCGTGCTGCACCGCATCTTTTACTCCTTTATAAGCATCCGAAGTCAAAAATTGCTTCATGGCTTTATCGTTAAACACATTCGAACCAAAAAGTGCTGATTTTTTACCAGCTTCTTCAAATTTTACAGGTTTTCTACCTGCTGCATCTTTTAATGCTTGAAAACGTAAAGTTGACATAAAATTTTATTTTTTATAATTATACCCTATTATTTTGTTGCAAATATAGTATTAATTTTAATTTATATTAAATATACCCTATTTATTTAGGGGCAAAAATGATTTATTGACAATATTTGTGTGGTTTAAAAAATCACAACATTTGTTAATTATTACTATTTGAAAAACCAAACTGCTATATTTGCACGAATTAAATCAAACATCATGCTTGTCTGGATTGTCTTTTTGACCTTAATATTTTTATTTTTGGCGCTTGACTTGGGCGTTTTTAACAAAAACCCACATATAATAAAACCTAAAGAAGCCGGAATATGGACAGGTATATGGGTTACACTTTCGTTTGCCTTTTCATTTGTAGTCAAATGGATTTATGCCAATGGTTACATCGATAATCCAACAAATTTAACTCCAGCAGTAGCCACTTTAAAATTCATTACTGGCTACTTAATTGAGTTGTCATTAAGCATTGATAATATTTTTATTATTGCTGTAATTTTTGCTTCATTTAAAATTCCTCAAAAATACCAGCATCGTGTTTTATTTTGGGGAATCTTGGGTGCAATTGCCTTTAGAGGTTTGATGATTTATTTTGGTGTGATACTGATTAATAAATTCAGCTGGATGACCTATATTTTTGGTGCCTTTTTACTTTTTACCGCCATCAAAATGATATTCAAAGGCGAAGAAGAAGAATTCAATCCAAAAAAATCTTTTGTTTATAGAAATCTACGAAAGATAATTCCCATTACTTCTCATACAGATGGTGAGCACTTTTTTGTAAAGAGAAGGCATATCACGGCAGCTACACCTTTGTTTGTAGCTCTTATTGTAATTGAAGTTATGGATATGCTATTTGCACTAGATAGTGTACCAGCAATATTAGCTATAACATCTGATCCGTTTTTAGTTTTTAGTTCCAATATTTTTGCAATTTTAGGATTACGCTCTATGTACTTTTTCTTGGCTAATATGCTAGAAAAATTTAGTTATCTCGAATACAGTTTAATTGCCATTTTAACCTTTGTTGGAATAAAAATGTTGATTGTACACCATTACAAATTCCCCGAATGGATTTCATTAGGCTTTATTGCTTTATCGTTAACACTTGGCGTTCTGGTATCTTTATACAAAAGCAAAGAAAAGCAACTATAAGTTTTTTAGATAAGTTCTTCGCTTCCTGAAAACAACTGGCTCAAAATGTTTCCAAATATTGATAATTGCATGGTTATCTTCAAGATAAGGTGTATTATAACAGTATTGAATACCTTTATCTTTAAAAGCTTCATAATATTCATTAAAAACAATGGCGGTAACACCTCTACTTTGATAAACAGGATCAATACCAATTAAGTAAAATATGATATCCTTACTTTCCTTCCTTGCTTTCAATAAATGGTAAAAACCAAAAGGAAATAACTTTCCATTTGCTTTTTGCAAAGCCACAGCGTAACTAGGCATAACAATACTAAAGGCCACAATATTGTCGTTTTTATCTACAATGAATTTTATATACTCTGGATTGATAAAATTGATGTATTTTTTCTTGAAAAATTCTTTTTGTGCATCAGTAATAGCGACAAAAGAGGCAAGACTGGCATAGCTTTTATTGAATAAATCAAACATTTTGTCCACATAGGGCATAATGTCTTTTGTTTTAGAAAAGTTAACAGGCGTTAGCTCATATCGTTTTTTTATCAACTCATTAGCTTTTAAAAAAAACTCTGTTTTAACATTGCTAAAAGGAAACTTATTTTCATGAAATTCTTTTTCTTTTACATAACCCAACTTTTCTAAATGAGTGGCATAATAAGGATAATTATACCAAGTTATCATGGAACCTATTTCATCAAATCCTTCAACCATCACACCCACTTTGTCAAGATTAGAAAAGCCCATTGGCCCTTCTACATGGTCTAAATTATTCTTTTTACCTAGTTCATAAACTTTTTCTAATAGTGCTTTTGTAACTTCGATATCATCAATCACATCCCACCAACCAAAACGAACTTTCTTTTTTTGTTGGTCATTGACTTCGTTCCAATTAATGATTGCTGCTATTCTCCCAACGATTTGATTATCTTGATATGCTAAATAAAAATAGGCCTCAGCCGATTTAAAAACGGGATTTATTTCTTTATCAAAAGTTTGTAGTTCGTCATCAATTAAAGGCGGAACCCAGTGTGGATGATTTTTATATAATGCAAATGGGAATTTTATAAACTCCTTGAGAAGTCTTTTGGAATTGGCTTCAACTATGGTGATCATTATGGCTTTGGATTTTCGAGTTCTACTTCGTCTTTACGTTTTTTACCTTTGTCTGCTTTTGATTTTTTATCTTTCTTTTTGTCGTCTTTTTTATCGTTTTTAATTCGTTTGTAATTTGTTTCATAATTACTATCAAAACGCCATGAAAGTCCAAAACCTCCATATAAAATAGAGGGTGTGTCTTTAAAGTTTTTGGATAATGAAGCATCCAACTGAATATTTTCTCTTACTAAATAAGCGGCTCCAAATCTAAAAACAGTGTCGGCATAAAAATCGCTTTTATAGCCTTGAAACTCTAAAAAACCAGACCAACGCATATTAAAACCTCTAGTTAAAGTGGTAATTAATGCTAAAGTTGGAAAATCTGTCAGGTATCGATCAGCGATGATATTGGTAACAAAAACCCATTTGCTCCCAAAATGATTTTGAGTAATCAGCATCAATTTAGGACTAATAGCTGGATCAGTGTCAAAAGTATACGGATTTGTACCCAAGTTTAAATTAAAACCACCATAAACTGCCACAGCAGGTATAAATTGTTTCCAACTAAATTTGTGATTCGCTTTCCAGCTATATAAATTGGGCTTATCATTTGCTCTTAAAAAAGGATCATAAACCAAATATTTTGCTCCTAAAGTGAATTGCTTAAAACCACCGCGAGTATCCATAATCAAAGGTGAACTGTACCAATCATATTGATACTGCGACTCTAAATTAAATTCAAACTGATCAAAAAAAGCACCATATCTTACACTCAACTCATTTCCAAAACCATTCGCTTCATAGCGTTGTAACTGATGCTCTTCATTTATTCCATACAAACCAACTTCTGCTTGAATAACAGATTTTCCCACAGAAAACGCTGACATTGATCTTCCTGGTCTATTTGAATTAATAACATCGGTATACTGGGCATATTGATGGGCAGAACAAAGAAATAACCCAAAAATGAATAGTGTTTTTATTTTAAACATGGTCTAGTGGTTTACAGCGTATAATGTCTACCAAAAGTAATATAATTTATCATTTATTTAAGATGTAGAACCGAAAATTGCATTAAGGAATTTAGTATTTTTGACAAAAATTATCTCAGAGATGGAAACAGCATCAATGCCGGGTTTTTTAAAAACCATACTTTATATAATTGCTTTTTACTATATTTTCAAATTTTTAGCTCGTCTATTTTTACCTGTGATTGCCAAAAAAGTAGTTGAAAAAGCGTCTCAACAATACCAGCAGCAACAGCAAAACTACCAGCAGAAAAATAATACTCCAGCTGATACTTTTGAAAAACCCAAGGAAAAGAAAGTTGTTGGTGAATATATTGATTTCGAAGAAATAAAATAAATAGTATTCAGTGGTCAGAACTGAGTGTTCAATTTTATAACTTTTAAACTCATAGACCTTTCAACTTTTAAACTCCTCAACTTTTATATGAAAAAACTCGAAAAGTTTTATCCTCATTTAGCAGCCATTTTTGGCTTTGTAATAATTGCACTAGTCTATTTTTATCCAGTTCTACAAGGAAAAAAAATCTATCAATCAGATATTGTTCAATATACCGGAATGGCAAAAGAACAAAACGATTTTAGAGCCGAATATGACGCTGAACCCTATTGGACAAATTCTGGATTTGGTGGAATGCCAACCTATCAGCTTGGCGCCAAATATCCGAATGATTTTATTGGAATGCTTGATGATGCTTTGCGTTTTCTTCCGAGACCAGCTGATTATTTGTTTCTTTATTTCTTAGGGTTTTACGCCTTACTACTAGTCTTCCGTGTTGATCCTTTGAAAGCTTTTTTTGGAGCTTTAGCCTTTGGTTTTTCAACCTATTTGATAATAATTCTCGGCGTTGGACATAATGCCAAAGCGCATGCTATCGCTTACATGCCATTGGTTGTTGCTGGATTTATAGTTGTTTTTAAGAAGCATTACATTCACGGTGGAATTCTAACGATGCTTGCCGTAGCGTTGGAAATCAATGCCAATCACTTTCAAATGACCTATTATTTGTTGTTGTTTTTACTGGTGTTTTCGGTATATTTTTTATACAAATTATTCAAAGAAAAAGACTTAAAAGCATTGCCTAAAATCATTGGAACATTTGCCGTTGCAGTCGTTTTGGCTATTGGTGCCAATGCTACTAACTTATTGGCAACCAAAGAATATGCAGATTTTAGTACGAGAAGTAAAAACGAGCTAACTTTCAATCCTGATGGTTCAAAAGTTACGACCGATAATGCACTTTCACGAGAATACATCACAGAATATAGCTACGGAATTGCCGAAAGTTTCAATCTGATTGCGCCACGATTATTTGGTGGTTCCAATGCCGAAAATGTGGGAACAGACAGTCATTTATATGAATTTATTTCCAATCAAGGTGCATCGCCAAGCGAAGCTGCAGAATTTGCCGAAAACGTTCCAACCTATTGGGGAAATCAACCTATTGTTGCCGCGCCAGCTTATATTGGAGCAATTGTTTTCTTCTTAGCGGTTTTAGCATTATATCATGACAAACGAAAAATAAAATATGCTTTCGTTGCTGGTGCAGTTTTCTCATTGCTTCTTTCTTGGGGTAAAAATTTCCCAGCTTTAACAGACTTTTTCATTGATTATGTTCCAATGTATGACAAATTTAGAGCGGTTTCTTCCATACAAGTCATTTTAGAATTATGCGTTCCAGTTTTGGCCATTATGGGATTACAATCATTCATCAAAAATGAAGAAAATCGCAAAAAATCGTTGCTTTATGCGGCTGGAACTTCTATAGGGTTAGTGGTTTTACTATTCTTATGCAAAGGAATGTTCGAATTTACATCCGCTAACGACAACTATTATATCGAAGCTTATGGACGCGAAATGGGAACGGCATTTGTAGATGCTTTAAAACTCGACCGCGAAAGTTTATACAAAGCTGATTTATTGCGTTCTGGTTTCTTTATGTTGGTAGCTTTTGGATTGCTTTGGTTTTACTTAAAAGGAAAATTAGCACAAGGAAATACCATTATTTTGATTGGTATATTTATGGTAGCTGATTTATTTTTTGTGGCCAAAAATTATGTAAATGTTAAAGACTTCGTTAGTGCTCGGGAAATGAACGAACCATTTCAAGCTACCGAAACCGATTTGCAAATTCTTCAAGACACAACGCATTACCGCGTTTTTGAAGTGGCTGGAAACATGAGTAGCGCTAGAGCTTCTTATTTCCATAAATCGCTTGGTGGTTATCATGCCGCAAAACCAAAAAGAATACAACAACTATTTGATTATCAAATTGCCAAAAACAATAAAAATGTTTTGGATATGTTGAACATCAAATACATTATTCAAACCGACGAAAAAGGACAAGAATTTGCCACTATAAATCCTGATGCGAATGGAAATGCTTGGTTTGTTTCTTCAATTAAATCTGTTAAATCTGCTGATGAAGAAATGAAAGCATTGGATAAATTGGATACAAAAAATATTGCTGTAATGAATGCAATTGATGTTAATAATTTAAAATATGGACACAAACTTGGTTTTTATGAAAACTCTTCAATCAATCTTGTTTCATATCTTCCTAATAAAATTAAATATGTTAGTACTAGAAATGCTGACGGTTTTGCGGTTTTCTCTGAAATCTATTATAAAAATGGTTGGAAAGCAACAATCGATGGTAAAGAAGCACCAATTTATAGAGTGAATTACACACTTCGTGGACTGGAAATCCCAAAAGGAAAACACACCATCGAATTCAAATTTGAACCAGAAGTCGTAAAAACAGGAAGTACAATTGCTTTGTTTAGTTCCATTGGAATGTTATTATTGATTGTTGGTGGCGTTTATTTTGAGAGAAAAAAGAAGAAAGAGTAATTTAAAAGATAATTTTGTAGATTTGATTGTTATTTTAACAATATGAAGACGAAGATGACAACAAAATTAAATCATGCTAATCCATCGAAAATGGAAGCTCGCCATATTGCTGAGATTAGAAAGATGACACCTCAACAACGTTTTGAAAAACTGATGGCTATTATTGAAATTTCTTATCTTTTAAAAACTTCAAAAAAAATATCAAAATAATTAAATGAATAGTCAAATAGTTGAAATTTGGAAATACTTTTCATTGAATAATGTCAAATATTTAACTATTGGTGGATTTGCTGTAAACATGTATGGTTATGGACGAAATACTGGAGATATTGATATTTTTATTGAAGATTCAGATGAAAACAGAGAAAATTTAAGAGTTGCTTTAAAAAAAGCTGGAATAGGCGATTTTGAAAATATTAAAACGATGCAATTTATTCCTGGTTGGACTGATATTTCATTAAATTTCGATTTACGATTAGATTTGATGACCTCTGTAAAAGGATTAGAAAACAGCACTTTTAATGAACTTCTAGAAAAAGCTTATATAGCTGAAATTAGCGGTATTCCTGTTTATTTCCTAGATTATGAAAATCTGATTAAAGCAAAAAAAGCTGCAAATCGTCCTAAAGATATTTTAGATATTGAAGAATTAGAGAAAATCAATAAAAATTCTAATCCCTAATTGAAACCCAAAAAACTTTTAATCATTACCTATTATTGGCCACCAGCTGGTGGACCAGGCGTTCAGCGATGGTTAAAGTTTGTCAAATATTTACCTGATTTTAATATTCAACCAATCGTTTATATTCCCGAAAATCCAACCTACCCGATTATCGATAATGGTTTACAAAGCGAAGTTTCAGAGAAAGCAATTATTCTAAAAAAGAAAATTGTTGAACCGTATGGCTTTGCTTCTTTTTTAGGAAAAAATAAAACCAAAAAAATCAGTTCGGGGATTATTCCCAATCAAAAAAAACAATCGTTTGTAGAAAAAACATTGCTTTGGGTTCGAGGTAATATTTTCATTCCCGATGCGCGTTTTCTTTGGATAAAACCTTCGGTAAAGTATTTGAAAAAATACATTGAAGAAAACCAAATCGATACCATTGTCACTTCTGGTCCACCACATAGTTTGCATTTGATTGGTTTGCAATTAAAAAAAGAGTTGAACGTAAAATGGTTTGCCGACTTTCGTGATCCGTGGACAACGATTGGCTATCACAAAGCGTTGAAATTGTCGTCTTCTGCCGAGAAAAAGCACAAAGCATTAGAAAAAGAAGTGCTAACAACTGCTGATACTATAATAGTAACGAGTAAAACCACCAAAACGGAATTTCAAGCGATAACCTCTCAACCCATAGAAGTAATTACCAACGGTTATGATGTGGAAAAAGTTACCAAACAACCCTTGGACGAAAAATTCACTTTGGCACATATCGGTTCGTTTCTTTCAGAACGAAATCCTAGGATTTTGTGGAAAGCAATACAAGAATTAACCAAAGAAAATCCGGATTTTAAAGAAGATTTCCAATTGAAACTAATTGGCGCTGTCAGTCAGGAAGTTTTGGATACTATTTCGGAGTTTAAATTGAATGATTACGTTTTGAATTTGGGTTATGTTTCCCATCAAGAAGCAGTGGAACACCAACGAAAATCGCAAGTTTTATTGTTAATCGAAATCAATTCAAACGATACTAAAAGTATTATTCCCGGAAAATTATTCGAATATATGGTTTCCGAAAGACCAATTATTGCACTTGGTCCAGAAGGTTCAGATTTTGCCGAAATTATCACTTCCACCAATACCGGAGTTTTCTTTTTATATGACGAATTGGAACAATTAAAAGCGTTACTTTTGAAGTATTACAATTTATACAGAGAACAAAATTTAAAAGTGAATGCTGTTGGTTTACAGCAACATTCAAGAAAAAGTTTAACGGAACAATTGACGAAAATTATTTCTTAACTATGAAAATTAAAAGTTTATTTTTTAAAGTTCCTGAACCTAAACTAAAAACAATTAAAAATGTTACTGTCTATATTTCTGAAAAATACTCAGAAATAATTATTGCTCCTATTTTTAAAGATACTATTGGAGGTTATAGTTATGAACAAGAAGTTTGTGAAAAATTAGAGTTAAATACTTCTTATGAAAAAATTGGAGAAACAATAAAAGTAAACTTTAATAAATTCGATATAAAGGAAAATAAAAAGGAAAAGCATAACAAATCAGATTGGCCTGCTTTTAAATTAAGTCGAGAAAAAACAATAACTGGTTTCGAAAAATACTACAAACGCTTTTCTATTTCAGGTGTGAATGAATATAATACCATCTTAACAATTGAAACTATATCAAATAATTTGCACGAAATTGAATTAACAACATCAATATCTTTTCATTGTGACAATACAGAACTCGGAAAAAGAATTATGAAATTATTTAATTCGGAAGTTTGTTACAAATCTAATATTTAATATCTAATATTTAAATGGGCATCGTTATCAACCAATCCATCAAAAACACGGTCATTACCTATATCGGTTTTGCGATTGGTGCGGTAAACTCGTTGTACATGTATCCGCATTTTTTAGGAGAAGATTTTTACGGAATTACCACTTATATATTATCATCTGCCAATGTATTGTTTCCTTTGATGGCTTTTGGTATTCATAATACGTTGATTAAATTTTTCTCCGAATACAAAACCGAAAAAGAAAAAAAACAATTTCTCGGCTTTGTACTTTTACTGCCGTTATTGATAATCCTACCGATTTTTGCAATCAGCATACTAGGTTATGATAGCATTGCTTCTTTTTTATCCCGAAAAAATGCTATTGTTTACGACTATGTTTGGCAAATCCCAATCATCGCTTTGTGTATGGGCTATTTTGAGATTTTTTATGCTTGGGTAAAAGTACATATGCAATCGGTTTATGGAAATTTTCTCAAAGAAATTGGGTTACGAATATTGATTTCTATTTTTTTATTAAGTGTATATTTTCAAATTATAACCGTTGAACAATTCATCACTGCTACGATGTTTGCCTATTTGATAAGCATGCTATTAATGCTTTTTTATGCCAACAAAGTAAAGCCGATTTCATTTAGATTTAAAATACCAAACAACGCCAAAGCCATTTTAGTATATTCCAGTTTTATCATTTTATCAGGAAGTGTTGCCAACATGCTTTTGGATATCGACAAAACGATGCTGAACCAATACATCGAAATTAAAAATTTGTCTTACTACTCGGTCGCTATTTTTATTGCAACAGTAATTGCCGTTCCAAGTCGATCGATGCATCAAATCACCTACCCGATTACCGCCAAATTGATGATTGAAAACAAATACGACGAATTGAACGATTTGTATAAAAAGTCATCCATTACATTACAAATTGTTGGTGGACTGGTACTTGTTGGTATTTTAGTAAACATCAACCAAGTGTATCATTTACTGCCAAAAAATTATAGCGGTGGAATTCTGGTTGTTTTCTTGATTGGGATTTCTAAATATTTCGATTTGATTTTAGGAAACAACAATGCTATTATTTTCAATTCTAAATACTATCGTGCCATATTATTTTTAGGATTATTACTGGCGTTTTTTGCTATCACACTCAATATGATTTTTATTCCAAAATATGGCATAAATGGCGCAGCCATTGCAACATTAATTTCAATTACATTATATAGCATTGCCAAACTGCTTTTTGTGGTGTTAAAAATGAAACTCTATCCGTTTACTGTTAATAATATTTATGCTTTGCTAATAGGATTGCTTTGTTTCTTTGGGTTTTATTATTGGGAATTTCCATTTCATCCAATAATAAATATAATTCTGAAATCTATTTTAATTACTTTACTTTATGTCTTTCTTTCTTTTAAAGCTAATTTATCAGAAGACATAAATTCAGTAATCATAAAGACTTTGAAAATAATCAGGATGAACTAATAGTCATAGCAATGTTTATTTAAAATAAATACATTTTTATTGTTTATCAATAAATATTTATTATTTTTGCTCTATAATTTAAAAACTAAAAAACTAATTATGGAACTAAAAATCACTACAAAACATTTTTTAAAAATACTACATTTATTGTCTTGGATTATTTTTATTGGTCTTTGCATTGAAGCAGGAGGAATTTTATTTAATGCTTTTTTTACACTAATAATCAACGCTACTGCAGCGAAAAGTTTTTGGCAACAAATGGATTTATCAAATTTACTTGAGTTTGATAAAGGGTATTTTATGGTAACTACTTTACTTATGACTGTAGTTGCAATACTTAAAGCAATTTTATTTTATTTAATTGTGAAATTACTTCATGACAAAAAACTGAACCTTTTACAACCGTTTAATAATGACTTAAAACATTTTGTTGTTAACATTTCATATATAGCATTTGGAATAGCTCTTTTTTCCTATTTTGGTTCAAAACACAACCATTGGTTTTTAGAAAAAGGAATATCCATGCCCGATAACAATAGTATGGGATTTAGCGGTGCTGATGTTTGGCTATTTATGGGCATTATACTTTTAGTAATTGCACAAATTTTTAAAAGAGGAATTGAAATTCAATCTGAAAACGAATTAACAATATAAGTTATGGCCATAGTAGTAAACTTAGACGTTATGATGGCGAAACGAAAAATTTCGCTAAACGAACTTTCTGAAAGAGTTGATTTGACCTTATCCAATCTTTCTATTTTAAAAACAGGAAAAGCCAAAGCGATTCGATTTAGCACATTGGAAGCTATTTGCAAAGCATTAGATTGTCAGCCAGGTGATATTTTAGAATATGTTTCTTAATTATTTTGACTGGTCTTAAATAATCGATACAGATTATTTAGGACTAGTTATGTATTACCTAAAAAAAAATAGAGGCCTGAAGCAAAAATAAGTAAAGAAGCAACTTTACCATAATTATGAAAAGCGACCATTAAAATTTATTGGATAGTGATTTTCGATGAATCGTAGAAGTAATTAAAATAACACGCGAGTTCAAAAAAAAAATTTTACAAAGAATACTTTATTATTTTTATTGTAGCATAAAAAATTTACACCAAAAAAAAGATAATCATTTACTTTACAGCCATCTATCTTTCTTCTTAACTATTAAATATACAAGAACTTTTGCTCCTATAATTTGCCATAAAAACGAATATAATCATCGCTTTTTTTGTAAAGAAGACACTTTTCACTAATTAAAAGCAATTACTAATAATGAATAATTTTGAGTTTTTTTTGGAAGAAAAAATCGAATTCTCGATTAAAATTATCAGATTCTAAATAATATATTGTTTTTTGGTTCCTATGGTTAATTTTGTTCATTATTAAAATAATTTAAAAATTAAAATCTTATGAAAAATTTAAAAACACTTTTCGGATTACTTTTACTGTTGGTAGTAATGTGGTCATGTTCAAACGACGAAAATGCATCAACCAATAATCAATTGCGATTAAAAGCAAGCGCAACGTATTCTCCATCTGCGAATAGAAGCAATATTAATGCTTTAATGAACAATAATGTAGTTTTAAGTTCTTTTAAAATCAACATCAAAGAAATTGAATTTGAATTCGCAGAAATCAATGATAACGACAATGATGATAGCGATGACAATGGATTTTTTGATGGAGATGACGAATTTGAACTAAACGGACCATTTGAATTAGATTTATTAAATCAAAGTGAAACCATCACAACTGTTACTATTCCGAATGGAACTTATGAAGAAGTTGAGTTTTCTTTGGATAAAAGCAATAATAGTGCCTCATCTATGAACAATAAATCGATAGAAATCAGAGGAACAATTAACGGAACACCATTTATATTCTGGCATGACATTGAAGAAGAATTTGAAATCGATTATGAAGACGCTAATCAAAATTTAGTTATTAATAACAATTCGTTTGATTTAGTTTTTAATTTCGATTTAAATCAAGTGCTTAGCCAGGTTGATTTATCAAATGCTACTGATAATGATGGTGATGGAATTATTGAAATTAACCCCAATGATACTGACGGAAATCAATCTTTGGCAGACCTATTGAAAGATAAAATTGAAGACGCTTGCGATTTAGATGATTAATTTTTTTGAGACAAAAATTAGTTTAAAAGACCCCAAATCTTTTTAAATAAAAATCTACAAAGTCTCCAAATTTATTGTAAGAACCCCAAATCTTCCAAAAATCTACACTAAAAAGTCCCCAAATTAAAATCAAAAACACCCAAAAAGTAAATTACTTTTTGGGTGTTTTTTTTATAAATATAATTTGTTAAATACCCGCAATCGCTTTCAACTCGTTTACAAATCGAATGGCTAGAGCATCGGCTGTATCTTGTGTTGGTGCTTCGGTATAAATTCTAATAATTGGTTCAGTATTCGATTTTCTTAAATGAACCCATTCTGTTGGGAAATCAATTTTCACTCCATCAATCGTTGTGATATTCTCAGATTTGTAGGTTTCAGTTAAGGTGGCTAAAATTCCATCCACATCAATTTGCGGTGTTAATTCGATTTTATTTTTACTCATGTAATACTGGGGATAACTTGCTCTTAACTCTGCAACAGTCATATCTAAATTTGCTAAATGAGTTAAAAATAAAGCAACGCCTACCAAACTATCTCTACCATAATGTAATTCTGGATAAATAATTCCGCCGTTTCCTTCGCCACCAATAATGGCATTGGTTTTTTTCATCAATTCCACCACATTTACTTCTCCAACCGCACTAGCTTGATAACTTCCTTTATGTTTTTCGGTAATATCTCTTAATGCGCGAGACGAACTCATATTAGATACGGTATTTCCTGGTGTTTTGCTCAATACATAGTCGGCAACGGCAACCAAAGTATATTCTTCGCCAAACATTTCTCCATCATTAGAAATGAAGGCTAATCTATCAACATCGGGGTCAACTACAATTCCGAAATCGGCTTTTTCTTCAATAACTAATTTACAAATGTCACCCAAATGCTCTTTCAATGGTTCTGGATTGTGAGGAAAATGTCCGTTAGGTTCGCAATATAATTTCACACATTCCACTCCCATTTGTTCCAATAACTTCGGAATAATAATTCCACCAGAAGAATTCACACCATCAACTACTACTTTGAATTTTCTCTTGGCAACTGCTTCTGCGTCAACCAAAGGTAATTCTAAAACCTCATCAATATGAATATCCATATAAGCATCATTCATAGTTATTTCGCCTAAACTATCTACATCTGAAAAATCAAACGCTTCGTTTTCGGCAATTTGAAGTATTAATTCTCCTTCTTTCCCGCTTAAAAACTCTCCTTTTGCATTTAAAAGTTTCAAAGCATTCCACTGTTTTGGATTATGTGAAGCTGTTAAAATTATTCCTCCATCGGCTTGTTCCATAGGAACGGCAACTTCCACTGTTGGTGTTGTAGATAAACCTAAATCAATCACATCAATTCCTAAACCAACTAAAGTGTTCACTACTAAATTATGTATCATCGGTCCAGAAATTCGTGCATCGCGACCAATGACTACTTTGAGTTTTTCAGTTTTCAATCCTGCATTTCTAATTTTCAAAAAAGTCCCATAAGCCGAAGCAAACTTAACAGCATCTACAGGTGTTAAATTGTCTCCTACTTTTCCACCTATTGTGCCACGAATTCCTGAAATTGATTTGATTAATGTCATTTGTATCTTTTTTAGGTTTGTTTTTTATTTTTCACAAATATAATAGTTGCTTTTACGAAAAATAGAAATACGATATTTTTTTCTATATTTACTATCATATAATCGATGAAAGACCAAATCCAATTATTTTCAACATGAATTTCCTAGCACATATTTATTTATCAGGCAACAACGATTTACTAAAAATCGGCAATTTTATGGCAGATAGTATTCATGGACACGATTATAATAACTATCAAACCGAAATTAGAAAAGGAATATTGCTTCATCGTTCTATTGATAGTTTTACTGATATGCATCCTATTTATAGAAAAAGTAAACACCGTTTACATGAAAAGTATGGTCATTATTCAGGCGTGATTATGGATATTTTTTATGACCATTTCTTGGCTAAAAATTGGAAAATCTACTCAGATATTGAGCTAGAAGTTTATGCACAAAATTTCTATAAATTACTCCTGGACAATTACCAATTACTGACCGAAAAAGTTCAAGGAATGTTACCTTATATGATAGGAAGAAATTGGCTGGTGAGTTATGCTTCGACTGAAGGATTGGAAATGATACTATTCCAAATGGATCATCGAACTAAAAATCGAGTTGCCATGCACGAGTCCATAGTAGAGTTAAAGCAGTTTTACTTTGAATTTGAGCATGAGTTTACTTTGTTTTTTGCTGAATTAAAATTGCATTGCCAAGAGAAACTAACCCAGCTTTAATCTACCCCTTGAAATTGTGATTGAATTTGCATTTTCAAATTGTATTTTAGCATTTCAAATAGCGCAGATTTTATGCCGACAAATAAAGCATCTTATATAAAAATTATTCTTAGAACTATATTTAGAAGAATTGAGAATTTGATTTTTCTTTTAAAAGATAAACTCAGTGAACGCAATTTTATTTATATAGCAAGTATTTTCGTAGCTATTACATGTGCTTTTGCTGTAATTATACTTAAAAGTTTTGCTCACAATATATTTCTGTGGGCTAATGATATTAATAGTTTTCTAAAATTACCCTACATCAATAGCGTATTGCCTATTCTTGGAATTTTACTAACCGTTTTTGTAATTCGAAACTTTTTAAATAATCAATTAGATAAAGGAAGTTCAAAGGTGTTGTATGCTGTTGCAAAAAAAGGGGGCAAACTACCTAAAAAGCAAATGTATGCTCAAATCGTAACGAGTTCATTAACTGTTGGACTTGGCGGATCGGCAGGATTAGAAAGTCCCATTGTTATTACAGGTGCTGCTTTTGGTTCCAATTTTGCTCAAAAATATCATCTTTCTCAAAAGGATAGAATATTACTTTTGGCTTGTGGTGTAGCTGCGGGAATCGGTGCAGCGTTTAATGCGCCAATTGCTGGCGTTCTTTTTGCGATTGAAGTAGTACTTACAGACATTGCTATTTCGGCATTTATTCCGATTATATTGTCGGCGGCGACGGGTGCTTTAATTTCAAAAATTTCCTTGAGTAGTGATACCATTTTAAATTTTAATCAAACACTGCATTTTGATTATCACAACACACCCTATTATGTTTTGTTGGGAATATTAGCTGGCTTGACTTCGATTTATCATGCCCGAAATTTTCAAAAAGTAGAAAAGTTTTTTGGGACTTTTAAAAACAAAGGATATCGAAGAGCATTGTTTGGTTCTGTTATCTTAGCCATCATGATTTTCTTTTTTCCGACACTTTTTGGTGAAGGATATGAAAGTATAAAAACACTAACCACTTCTAATCCAGGTGTTTTACTAGACAATACGTTACTAGAACATTTTAAAAGTAACGAATGGATTTTACTACTATTTGTAGGTTTAACCATGCTCTTAAAATCTTTCGCAACAGGTCTTACGCTTGGAAGTGGCGGTAATGGTGGTAACTTTGCGCCGTCACTTTTTGTGGGTTCCTACCTTGGTTTTTTTGTTGCCAAATCGGTTAATCTATTAAACTTTACTCATCATTTGCCAATTGCTAATTTCACTATCGTAGGAATGGCAGGAATTTTAAGTGGATTGTTTCATGCGCCATTAACTGCAATTTTCCTCATTGGAGAAATAACAGGCGGATATGATTTGATGGTGCCGTTAATGATTGTATCGTCCATAAGTTTTGCTGTCTCAAAGAAGTTTGAAAAACATTCTATGGATGTCAAAGCATTGGCCGACAAAGGCGATGTTTTTACTAGTGACAAGGATAAAAACATTTTGCAAAGCATAGATTTTTATAACTTAGTGCAACAAAACTATAAAACTCTTAGCCTTGGAAGTTCTGTTGAAAATGTGGTCGAAATTTTTTCTACAACAGATCAAAAAGTAATTCCAATTGTAGATGAAAATAAATCATTACAGGGAATCGTTGATTTTGAAGAAGTAAAAGCTATAATTTTCAATCATTATCGTGTCAAATTTATGACTATCAAAGAAATTATTAGTCAACCAAAAGAGTTAGTACTTTTTGAAGACCAGCCGGAAAAAATTATAAAATTATTTGAAACCTCAAAAACAAGCATTTTACCAGTGATATATAAAGGTAAATTTTTTGGTTTTTTATCAAAAATTGATGTTTTAGAAAGCTACCGACAACGTCTTAAAGATATGACAATCGAATAAATTTATTATCGGATAGTAATTTAATTTTAATTATCCGATATTAAGTGTATCTTTGTGGTGTTATGTGGGAAATCAATACAAACTATAGAGATGAACTACAATCTACCTTTGAAAGATTGTACGACAAAATGGCTGTTTTAAAAAAAAGCAGACCATTACCAAACATCGCTTTACACAAAATTAAAGAGTCGCTAGCACTGGAGTGGACTTATAATTCTAATAGTATTGAAGGAAATACATTAACGCTTCGGGAAACTCAAATGGTCCTTCAAGAAGGAGTTACCATCAAAGGAAAATCATTAAGAGAACATTTTGAAGCCAAAAATCACGAAAAAGCCATTAATTACCTTCTAAAGTTGGTTAATGATGATTACATTTTGCGAAGTGTTGATATTTTATCATTGCATCAATTGGTTTTAAATTTAATTGAAGATGACTTTGCAGGACGATTGAGAAACGGTGGTGTGAGGATTACTGGAGCCAATTTTATACCGCCAAATGCTTCAAAAGTTGCTGACTTATTTGACCAATTAGTAGATTTTTGTAACAAAAATCCCTTGGATTTGAATGATATAGAATTGGCTACTATTTTTCATCATAAATTTGTTTGGATACATCCATTTTTTGATGGCAATGGAAGAACTGTTCGTTTAGTTATGAATTTATTATTAATGCGAAAAGGGTTTCCGCCTACAATTATTTTAAGTACAGATAGAAAGAAATATTATGAAGCACTCAACCAAGCAAATAATGGCAATTATCAAAAGTTAATGCTTTTGATGTGTCAAGCATTGGAAAGAACTTTGAATATTTATTTAAGTTCGCTTCCTGATAATGATTATGATTTTAGAGAAATTTCAAACATTGTTAGCGAACCAAATTCTCCATATGGTCAAGAATATATTTCGCTTTTAGCAAGACAAGGCAAAATTGATGCACATAAAGAAGGAAGAAATTGGTTTACAACAAAAAAAGCCATCGAAGACTATATAAACTCTAGACAAAGAAAGCGTTGATGCTACTTCAACGCTTTCTTTTAACAATAACTTTTGAAGTGTCTACTCAAAAATTGTATCTAAAACATTACCTTTGCGGTTCGCAAAAAAGGCTATGCTAGATACAGAAAATACAATTGAAGTTCTTGGTGCAAGAGTGCACAATCTGAAGAATATAGACATTACCATTCCGAGAGAAAAACTGGTAGTAATAACAGGTCTTTCAGGTTCGGGGAAATCGTCTTTGGCTTTTGATACTATATATGCCGAAGGACAACGTCGTTATATTGAAACCTTTTCAGCATACGCTCGTCAATTTCTTGGTGGATTAGAACGTCCTGATGTGGATAAAATTGATGGATTATCTCCCGTTATTGCTATCGAACAAAAAACCACTAGTAAAAGTCCTCGCTCTACCGTTGGCACCATTACAGAAATTTACGATTTTCTGCGCTTGTTATATGCAAGAGCTGGTGAAGCATACAGTTATGTATCAGGAGAAAAAATGGTTTCGTATTCTGATGACCAAATCAGAGAATTGATTATTCAAAATTTCAGTGGAAAACGCATCAATATTTTGGCTCCAATTATTCGAGCCAGAAAAGGACATTATGCTGAACTATTCCAACAAATAACCAAGCAAGGATTTCTGAAAGTTCGTGTAAATGGTGAAGTGCAAGATTTGCTTCCGGGAATGAAACTTGACCGATACAAAACTCATGATATAGAAATCGTTATTGACAGAATGGTGATTGATGCTACTGAAGATAATGAAAAACGCTTAGCCGAAAGTATCAAAACTGCTATGTATCATGGTGAAAATGTTTTGATGATTTTAGATCAAGACACGAATGAAGTGCGCTATTTCAGTCGAAATTTAATGTGTCCAACATCTGGAATATCCTATCAAAATCCGGAGCCAAATTTATTTTCTTTCAATTCCCCAAAAGGCGCATGCGAACATTGTAAAGGATTGGGAACTATAAACGAAATTAATCTGAAAAAGATAATTCCAAATTCAAAACTATCCATAAAAAACGGCGGTTTTGCTCCGTTGGGCGAATATAAAAGTTCATGGATTTTCAAACAATTGGAAATCATTGGCGAAAAATTTGGTTTCAAATTAACAGATGCCATTGAGACAATTTCTGCAGAAGCCATGCAAGTAATTTTACATGGTGGAAAAGAAAAATTTGCTGTCGAGTCGAAAACTTTGGGTATTACCAAAGAATATAAAATTGAGTTTGAAGGTATTTCTCATTTTATCAAAAACCAGTATGACGAAAGCAACTCTACTTCTATAAAGCGATGGGCAAAGGAATTTATGGACGAAATTGAATGTCCGGAGTGTCATGGTTCTCGTTTAAAAAAAGAAGCAATGTATTTCCGTATTTATGAAAAAAATATTTTTGAATTATCTATAATGGATATTTCAGATTTATCGGTTTGGTTTGAGGAATTGGACAAAAACCTGTCTGAGAAACAACAAATCATTGCTTCAGAAATTATAAAAGAAATAAAAGACCGGCTACGATTTCTAGTAAATGTGGGCTTGAATTATTTATCCATCAACAGAAGTTCAAAATCGCTTTCTGGTGGCGAAGCACAACGCATTCGATTGGCAACGCAAATTGGTTCACAATTGGTTGGTGTGTTATACATTTTGGATGAACCAAGTATTGGCTTGCACCAAAGAGATAACGAAAAACTCATTCATTCGCTTGAACAATTACGCGATATTGGCAACTCAGTTTTAGTAGTTGAACACGACAAAGACATGATTGAACGTGCTGATTATGTGATTGACATTGGACCAAAAGCTGGAAAGTTTGGCGGTGAAATCATTAGTAAAGGAACACCAGCAGAATTGCATAAAGAACATACCATGACAGCCATGTATCTTAATGGCGAAATGAAAATTGAAGTGCCCAAAAAACGTCGAGAAGGCAATGGAAAGTTTTTAAAACTAACTGGCGCAACAGGAAATAATTTGAAAAATGTTTCCATCGAATTGCCTTTAGGAAAACTGATTTGTGTAACTGGAGTTTCGGGAAGTGGAAAATCGACTTTAATAAATGAAACGCTCTATCCTATTTTGAATGCGTATTATTTTAATGGCGTAAAAAAACCGCAACCTTATAAAAAAATTGAAGGTTTGGAGCATATTGATAAAGTGATTGATATTGACCAAAGTCCAATAGGAAGAACGCCGCGTTCAAATCCGGCGACTTATACAGATGTTTTTTCAGAAATCAGAAGTTTGTATACAATGATGCCTGAGGCAATGATTCGTGGTTATAAAGCGGGAAGATTCAGCTTCAATGTTTCCGGTGGAAGATGTGAAACGTGCGAAGGTTCGGGTGTGCGAACTATTGAAATGAGCTTTTTACCTGATGTGTATGTCGAATGTGAAACGTGTCAAGGAAAGCGTTTTAATCGTGAAACATTAGAGATTCGATACAAAGGAAAATCCATTTCGGATGTGTTGAACATGACTGTAGATGAAGCGGTACCGTTTTTTGAAAACATACCAAAAATCTATCGAAAAGTAAAAACGATTCAAGATGTTGGTTTGGGTTACATCACTTTAGGTCAACAAAGTACCACGCTTTCTGGTGGTGAAGCACAGCGAATAAAATTAGCAACTGAATTGTCTAAAAAAGATACTGGAAACACGTTTTATATCATGGACGAACCTACAACGGGTTTGCATTTTGAAGATATTCGTGTTTTGATGGATGTAATTAATAAATTGGTGGATAAAGGCAATACGATTTTAATAATTGAGCACAATATGGACGTTATCAAACTCGCTGATTATATTATTGATATTGGTCTAGAAGGTGGAAAAGGTGGTGGCGAAGTGGTGGCAAAAGGTACGCCAGAAGAAATCATAAAGAATAAAAAAAGCTATACCGCTCAATTTTTGAAAAAAGAATTAAATTAGCAAGCCATTTTAGCCCAGATAGAGCCGGTATCCTCGCGTAGTTTACGGAGCGAGATAAAGGCGAAAGCTGGAAATAGCTCCAAAAAAAATAAAAGATAAAAATTATGACATTTGACCAAAACGAAGACGATAAAATTCAAGAAAAATTAAAACAAAAAACTTGGAACGAGATACGAACTAATGACTCTTGGGCAATTTTTAAAATTATGTCCGAGTTTGTAAATGGTTATGAAAGCATGGCGAGAATTGGTCCGTGTGTTTCTATTTTTGGTTCGGCTCGCACAAAACCAGATAATAAATACTATTTATTAGCAGAAAAAATTGCTTACAAAATTAGTAAAGCGGGTTATGGAGTAATTACTGGTGGTGGACCAGGAATTATGGAAGCAGGAAATAAAGGTGCTCATAATGGTGGTGGAACTTCGGTAGGATTGAATATCGAATTACCATTTGAACAACATTTTAATCCTTACATCGATAAAGATAAAAATCTGAATTTTGATTATTTCTTTGTGCGTAAAGTGATGTTTGTTAAATATTCGCAAGGATTTATCGTGATGCCTGGCGGTTTTGGAACTTTGGATGAACTGTTTGAAGCGATGACTTTGATACAAACTAAAAAAATTGGAAGATTTCCAATCATATTAGTTGGTTCTGAATATTGGTCTGGATTACTTGATTGGATTAAAAACACTATGATTGACAAAGAGAAAAACGCATCTCCTGAAGACATGAATTTGATAAAAATTGTTGATACGGAAGATGAAGTTGTTGAAGAGTTAGATCGATTCTATAAAAAGTATAATTTAAGTCCAAACTTCTAAATTAATTCCCATATTTGAAATTCCAAATTCCAAAATAATTGCTTTTTGGAGTCTGGAATTTAATTTTTAGTGTAACATCTATGTTTTTTAATTCCTTACACTTTGCTATTTTCCTTCCTATAGTATTCATACTGTATTGGACAATTGCAAGTAAATCTAAAAAACATCAAAATTATATATTGATTTTTGCCAGCTATTATTTCTACTCGTGCTGGGATTTTAAATTTTTATTTCTGCTCATTTTTTCTACTTTTTTATGTTATTTTTTGGCTATTCAAATAGAAAACAGCAAAACACTTTCTGCTAGAAAATTTTGGCTCTGGCTGTGCGTTTCAATGAATTTAGGTTTTCTCGGGATTTTTAAATATTATAATTTCTTTGCTACCTCTTTTTCTGAATTATTACAGTCCGTTGGTCTAAATTCAAGTCCGTTGTTATTGAAAGTAATTCTTCCCGTCGGAATTTCGTTTTACACTTTCCACGGATTATCCTATATTATTGACATTTATTACAAACGAATTGAAACAGAGAAAAACTTTGTCGATTATTCGTTGTTTGTAAGTTATTTTCCATTACTCGTCGCTGGTCCAATTGAAAGAGCGACCCATCTTTTACCTCAATTAAAAGAGAAACGAAAATTTAATTTTGAAAAAGCCAAAGAAGGAATCTATCAAATCATTTGGGGTTTGGTAAAGAAAGTTGTCATTGCCGACAGTTGTGCGAATTATGCCAACGCTATTTTTGATAATTACAATTCCATGAATTCTTTATCGTTGATTCTTGGCGCCGTTTACTTTGCCTTTCAAATTTATGGCGACTTTTCTGGTTATTCAGATATTGCATTGGGAACTTCAAAACTCTTTGGAATTGATTTACTAAAAAACTTCAACTATCCTTATTTCTCCAGAGATATAGCCGAGTTTTGGCGTAAATGGCACATTTCTTTAACCACTTGGTTTCGGGATTATTTATATATTCCGCTTGGTGGAAGCAAAGGTTCCAAATGGTTTAAAGTTAGAAATACATTTCTCATTTTTCTGGTTAGTGGTTTTTGGCATGGTGCCAATTGGACATTTATTGCCTGGGGACTCATTAATGCTTTGTATTTTATTCCGCTGTTGTTGCTAAAAAGAAATCGAAAAAATGTAGAAGATTTTAATTTAGGATTTAATTTTTCTTCGCTACAAATTATTTTCAATATCTTACTTACGTTTATCATCACCTGTTTTGCTTGGATATTTTTTAGAGCAAAAACCATTCAGGATGCTTTTCAATATATCAGACGACTATTTGAAAACGGCATTTTCTCGGAACAGTATTTTAGCATTCAACGATACAACCACGAACTTCTAACTTTACTCCTAGTTTTCGTTTTAGTAGAATGGAACAATAGAACAAGAAACGAACCTATTTCTGGAAAATACAGTTGGGTAAAATTGAGTTTGTGTTTGGCTGCAATTCTGGCACTGGGTGTTTTTTCGGATTACAAAGAATTTATTTATTTTCAATTTTAATGAAGCAGTTTATACAATTTATACTAAAAGCAATAGCGATACTCATTCTCACAATGGTATTGCTAGATGTTTTGTATACTACTGTTTATTTACAATCCAATTCAAGAAGTAAAATTGACTATTTATACAATTCCAAAGACAAAAAATACGACGTTGTTTTTCTTGGGTCTTCTAGAGTTAACAATCATTTTGTTCCGAGAATTTTCAATGACAACGGTTATAAAACGTTCAATTTTGGCATTACTCGTTCGCGTCTAGAAGAGTCTGCCTTGCAGCTAGAATTGATGATAGAACGCAATTACAAAATCAAAACGCTCCTACTTCAAGTTGATTTAAACATTAATTCTAATGATCATTCCGAAGCAATTCGCTCCTTGTTTATGCCCTATTTGCATCAATCAGAAACCATTAGAAACCATTACAAATCAATACCAGATTATAATAAACTGCTTTATATTCCGTTTTATCGATATATGAATTACGATGCAAGAATAGGATTCAGAGAAATGTTTTATTCGGCCATTCATAAAAAAACAAATGTTTTAGATAATGATGGATTTCATCCTTTGACGAAAGACGAAAGACCAATGGTTGCCGCAGATTTATCAAAATACTATCCGAAAAAAAATAAAGGGTATGAAAAAATTAAAGCACTTTGTAAAAAAAATAATATCAAGCTAATTGCGGTAACAACACCTATGTGTATGAGCACCATTAATCGAAATTATTTTAACCATATCCGAACCATTTATCCCGAAATTCATAACCTAGAAAATACCGTAACCGATGATAAATACTTCGCTACTTGCGGTCATATGAACGAAAAAGGCGCTAATGAATTTACAAAAATAGTTTTCAATACTTTTTTTAAACCCAAACACAATCCTTGAAAAAAATAAGATACATTTTACTGCTTTTTAGTGCTATAATCACTGCACAACATCATTCAAAATTGACTGTTGAAGTAGATAGCGAAAAAAAAGTATTGACTGTTTTTCAAGAACTTACCTTCTTTAATCAAACCAATGACACGTTAACTAATATTGTTTTAAACGATTGGATAAACGGCTATACCTCAAAAAATACACCCATGGCCAAGCGGTTTTCAGACGAGTTTGAACGCGGTTTTCATTTGGCAAAAGAAAAAGACAGAGGACGAACAAGCAACCTTACTGTGATTGACGAAAATAAAACGTTTTTAACCTATGAAAGAGATGAAAACTTTCCCGATGTCATACAAATTAGACTTCGAGAAAAAATTCTTCCCAATCAAAAAAAGTCATTTACCTTAACCTATTTTGTTAAAATTCCTAACGATCGATTTACCAAATATGGTTATGATGAAAAAGGCAAAATGAACTTGAAAAATTGTTTTTTAGTTCCGGCGCGCTACGAAAATAAAAGCTTCGTTAAATATGATAATTTGAATTTAGATGACGCTGCCAATGCCGTTTCTGATTATGATATTGATATTAAAATTGCCAGCCAATTTAATTTGTTTTCTGATTTAAATGAAAAAAGTAAAACCCAAGAAAATAATCAAAATCATTATTTTCTCAGCGGAAAAAACCGTTTGGGATTTAACCTATTGATTGATGAAGCAAAAGAATTTTCTGTATATAGAAATAAAGAGGTAGAAGTCGTTTCTAATTTAAAAGATAACAGGCTTAATGACGTTGAAAGAGCCATAGTCATTGATAAAATAGTGAACTATGTTGCCGAAAACTTGGGGAAATATCCTCATGAAAAAATCATGGTCACTCAAACTGATTATGATAGAAATCCTTTTTATGGATTGAACCAATTGCCTGTTTTTGTCAGTCCGTTTCCCGATGAGTTTTTATATGAAATAAAATTCATGAAAACCTATTTAAACAACTACTTGCATACTTCTTTGCAGCTTGACCCGCGAAAAGACAATTGGATTTTTGATGGCATTCAAGTTTATATTATGATGAAATATATCGAAGAATTTCATCCCAAAGCAAAAATGATGGGCAACATAGCAAAAGTAAAAATACTGAACAGCTATAATATGGTTAGTCTTGATTTTAATGGTCAATACAGCTACTTTTATATGTTGATGGCGCGTAAAAATTTAGACCAACCACTTGGTGATGCAAAAAATACGCTCATAAAATTTAATGAAAAAATAGCGTCAAAATATAGAGCAGGTTTAAGTTTAAGATATTTAGATAGTTATTTAGAGCAAGATATTGTTCAAAATAGTATTCAAGAATTCATTGCTATCAACCATAAAAAACAAACCACACGCAACGATTTTGAAACTATTTTGACCCAAAAAACCACTAAAAATATCGTTTGGTTCTTCGATAAAATAATTGACTCGCGCGATATTATTGATTTCAAATTTGAGAATGTAACCCGAACCAAAGACAGCATTAGTTTTTCGCTTAAAAATAAAACCACCACCAATGTTCCTATTCCCATTTATGGAATAAAAGATAAAAATATCGTTTTCAAGCAGTGGATTGATGTTTTTAAAAAAGATAGCATTCACACGATTGCAAGAAATGATGCCGAAAAAATTGTTATCAATTATAAAAATGAAGTACCCGAAATTAATTTAAGAAACAACTGGCGCTCACTAAAAGGATTTAAAGTAAACAATCGTCCCATAAAATTTAACTTTATGAAAGACTTGGAAGATCCATACTACAACCAAATATTATATGTGCCTACTTTAGAATACAATTTATATGATGGCTTTTTATTAGGCATGCGTTTTCACAACAAAACCATATTAGACAAACCTTTTATTTTTGATATCAATCCCACGTTATCTACCAAAACAATGTCTTTTTCTGGAAAAGGCAGTATGTATTTTAACCAATTCAATCGCGACTCTAATCTGTACAACATTCGCTATCAACTGAGCGGTCAATATTTGCAGTATGCGCCAAATGCTTATTATACAAGACTAAGTCCAGGAATTGTTTTTAATATCCGTCCCGATGATTTTAGAGACAATAGAAAAGAAGTTTTTATTGTAAAACAAATTTTAGTGGAACGAGAAGAGTCAGAATTTACAACCACGGCCAATACTCAAAACTATTCTATTTTTAATGCAAAATATTTCAACATAAAAACCGAAACTTCGAAACATTTTAACTTTCTGGCTGATTTACAATACGCTTCCACCTTCGGAAAATTGGCCACAGAAATTCAATACCGAAAACTATTTGATAATAATAAACAATTCAATTTACGCTTTTTTGCAGGAACCTTTATTTTCAACAACACCAGTACAGATTTCTTCGACTTTGGTCTCGATCGACCATCTGATTATTTATTTGAAAGTGGTTATTATGGACGTTCTGAAACCAGTGGTTTTTTTAGCCAACAATCTATTGTTTCCGATGGATTTTTTAAATCAAAATTAGAAACCCGTTTTGCCAACAGATGGATGATTACCACCAATACCAGTTACAGCATATGGAACTGGGTGGAAGTTTATGGAGACATCGGCTTTATTAAAAATTCAGGTATAAACCCAAATTTTGTCTATGATAGTGGCATTCGATTGAATATATTAACCGATTATTTTGAATTATTTTTTCCTGTATATTCCACAAATGGTTGGGAAATTGCACGACCTAATTACGAAGAAAGAATACGGTTTATCATCACTTTTAGTCCCAACACGCTAATGAGCCTTTTCACTAGAAAATGGTTTTAAAACATGTCCAACTTGGTTATTTATTGCATATTTCTTTATTTTTTTGATTAATTCCTATATAATTTTCAGTTAACACCTGTATTTAAACCCTATAATTACGGATAATCAAATTAGATTTTGGCGCCACAGTAGCGATATTAACTTCTTTTTAATTAAATTTGTTACTTTAAGATATCATTTTCAATTATGACAGAATCGCAAATCAAAACTGAAATTTCGTTTGAAGATTTCAAATCCGAAGTGTTAAACGATTATAAAATCGCAAGAATTAGCAGAGAATGTAGTCTTTTAGGAAGAAAAGAAGTGCTTACCGGAAAGGCAAAATTTGGAATTTTTGGCGATGGAAAAGAAGTACCACAGCTGGCTTTAGCCAAAGCATTTCGGAATGGCGATTTTCGTTCGGGTTACTATCGCGACCAAACCTTTATGATGGCTATCGGACAATTGTCTATTCAACAATTTTTTGCCGGATTATATGGTCATACGGATTTAGCGCATGACCCAATGAGTGCCGGAAGACAAATGGGCGGACACTTTGCCACCCATTCTTTAGACGAAAATGGAAATTGGAACAACTTGCTGGAACAGAAAAATTCAAGTGCCGATATCTCGCCAACTGCTGGACAAATGCCACGTTTGCTAGGTTTAGCACAAGCATCAAAAATATATAGAAACGTTACAGGTTTAGACCATTTTACTAATTTTTCTAACAATGGAAATGAAGTAGCATGGGGAACTATTGGAAACGCCTCTACCTCTGAAGGATTGTTTTTTGAAACGATTAATGCCGCTGGCGTTTTGCAAGTTCCAATGGTAATAAGTGTTTGGGATGACGACTATGGAATTTCAGTTCATGCCAAATACCAAACTACAAAAGAAAACATCTCTGAAATTTTAAATGGTTTTCAAAGAGATAACGAGAGTAACGGTTATGAAATTATACGAGTAAAAGGCTGGGATTATCCTGCTTTAGTGGAAGCTTATGAAAAAGCGTCAACCATTGCCCGCGAAGAACATGTGCCCGTTTTAATTCATGTACAAGAATTAACACAACCACAAGGTCATTCTACTTCGGGCTCTCATGAACGCTATAAAAATGAAGAACGATTGGCTTGGGAACGTGAATTTGATTGTTTGGCTCAAATGCGAACTTGGTTAGTTGATAATGATATAGCGACAAGCGAAGAATTAGATACCCTAGATGAAAATGCCAAAAAAGAAGTTTTAGATGCAAAAAAACTAGCATGGACTGCTTTTGTTACGCCGATGAAAGAAGAGCAACACGAATTGATTTCATTGTTAAAAACAATTGCGGAAACCAGTGCCAATAAAGCTTTTATTGACAATCTTACCAACGACTTAGCTGCCATTAAAGAACCTATTCGAAAAGAAATTTTATCGACGGCTCGAAAAGTATTGCGATTGCTAATTAATGAAAACGGTAAAAATCAACTAGCATCATGGATAACAAATTATGCTAACAAAATCCAACCCAAATTTAGTTCGCACTTATTTTCACAATCAAATGCAACGGTTTTAAAAAATAAAGAAGTAGCGCCAACCTATGATAATTCAGCAGAAGAAGTAGATGCACGTTTGATTTTAAGAGATAATTTTGATGCTATTTTTAGTAACTATCCAGAAGCAGTCATTTTTGGGGAAGATGCTGGAAATATTGGCGATGTTAATCAAGGTTTAGAAGGTATGCAAGAGAAATATGGCGAAATGCGTGTGGCTGATGCAGGAATTAGGGAAGCCACTATTTTGGGACAAGGAATTGGAATGGCGATGCGCGGTTTACGACCTATTGCCGAAATTCAATACCTGGATTATCTATTGTATGCTATCCAAATCATGAGCGATGATTTAGCCACACTACAATACCGCACACAAGGCAGACAAAAAGCGCCTTTGATCATTCGAACTCGTGGGCACAGACTAGAAGGCATTTGGCATTCGGGTTCACCTATGGGAATGATAATCAACGCTATTCGTGGCATTCATGTTTTAGTGCCAAGAAACATGACCAAAGCCGCTGGATTTTACAACACCTTATTGGAAAGTGACGAACCTGCATTGGTAGTGGAATGTTTAAACGGTTACCGATTAAAAGAAAAAATGCCCACCAATTTAGGTGAATTCAAAACGCCAATTGGTGTGGTAGAAACTATAAAACAAGGAACAGATATTACTATTGTTTCCTATGGTTCCACCATCCGGATTGTGGAACAAGCCGCTAAAGAATTACTAGAAATGGGCATTGATTGTGAGATTATTGACGCGCAGTCTCTATTGCCTTTTGATATCCATCACGACTGTGTAAAAAGTATTATCAAAACCAATCGGTTATTAGTGGTTGATGAAGACGTTCCTGGTGGCGCAAGTGCCTATCTTTTACAACAAATTATAGACGAGCAAAACGGTTATCACTACCTTGACAGTCAACCACAAACATTGGCATCAAAACCACATCGTCCTGCTTATGGCACTGATGGCGACTACTTCTCCAAACCATCAGTAGAAGATGTTTTTGAAAAAGTGTATGCCATTATGCATGAAGCTAAACCAGAAAGATATCCAAGTTTATATTAAAATTAAATGTTTTGATTAAAATCATCAAAATGCCTTTCAAGAAACTATTTTTTTACATTATTGGTGCTTTTACTCTACTCATTCCGGCGTTTTATAATGGCTATCCTTTAGTTTATTCAGATACGGGTTCGTATATCATCAATGGAATGGAATTGACTATCCCAAAAGATAGACCTATTATGTATGGGCTTTTCGTCCGTTTGTTTAGTTTTAACTTTTCGTTGTGGCCCGTTATTTTTGCGCAATCCTTAATCGTGTTTTATATTCTCTGGAGAATTTCTAAACTAGCTGTACCATCTATTTCCAAAAGATTCTTCCTCATTTCGATGGCATTATTTTCATGGTTCACGGGATTAGGTTGGTACACTAGCCAACTGATGCCCGATATTTTTACCAGTGTAACGCTTTGTCTTCTCGTGTTATTGCTGTTTAGGAAAAAGTACAATTTGTATGAAAATATTCTATTCGCTGTGCTATTACTCTTTTCCATCAATACACATTTCTCCAATTATCTCATCGCGATAGCAACAATTGCGATACTATTTTTAATAACCAGAAGCACAATTATTCCACAGGCTAACAAAGAAGTTTCGTTTCGACTTCCTCTTTTGGTAGCTATACTTGGTATTTTCATTGGTTCGATGACTAATTTTTGTATTGGAAATAGCTTTAAACTCAGCCAAAATAGCCATGTTTTTTTGATGGGAAAAATGCTTGATAGCGGCGTTTTAAAATCTTTCTTGGATGATAATTGTGCGACTAAAAAATATGAATTATGCGATTGTAAAGACTCATTGCCTGAAACCAGCCGAATGCTGCTTTGGGATAGTAACAGTCCGTTACAAAAAAAGGGAGATTGGAAAAATTCAGAAGATAGCTATAATCAAATTCTACTAGACATAGCCACCAGTCCAAAACACGCCTTTTTATTTTTATACAACGCTGCGTTTTCCTCGGTAACACAACTTTTTCAAAACGAAGTAGGTTCGGGAATTGTTTCCAATTGGTATAATGACCCAACAAGTCCGCCCTATCAAACCGTTTCCAAGTATTTTCCATTTGAATTAAATCAATACAAACAATCTAGGCAAAACACTAATTTGTGGGACCAAAATTTAGACCTAACACTCATCAATTTCGTTACTTTTTTGCTTCTAATTGCGGCAACTATTACCCTTTTAACACAGTTCTTCTTGAGTAAAAAAAGACTGCAATATGCTACAGAAACACAAATTATTTTTACTTCGCTACTGATAGGGATTGTAGTTAACGCCATAGTCACTGCATCGTTGGCTAACATTTACGACCGATTGCAGGCAAGAGTAAGTTGGGCTTTGATTTTTTGTCTTTTCCTATTGTTGGCACACTATAAAACTCGAATATTAAATACTATTTTAAAAAAATAAAATCATGCAACACATCATCGACCGATTCATAAGCTATGTCACTATTGATACGGAGTCAGATCCTAATTCTGAAACCACACCAAGCACCAAAAAGCAATTGGTTTTGGCTAAAAAATTGGTAGCCGAACTCAAAACCATCGGCATGACCGAAGTAACTATAGACAAAAATGGTTATGTCATGGCAACCTTGCCGTCAAATCTAGACCATCATGTGCCGACTATCGGTTTTGTTTCCCATTATGACACTACGCCCGATTTTACTGGAAAAGACGTAAAACCACAAATTATTGCTAATTATGATGGTGGCGATATCATTTTGAACAAGGAACATAATATTGTTTTATCGCCGAGTTATTTCAAAGATTTATTGCAATATAAAGGACAAACCTTGATTACTACAAACGGTTTGACACTGCTTGGTGCCGATGACAAAGCCGGCATTACCGAAATTGTTACCGCAATGGAATTTTTAATTCAAAATCCTGAAATCAGACACGGGAAAATTAGAGTTTGTTTCACACCCGATGAAGAAATAGGCCGTGGTGCTGATTTATTTGATGTTACAACATTTGGTGCCGAATGGGCATACACTATGGATGGAAGCCAGATTGGCGAACTAGAATATGAAAACTTTAATGCGGCTGGAGTGAAAATTACATTCAAAGGAAAATCAGTTCATCCCGGTTATGCCAAAGGAAAGATGATTAACTCGATGCTGATTGCCAATGATTTCATCAACGAGTTACCAAAAGGCGAAACACCACAAGAGACAAAAGGTTACGAAGGTTTTTTTCACGTAACTGGAATTTCTGGAAGTATTGAAGAGACCAAATTGGAATTAATCATTCGGGATCACGACCTAAAAAAATTCACCAAAAGAAAAGAGTTAGTTCATAAAATCACAAAGAAATTCAATAAAGAATATAAAAAGCAATTTGGTGAAGACATTGTAATTACGGAAATCAAAGACCAATATTACAATATGAAAGAGAAAGTAGTACCCGTGATGTTCATAGTTGATTTAGCAGAAAAAGCAATGAAATCATTAGGCATCAAACCTTTGATAAAACCTATTCGTGGTGGCACTGACGGCTGCAGATTATCCTATATGGGATTACCTTGTCCCAATATTTTTGCTGGCGGACACAACTTTCACGGAAAATACGAATACGTTCCAGTGGAAAGCATGCAAAAAGCTGTTGAAGTAATCGTAAAAATTGCGGAGCTAACAGCGACAACAGATTTTTATAAAAAGAAGAAAAAGAAATAAAACATAATGGTATAACTAACTGATAGTTATATAAATTTATTTCTTTTTAAGCTCCGCTATAATCTCTTTTAGTTCTTGTATTCTTTCCTCTTTCTCGGCAAGGCGAATATCTTTCTCGGTGATTATTTTATCTTTCTCGGCAATTATTTTATCTTTTTCTGAAATTATTATATCATTTTGTTCCTGGAGTTTTTCGGAAAGATGGTTAATAACTAAACCGTTATTACTGCCTTTTTTGTTATTTTGGGTTAAAATAATTTTATCATCCGACAAAAGTTAAAACATTTCCAATTCATATAAATTGGCGATGTTTTCTAATATATTAATGTCTGGTGTTGACTCATTACGTTCGTACCTACCATAGGTAGTTTTAGAAACGCCTATTTTTTCAGAAACAATATCGGGAGTGTAACCTTTTGAAGTTCGCAATGTCTTTAATTTCTCACCTATTTTCATAAAAAATCTTATTAGTTACGTACAAATATAAAAATAATTGAATAGTTTTGTCATAATTGATAAAAAGATTGCCAATTTTGATACTAAATATGCCTTTTTTGATTTTGTAGTTTGTTTGTTATTATTCAATTTTGGAAAGGTTTCAATAGTGAAACTAATAACAAATAAATTTTAAAAATATGAAAAAACTATTATGCATTGCTCTATTTAGCATGACAATTATGACTAATGCGGCAAATGAACTTTTACCAAAAAATGTTACAGGGGTAAAAATCGAGAATGACATTTCAAAAACAATTAAAACTGAAAATAGTAACACTGAAAACGAAACTATCGATGTTCTTGTAGATTGTGGAGAACAAGGAGATCAATTATACTCTCAGCTAATGCTAGCAGGTTCGGATCATAGAGATGCAAGATCAGAAAGAAGAGACTTTGTTAGAGCATGTAGAGGTGGCACTTGGGCTTGGCTAGGTGTTTGTATTGGATTTATTGGACATTGCGACTAGTTATAGAATTATTGCATAAATTTAAAGCTACTAAAATAAATAATTGTTTATAAAAACTTAAACTAAAAGAGATTGGTTTTTTATCAATCTCTTTTTTATAATTTTAATACAGTATGATGAATATAAAAACGTTGAACTTGCTTTTATTTTTTTTAATAGAAAGCAATATCGTAGTGGCACAAAGTGAAAAACAATATGTTACTGCTAAGGTTAGTTATGGTGTGACTATTCATTTAGATAAAAATAATGAAATTTATAAAATCCATGAGAAATTTTCACCTGGTCTTGTTGCTAGTGCAGAATTAGTAGATTCAGAAGTTGATTTCTCCTTAGTTTTTAGTGATTCTACATCAATTTTTTATATAGAAGAAAAATTATTTTCAGACAATAGAGCGGCTAGATTTGTATTTAGAAATGCAGGCTTTTATGGACGGATTAAACAGCAAAGCAATGATTATATCACAGAAGAATTGCAAGAAGATTTTGGAAAATTCTTAGTTTTGCGACCCTACCCAAAATGGGAACTGCACGACGAAACCAAAAAAATTGGAGATTATTTGTGTTTTAAAGCAACTACATTTAATACAGTTACCACTCCTCAAGGTAAAGTGTTTAAATATGATTTTACAGCATGGTACAGCCCACAACTTCCCTATAAGTTTGGACCTGCTGGCTATGGTAATTTGCCAGGTTTAATAATAGAATTGCAAGGAGATCGTTTCACCTATGGTGTTAAAAAAATACAATTTCATGAAGAAATAGAAAAAAAGGAAAACGAAATGCCTACGTTAAAAAAATTAAAACTTATTACTGAGAAAGAGTTTGAAACATTAGCCGCTATAGAGGAAAAGAAGAGGCAGAAAAATGATTAGAATTATAAGTATATTTCTTAAAAAAAAATTGAATTTTAAAAACCTAGTAGTTTGGTGCTGTATATTATTTAACACATTTATTTTGGCGCAAAATGATGCTGTGATTATAAGCGGTGTGGTTACAGACAACTTTCAACAGTCAATAACAAATGTAACTTTGATTGCCTTACCGAAGCAACAAAACCTGAAAGCTACCTACGCCATTACAGATACTAAAGGTTTTTATAAACTACAGTTAATAAAAGGAGCTTCTTATAATCTTAGTATTTCACATCTAGGGTATGGCTCAATGGACAGAGTCATTTTTTTTTTAGAAAATACTTCAAATTACAATATTACCTTAAACACTAAAAGTGAACCTTTAGATGAAGTTGTTATCAATTATAAATACCAACCTATTGAGAAAAGCAAAGACACTCTCACTTATAACTTAAAAGCATTCACAACGGGTAATGAGCTTAAAATGAAAGATGTACTAGAAAAATTACCGGGTGTAAAAGTAGATGACAACGTCATAAAAGTACAAGGCAAAACGGTGACAAAATTATTGATTGAGGGTAAGCCTTTTTTTGACGGGAGTACGAAATTGGCTATTGAGAACATTCCTGCGGATGTAATGGATAGAATTCAAATTATATCTGACTACAAAGATTCTGAATTATTAAGAAACTTAGCCGATAATGAGGACTTAGCTCTAAACGTTGTTTTAAAAGAAGATAAAAAAGATTTTGTTTTTGGAGATATAGAAGCGAGTTTAGGTCTTGATGAATTTTATAGTTTACATCCAGCTTTGTTTAAATATAACCCGAAGTCTAATATTAGTTTTATTGCCGATATTAATAACTATAATAAAAGCAGTTTAGATTTTGGTGATTTATCCCGATTGGTTGGTGGTTCTAGTAACTTGTTTAAAAAAAACGACTTGACCAATAATTTATTAAATGCTGCATCAAGTAATGATGAACGATTTGAGTCCCTCGCCAGGTTTTCTGCTTTAAATTTTCAACACGAATTAAACAAAAAATTTAAAGTTTCTGGTTACGCCATTTATTCAAACAATGATATTGTCAATAATTCGCTATCGATAAGAGAGTATTTGGGTTCGGATGAGTCTATTTTTGAAACTAGAAATGATTTTAGAGATACTGGTGATACTTCAGCCATTCTTAATCTAAAGATAGATTTTAATCCTAATGCAAAACAAAAATGGATGTATAACATCAATTATTTAAATAACACTTCTAATTCTACACAAGAATCTCTATCGACTTCAGAAAGCACAAGCGAATTTTTGACAAAAGCAGATGGTAAGGGTGGTAATTTCTCACACAATTTAGAAGGTTATTTAAAATTAAATGAGAATCATACAATTGGTGTGGGTTTACATCACAGCAGTACCAACTCAAATTCAACAGAAAATTGGTCTAGTGATACTATTTTTTTACAAGATTATTTACCACTAAATACAACAACTAATTATCTAATTAAACAGAGAGGAGATATTAGTGCTGAAAAATTTAATCTTATTTTAAAAGATTATTGGCTCGCAAATCGAAACTTTCACCTATTTTATAATGTAGGATATAATTACAAAAGCTCTATGATAAGAAGCAACATAAGTCAAGTCTTGTCAGATAATTCTATTCTCGATTTTAGCGAATTAAGCAATAATAATCCATTTACGCTTTCTGATTTAAATTTTGGTCTGGGAATTAAAACTAAATTAGAAAAATTTGAAATCATTTTGGATGCAAAACCACATTTTTTTAGTTTCAGTCGAGCTCAAATTAACAGCGCTAATTTTTTCATTTCACCCAAATTAAAAGTTAACTATCAAATAGATGATGACATAGATCTAGATTTTGATTATGACTTTACCAACAACTATTTAAACGATCTGAGTTACTTACAAAATATAAGAGTAACAGGGTTTAACTCGGTTCTTTTAGGCAATCCTAATCTTGAAGACGAACGTTCGCATAATTTTAGCCTTTTTTATAGCAACTATAAACATATTGATGATTATTTTATTGATGCTTCCGCAGATTATAGCATCAATAATCCTGTAAAGAATAATAGTGTAATTCAAACAGGTATAAATCAACTTAATATGCCTGTAATCCTTAATTTACCTCAAAACAATCTAAGTTTTAATACAGATTTTGGTTTTATATTTAATAAATCTAGTGTAGAATTTGGGATAGATTTAGATTGGTTAAAAGCCAATCAAATTATTAACGAAAAAGTAAATTTTATAAATACTTTTGATTATAACCTTAGTGGTAAATGGCTTTTAAAGTTTAATAAAAAAACACAACTAAGCTTAAAATATCGTCATTCGGGTTACCATGTAAATTCTGGTGAAAAATCTCAATCAACAGAAAATACATTTTCTCTAAATTTTGATAGTAAGTTTTTGAAGAATTTCATTTTTAAAACAGATTCCTCAACGCATATTGTTAATGATTTTAGCGAAAATACCCAAAATTATACTTTGCAAAACTTATATTTAGGATACTCTAAACCAAATAGTAAGCTTTCTTATAGTTTAAATTTTAGAAATATATACAACAATGGTGTTATCGTTAGAAACTCGTTCAGCAATAATTTACTATTATCAAATCAAATTTTTACAATTCCTCGAGTACTTTTATTTGAACTTAAATACAAATTTTAACCAAATTATTCAACTTTGAAAAGCACCTAATATTTGGCAACAATTCTCGTTGAGGAAGGAATCAATTTAAGTGGTGGACAAAAACAAATTATTGTACTGGCAAGGTTTTTTTTTAACCCAATTTTTAATTCTTGACGAAGCCACAGCTGATATGGACAGAAATACAGAAAACTTTACCATGAATTTATTTGAAAGTATAAAACCAAATTGTGCTATTTTCTTTATTTCTCATCGATTAAATGCTCTATGACAAATTGCTGATGTGATTTATGTTTTGGATAACAAAACCACTGCACATTATGGAATTCATAATGAGTTAATTCAAAGCAATAACTTTTAAAGTGATTATTGGAAAAGTTTTTAAAATTTTTTATGTGTTTTCTATCGATAGTGTGACGCTAAAAACACTAAAAAACCCCAAACTCCAATATTAAATAGAGTTTGGGGTTTTTAAAACTTGGTAATTTCGTACTTCTAAACCTCGTACTTCTAACCTCGTACTTCTAACCTCGTACTTCTAACCTCGTACTTTGTATTACGCTTTCTTATTCAACGCTGCTGTCAACTCTAATGAAATAGCTGAACGCTCCATTTTCAATTTTCCCGACATGGTTTCAATAACAACTGTAGTTTCTGCCAGTTCAGAAACTTTTCCATGCAAACCACTTTTCGTAATAATTTTGTCGCCTACTTTCAAAGCAGCTTCAAATTCTTTTTCTTGTTTGATTTTCTTTTGTTGCGGTCTAATCATAAAGAAATAGATGACCACGAACATTAAAATAAAAGGTAAAAATTGCGTTATTTGTTCCATAATAATTGATTATTTATTTAGTTGTTGTAGAAGTTTCGATATTGGCTCTAACGATAATAAATTTCTTTTGTTCTTTTATATTACAAGTTAAAGTAACTGATTTTGTGTTTTGTCCTGATTTTCCAGTAGTATCAAAAGACACTTTTATAGTACCACCATCTCCTGGCTTGATGGGAGTTTTAGGATATTCGGGAACAGTACAACCACAGGAACCTTTGGCGTCAGCAATGACCAAATCATTTTGGCCTGTATTGGTAAACTTAAAATCATAGCTTACTTTATCTCCTTGTGTAACGTTACCAAAATCATGTTCGTTTTTTTCGAAAGTAATTTCAGCCAATTCACCAGTAGTCGCGCTGCCATCAGTAGCGGTGTCTTTATTTTTACAAGCGGTTGTTACTAGCAGTAAAAGGGAAAAAAATAGTGCACTAGCTTTTGTTTTCATAACAGTATGTTTTACATCAAACCTCTTCCGGTTTTTAAAATTTTATTTTGAGTTTGAAATTCCTTTACTAAATTATCCAAAATTCCATTGATAAAAATACTACTTTTTGGCGTGGAATATTCTTTTGCCACTTCGAGATATTCATTGATGGTAACTTTCGTAGGTATGGAAGGAAACTTTAAAAATTCGCAAATAGCCATTTTTAAAATAATGGTATCAATTTCTGCAATTCGATCGGCATCCCAATTGGGTGTTTTATCGATGTATTCTTTGGCTAATTCTACTTCGTTCAAAACAGTTTTTCTAAACAATAAACTCACGAATTCTTTATCTTCTTCATCTTTGTACAACTTGGTCACTTTAAATTCTGATTGCTCTGAAATTTGAGTTAATTGTTTCAAAATTTGAGTATTTACTAGCGGAATATCATCTACCCAAGTCAGTTTATCGTCTTCAAGATAGTCATAAAGCTTTTCATTTGGCGCAATTAATTCCGAAAATAAGGCTACCACAAACTCTTTATCTTCGGCAAACGACGACTGCTTTTTGCTCATATACTTGCTATACAAATCGCTCTTTTTAATGGCATTTAACAAAATCAAAATATAGTCATCGTTCATTGACCAATTATTGATTTTCCGCTGCTCTAAAGCAATATTGAGCGAATTGCTCTCCTCTAGTAATTGAAGAACAGCATTAGTAACAAATTTTTTGTTGGGATTTTTTTCCTCGGGTGTAGCTAAATGCTTTTTGCTGGAGGTTTCTAAAAAAACAATTTCTTTTTTTCTGATTTCAATAAGCAACGAAAGCATAATTAAGTATAAATCGTAAATGCCATCTATACTTTGGCGTAAAAATTTTTCTTCTTTTACAATATCATCAGAACTTTTTTGATGCATGGCATAAATGGATTGCATCACTTTTACTCGAATATGTCTTCTATTTAACACCTGGTAAGAACTTTTAAAAATTAATAGCGCGAAAGAAATCTTTCGCGCTGCAAAAATAGTACTATTTTACATCCTACTATTATTTATTTGTGTTTTCTTTTTTACGTTGGTCAATTCTGTTTTGAGCAATTTGCATAGCGGCAGCTTGCGTTGTCAAATTATTTTGATCAGCAAAATTAAAAATCTCCAATGTAGTGTTATAGATATTTTCAGTTCTTCTCATGGCTTCTGCTTTATCATATTTTACAATTTCGCCATACACATTGATAATGCCACCAGCGTTGATTAAAAAATCTGGTGCATAAGTAATTCCTCTTTCTCTTAAAATCTGACCATGAACGGCTTCAACTGCCAGTTGATTGTTGGCCGCACCAGCAATTACTTTCGCTTTTATTCGATATACCGTATCGTCATTTATAGTTGCGCCTAAAGCACAGGGTGCATAAATATCAACATCTGCGCTGTACAAGTCACTTCCCATGAAAATTTTTGCACCATACTTGGCAACCATATTTTCCATTTTATCTTGATGAATATCGGACACAAAAACGATAGCGCCTTCTTTAGCCAAATAGCTAATTAAGGTTTCGCCTACATGACCTGTTCCTTGCACCAATACTTTTTTACCTGCTAAATTATCAGAACCAAACTGGTATTTTGCCGCTGCTTTCATCCCCATGTAAACGCCATAGGCAGTAACTGGTGATGGGTTTCCAGAACCACCTCTTGATTCTGAAATACCAGTTACAAAATTGGTTACTTCATGAATTCTGTCCATGTCTTCAGTAGTTGTACCTACGTCTTCTGCAGTAATATATTTTCCGCTTAACGAGTTGACAAATTGACCAAACTTAGTAATCATTTCGGGCGTTTTATCTAGTTTAGAGTCGCCAATGATAACCGCTTTTCCTCCACCAAGGTTTAATCCTGTGATGGCTGATTTATAAGTCATACCTCTAGACAATCGCAAAACGTCGTTTAAAGCTTCCCACTCATTGGCATAGTTCCACATTCTCGTGCCACCAAGTGCTGGACCCATTACTGTGTTATGAATTCCTATAATTGCTTTTAATCCTGTATCTTTGTCGTTGCAAAAAACTATTTGTTCATGATTATCAAATGAGAATTGCCCAAAAACGGGATCCATTTTTTTTAATTCAGCGGGCATAACAATTTCTGCAGTCATAGTGAGATACTTATTAAATTATTTACAAAAAACAAGTGCAAAAATAAATTATTATTTAATTAAACGCACAGATTTCGCTATAAATTAGTAATTTGTTAATAAAATTGACTTTTTTAAAGAATACTATAATTTTAATATAGATAATAACTTTAACAGTAAATAAGTATTTAAGCCCCATTTTTTCAAAAAAACATGAAAGAACTTCAATATTTAAATAAATACTTTATCAAATATAAATTTCATTTTCTACTTGGAATTTTAATAACTATTGCTGCACAAATTTTTTCGCTATTTACTCCTAAACTTGTCAGCAAATCATTTAAAGCTATTGAGGATTTTCATAAAAATGACCTTAGTAGCGCCATGATTAAAACAGAATTAATTCATAATATACTATGGATTGTAGGTACCACTTTAATCGCTGGAATTTTAACTTTCTTGATGCGTCAAACCTTAATAGTAATGTCGCGCCATGTTGAATTTGACCTAAAAAACGAAGTGTTTCGTCATTACGAAGTGTTAGATCAAAATTTCTACAAACGAAATAGAACAGGAGATTTAATGAGCCGCATTAGTGAAGACGTGGCCAAAGTGCGAATGTATGTTGGTCCTGCTGTGATGTATACCATCAATACTTTCATCCGGTTTACAGTGGTTATTATTTATATGTATAACGTATCGCCCTTGTTAACTTTGTATACGCTTTTACCCTTACCTATTCTCTCATTTATTATTTTCAAATTGAGCAAAGAAATCAATAAAAGAAGCAACATTTTTCAAGAATATCTATCAAAAATATCAAGTTTTACCCAAGAAATTTTTTCAGGCATTAGAGTAGTCAAAGCATATGCTTTAGAAAATCAATTTCAAAAAAACATAGAAGAATTGGCTCAAGAAAGCAAAACCAAAAGCATGAGCTTAGCTGGAGTACAATCACTTTTTGGACCATTGATGATTGCGTTAATTGGTGTGAGTAATTTGGTGGTGATTTATTTTGGAGGATTGATGTACATTGAAGGTTCCATAAAAAGTATTGGTACGATTGCCGAATTTATCTTGTATGTCAACATGTTAACATGGCCTGTAGCTTCTATTGGCTGGGTTTCGTCTTTAGTTCAAGAAGCAGAAGCGTCCCAAAAACGGATTAACGAATTCCTAAAAATTGAACCTGAAATTAAAAACAAAGTAACAGAAAATACGCCCATTCGCGGTGCCATCGAATTCAATAATGTTAGTTTTACTTATGAAGACACCGATATCACTGCTCTTAAAAATATTTCATTTACAATAAACGAAGGAGAAACTCTGGCTATTTTGGGTAAAACAGGTTCAGGAAAATCGAGTATTTTATCGCTGATTACTAGGTTATATGACATCAAAGAAGGACGTATTAGCATCGATGGCAAAAAAATAGACGAAATCAACCTCAACGACTTGCGCAGCAGTATTGGTATTGTGCCACAAGACGCTTTCCTCTTCTCTGACACTATTAAAAACAACATTAAATTTGGAAAAGAAAATGCCACCGATGAAGAAGTATTTGACGCTGCAAAAAAAGCCGTTGTTCACAATAATATTGTTCATTTTAAAAACAAATACGACACCATTTTGGGCGAAAGAGGCATCACACTTTCTGGTGGACAGAAACAACGGGTTTCTATTGCAAGAGCGATAATCAAAAATCCTCAAATACTACTTCTAGACGACTGTTTATCGGCTGTTGATACTGAAACCGAAGAACAAATTTTGAACAACTTACTTCAAATTTCTAAAGATAAAACTACAATTATTGTTAGCCACAGAGTTTCATCTGCTAAAAATGCGGATAAAATCATTATTCTCGACGAAGGAAAAATTATCCAAGAAGGTTCTCATAATCAATTAATAAACGAAGAAGGTTATTATGCCGAGCTTTATTTGAAACAACTTTCGGAAAAAGAATTAAATTAAATGTTGCTTGGTAACAAAAAATTTACCATTTTTGAACAATACAGAAACACAATTAATTGACCGAAAGAATATGAGAGAAAATGATATGTTAGAAAAAGATGAAATTTTTTCTAAAGTTTTAAGAGCAGGAAGAAGAACTTATTTCTTTGATGTAAGAGCCACAAAAGCAGATGATTATTATGTAACCATTACTGAAAGTAAAAAATTTACAGAAGAAGATGGTTCGTTTCATTTCAAAAAACACAAAATCTATTTGTACAAAGAAGATTTTGCAGCATTTACTGAAATATTAGGCGAAATGACATCGTATGTTTTAAATCAAAAAGGCGAAGAAGTAATTTCTGAAAGGCACCAAAAAGACTTCAAAAAAGAATATTATCAAGAAACTACAAGCGAAACTACCGCTTCTGAAAAAAGTTTTACCGATATCGATTTTGACGATATTTAAAATATAAATTTAACCGCAAAAGCCCAAAATAGTAATTTTTGGGCTTTTTTTTCAACATATCATTATGCAAAAAATTCTAGCGTTTCTAAACAAACACAGCATCATTATCAATTCGATTTGTATTGCTTTTTGGATTTACATCATTTATGAAAATTACAAAGTTGCCAAAGCCGAAAACTCAATGGATGAACGAAAAAGTTACTTTATAGTTCCAGTGCTTTTTATTCTATTATCCATTTTCAATATGTATATGGCACAAAAAAGAAAAAATAGACAGAACTAACCTATTCTCAGTCCATTTTCAACTTTTATATCCGAAGTCAACAAAACAATATCATTTTCTGCTCCAACAGAACCCAAAACCAAACATTCGCTCATAAATGTTCCAATTTGTTTCTTTGGAAAATTGACAACGGCTATAATTTGCTTTCCAACCAATTCTTCATTAGTATATCGTTTTGTGATTTGTGCTGAAGATTTTTTTTTTCCAATTGCCGAACCAAAATCAATCAACAATTGAAAAGCAGGTTTTCTAGCTTCGGGGAAATTATTTACTTCTAAAATGGTTCCAATACGCATTTCTACTCGTTCAAATTCTGACCATTGCAATGGCGTTTCAATTGCATTCATTTTATAATCTTTTTCTAATTAGTTTTTAACATAAAACCCAATACTTTTTTGTACATTTAGATTTTCTGATACAATATAGTAAACCTTTTTATGTTTTCAGTATGAAAATAGCCCTTTTCACCAATGAATTTCCGCCTAATATTTATGGTGGCGCAGGTGTTCACATCGATTTTTTAACCCACGAATTAAAGAAACTTGCCCAAGTGGAAGTTCGCTGTTTTGGCAATCAAAAAGAACAAACAAAACAACTCAATGTGCTAGGAATTCAGCCTTCGTTGAATGTAATGAATGACGAAAATAATCCGCACATTAAAATGTTTCAAAACTTGAGCCGCAATGTAGAAATGGCGCAACATACCTTAGAAGCTGATGTTATTCATTGTCATACTTGGTACACGCATTTGGCCGGAATTTTTTCGAGAGAATTAGTGCAATCGCCATTAATTTTAACCACGCACAGTTTAGAAACACATCGACCATGGAAAGTAGAACAACTCGGCAACGGATATTTTCTTTCCCGATGGATTGAAAATCATGCATACAATACCGCCGACGGGATTATTGCCGTAAGCGAACAAATGAAAACCGATGTGGTTGAAGCCTATGACGTTTCTCCCGAAAAAGTTACGGTAATTCATAACGGTATTAATCCTGAGTTTTATAAACCAACGTATGATAACAATTTATTAGTCGAATTAGGAATAAATCCAGCTGTTCCGTTTGTACTTTTCGTTGGGAGAATTACACGTCAAAAAGGAATTTCTCAACTAATAGAAGCGGCACAATATTTCGACAAAAACTGTCAAATTGTACTTTGTGCTGGTGCGCCAGACACACCCGAAATTGCAGCAGAAACCGAAGCATTAATTTCGAAACTGAAATCAAATCGTGATGGCGTAGTCTTGATTTCGGAAATGTTGCCTAGAGAAAAAATAAAAGTATTGTACAGCCATGCGCGCGTTTTTGCTTGTCCATCACTTTATGAACCGTTTGGGATTATCAATCTCGAAGCGATGTCGTGTGAAACGCCTGTGGTTGGAAGTGCTGTTGGCGGCATTCCTGAAATCATTGTTGAAGGTGAAACGGGTTATTTAATCGAATTAGAAAGTATTTCTCGAACCGATTTTAATCCAAAAAATCCTGAAGCATTTCAAAGAAATTTTGCCGAAAAAATTAATCGTTTATTAGCCGATGAAGATTTAGCGCAAGCAATGGGAAAAGCGGGGAGAAAACGAGTTTTGGAAAAATTTAGTTGGGAATCGATAGCAAAAACAACTTATAGTTATTATGAGGAAGTGATTGGTAGATTTGAGAAAGAAAAGGCGTAAAGAGTGATTAGTGAAGAGTGAAAAGTGATTAGTGAAAAGTGATTAGTGAAGAGTGAATAGTGAATGGTAAGAATTTAATGTTAAATAGTAAGAATACAACATTAAAAACTAAGAATACAACATTAAAAACTAAGAATACAACATTAAAAACTAAGAATATAACATTAAAAAGTAAGAATACAATTGTAAATTCATCGAATTTATGTTTCAAGATTACAAATTGATGTTTGAATATTATAAATTGATGATTAATTAGTGTCAATTTATTATGGAAGTTTGTTGATTGATGAACGACCATTTCAATTTAAGACTACCGAACGCAACCCGACTTGAACGGAGCTCTTTTTATCTTTTCTTTTTTTGAAAAGATAAAAAAGCGGGAGTGGAAGGCGGAATAGTTGCCCAAAAAATAAAAATAACAATGAGGATGAATTTTTTGTTCCTCGTAATGATATAGAAAATTATGAATAAATCAACTTTAGCCATTATTCTTGGCGGCGGACAAGGTTCAAGATTAGCGCCATTAACCGAAAGTCGTTCAAAACCAGCCGTTCCTATTGCTGGAAAATACCGTTTGGTTGACATTCCGATTTCTAATTGTATCAATTCCGATATTAAACGAATGTTTGTTTTGACGCAATTTAATTCGGCTTCGTTAAACCAACACATCAAAAATACCTATCATTTTAGCCATTTCAGTACGGCTTTTGTGGATATTCTCGCTGCTGAACAAACGCCTGATAATCCTACGTGGTTTCAAGGAACTGCCGATGCCGTTCGACAATGTATGACGCATTTTTTAAACCATGATTTTGATTATGCTTTGATACTTTCGGGCGATCAATTGTATCAAATGGATTTTAATGAAATGATTAAAGCGCATCATGATTCTGGTGCTTCGATTTCTATCGCTACATTGCCTGTAACGGCAAAAGAAGCTCCTGAATTTGGCATTTTGAAAACCGATGCGGAAAATTTTATTACGTCGTTTATTGAAAAACCAAAAGCGGATTTGTTACCTCAATGGACATCGGAAGTTAGTGAAGAATCCAAGGCGGAAGGCAAACACTATTTAGCTTCGATGGGAATTTATATCTTCAATCGGGATTTATTGGTAGAATTGATGAAAAATCAAGAAACGAAAGATTTCGGTAAAGAAATTATTCCGCAAGCTATTGGAAAACAAAAAATTCTGAGTTATCAATATGAAGGTTATTGGACTGATATTGGAAACATCGATTCGTTTTTTGAAGCTAATTTAGGTTTGACAGATGACATTCCGAAATTCAATTTATTTGATAATTCGAGTAAAATTTATACTCGTGCAAGGGTTTTGCCACCATCAAAAATTACGGGTGCTTCAACTATTGACAAATCGGTTATTGCCGAAGGTTGTATCATAAATGGTGTTACGGTAGAACATTCGGTTATTGGAATTAGAAGCCGAATTGGATATGGTTCAACCATTATAGATTCCTATCTTATGGGTAACGATTATTATCAAAATTTAGAAGAAATCAGAACCAATATTGAACAAGGAATTATTAATATCGGTATTGGTGAACGTTGTTTTATTAGCAATACCATCGTTGATAAAAATTGTAGAATTGGAAATGATGTTCGACTAAACGGAGGAAAACATTTAGAAGATACAAATACCAATTTATACACAATAAAAGATGGAATTATAGTTGTCAAAAAAGGCGCAATTTTACCCGATGGTTTTACAGTTTAAAAAAAAAAATGCCTCGAAAATTTCGAGGCATTTTATTTTTAGTGACTTTCAAATTTTTAGTCTATCATCAATAGGTAAATCTAAAAAATCAATAATTTCTACTTTTCCAAACTCTTTATATAATGGATTTAAAATAATATTATTTTCAAATGGAATAATTGAAGAAGGTACTTTTAAGGCAAAAAAATCTCTACTCTTTGCTAACTTTGAAAAAATTTCTGTTGTTTTGGATGAATAAGGATATTGATTCCAACGTTCAGGAAGTTTATCTAATGTGTCAACCAGAAACTCATCAGGAAATTCAATTTTGGCTACTAATATTTTCTTTGGTAAATTAGCTATGTTTTCTGAGTGAATATAATATTCTAATAGTGCTAAAGAAATATTCTCAGAACAGTAAACAGCACGAGTTCCCACTTGATTCCATCTACCGCCCACTTTTTCAGCACCAATACCTGTTAAAGTATCATCTTTATACTTTACATTTGCAACACGATAAACAATCATTAGCTATAAACGTTGTATTGTATTCTAACTATTTCGTTTTCTACTAATTCAAAACCAAAGCTACTGTCTAACAACTCGAAAGGTTTTTTATTCCCTAGAACTTTTGAAGGAGTTAAAAGCCATTCTTTAAAACTTTCAGGAGAATCAAAAACTTCATATCCGAGACCAAATAAACGAGATATTTCATAAATTCTCTCGGATGTTTCTCTTCCATAAACTTTCTTCTTTTGCATACTACTAATTGATGTAGGCAAAATAAATTCAAACTCCTTCTCTTTTGCGCCTATATTTTCAATTAATTGTTTCCAATCGTCTTTTTTAACACCTGATCTAATTCTATCAATTAATTCTAATTTAAAACCTGGAGCATCTTTCACATGATAAACAACCCAAGAAGGAGAAAATTTAACTAAAGTAGGTGTTGATTTAACTTTAGTTGAAACTTTGTCTTTAGAAACTTGTTTGGTTTTTGAGACAGTTGTCTTGGTATTCATAATTGTATTTTTACTTTATCAATAGCGTAAATTTACAATTTATTTTAAATCAAAATATAAAAGTTGGTAAAGTTTAATTAAAAAAAATCTCGTATCGTTTATCCGATACGAGATTTTTTTTAAACTAAGATATTAAATCAACTATGATTTTGGCATCACTACAGTATCAATAACATGAATTACACCATTTGAAGAGGTAATATCTACAGCGGTAATGGTAGATTTATTTCCTTTTTCATCTGTTAAGATAACATTTTTTCCAGAAAGTGATGCTACTAATTTTCCTCCTTGAACGGTAGTTAGAGTTACGCTTCCTTTTCCTTTGGTAATTGCTTCAACCACTGCTTTACTGTCTAAATTTCCTGCCACTACGTGGTAAGTTAAAATACCTTGTAAAGCCGCTTTGTTCTCTGGTTTTAGTAAAAACTCTACTGTTCCTTTTGGCAATTTTGCGAATGCATCATTCGTTGGAGCAAAAACTGTGAATGGTCCTTTGCTAGACAATACGTCGACCAATTCAGCTGCTTTTACGGCTGCTACAAGTGTTGTGTGATCTTTCGAACCTACAGCATTTTCTACTACTGTTTTAGAAGCTTGAGCTTGTATGCTAAAACTTCCTAATGTTGCCAATAATGCAACTGCTACTACTTTAATTGATTTCATAATTTTTTTTGTTTAATAATTTTTTATAAATGTTAAACAAATTTACTCGAATACTTGACAACAAAATTATGTTTAACAAAAATTTGTGTTGTGTTTTTCAATGAAAAAATCCCATCTCGTCAAATTTAACGTGATGGGATTATAAAACAAGGGAATTTATGTTTGCTTATTTAACGTCCATTAATTCCACATCAAAAACCAAAGTAGCGTCTGGTGGAATTACGCCTCCAGCACCAGAAGAACCATATCCTAAATAAGATGGAATAACAAAACGAGCTTTATCGCCTACTTTTAAAAGAGCAATGCCTTCATCCCAACCTTCAATAACATGACCTTTTCCTAATGGAAATTCGATTGGTTTTTTTCTAGGATACGATGAATCGAAAGTTTTACCATTTTCTAATTGACCGGTGTAATGCACTGAAACTGTTTTTCCTTTTTCAGCTTGTTTTCCGTTACCATTTTGGATTAATTTATAACGCAAACCGCTTTCTGTTTTTTCAAAACCTGCTGCTAATTTTTCCATGGCAGCTTCGGCTTGCTTTTTTGCTTCTTCAATTCTTTTTAATCGTGAACCTTCAAAAGTTCTAAATGCTTCGATAGCATTCCATTTTTGTGCTTCTTCACCAACTCTGACAATTTCAACAGTTTCTAGAACATCACCTTGAGCTACAGCATCAACAGCTTCTTGTCCTTCCACAACATGACCAAAAACAGTATGTTTGTTGTCTAACCAATTGGTTGGAACATGTGTAATAAAAAACTGTGAACCATTACTTGCTGGTCCAGAATTTGCCATTGATAAAACTCCTGGTCTATCGTGTTTTAACGAAGGATGAAATTCATCATCAAAGCTATAACCTGGTCCGCCAGTTCCAATCCCTTGAGGACAACCACCTTGAATCATAAAATCAGGAATTACTCGGTGAAATTTTAATCCATCATAATAAGGTTTACCCATTGGCTTTGCTGCATTCTCTAATTGACCTTCTGCTAAACCAACGAAGTTACCAACTGTTCCTGGTGTTAAATCGTGAGTTAGTTTTACTAAAATTGAACCTTTCGAGGTGTTGAATTTTGCGTATATTCCGTTTTCCATTTTTGTAACATTTTAAATTTTGGTGCAAATTTACTACTAAAATATAGAATGTAAAATTAGAAAAGTGGTAAACTTCATATCTTTGCCACATGCGAATAGACATTATCACCATATTACCCGATTTATTGCGAAGTCCTTTTGAAGGTTCAATCATGAAACGCGCTATCGAAAAAGGATTAGTAGAAGTTCATTTTCATAATTTAAGAGACTATACAACCAACAAACAAAAATCGGTTGACGATTATCCGTTTGGTGGTGGAGCTGGAATGGTAATGAATATTCAACCAATTGATGATTGTATTGCTCATTTAAAATCTCAAAGAAACTACGACGAAGTAATTTACATGTCACCTGATGGTGAAACTTTAAACCAGAAAATGGCAAACACAGCTTCGATGTATGAAAACATCATAATTCTTTGTGGACATTATAAAGGAGTTGACCAACGCGTGAGAGATCATTTGATTACTAAAGAAATATCCATTGGCGATTATGTCCTTTCTGGCGGAGAAATTGGTGCGATTGTTTTCTGTGATGCGATCATTCGATTAATTCCAGGTGTTTTATCAGATGAAACTTCGGCGTTGACGGATAGTTTTCAAGACGGATTACTTTCTGGACCAATTTATACAAGACCTGCAGATTATAAAGGTTGGAAAGTTCCAGAAGTTTTAACCAGCGGTCATTTTGCTAAAATTGAAAAATGGCGCGAAGATATGGCGTATGAACACACAAAAAATAGAAGACCTGATTTGTTAAACGAATAGTTTAATGAGGTTTAAAATTGTTTAAGCAACCCACAACTTTAAACTTTTTCTAAACTTTTAAACTTTTTCTAAACTTTTTTATTTAAGTTTGCACCCACATTTGACCAACCTCTGGCGAAAACCGTGAACGTTGCTCAGATTTTAACCATAATGTTTATAAAAATGGCAAATTTAGTAGATTTCGTTAATAACGAATTGTCAACAAAAAAAGATTTCCCTTCATTCGGAGCTGGTGATACCATCACAGTGTTTTACGAAATTAAAGAGGGTGAAAAAACAAGAACTCAGTTTTTTAAAGGAGTTGTTATTCAAAGAAAAGGTTCAGGAATTACTGAAACTTTTACTATTCGTAAAATGTCTGGTGCAGTTGGTGTAGAGCGTATCTTCCCAGTAAACATGCCCGCGTTACAGAAAGTGGAAGTGAATCAAAGAGGTAAAGTTAGAAGAGCTCGTATCTACTACTTTAGAGAACTTACTGGTAAAAAAGCTAAAATTAAAGAAAGAAGAAGATAATTCATTACTTTCTAATCATAAAAATGGTCCTCTTGTTAAAAATAAAACGAGAGGACTTTTTTTATGATAAAAATTCACGTTATAAATTATGATATTCCTATTTAAAAAACCTTTAAATGACAATTTCATAAATCAATCGATTTAGCTGCAGTATTAAAAGAAATTGCTATCCTATTTTTTATATTTGCATCCGCTAAATAATTAATTAACAAACAACATGGCAAAAATAAAAGTGGCTAATCCAGTAGTAGAGTTGGATGGCGATGAAATGACACGAATTATCTGGAGCTTTATCAAAGAGCAATTAATTCTCCCTTACCTTGATTTAGATATCAAATATTATGATTTAGGGATAGAAAACAGAGAAGCTACTAAAGATCAAGTGACAGTAGACTCCGCTGAAGCTATAAAAAAATACAATGTTGGTATCAAGTGTGCCACCATCACACCCGATGAAGAACGAGTAAAAGAGTTTAATCTTTCCAAAATGTGGAAATCACCAAACGGTACAATCCGTAATATCGTTGGAGGAACTGTTTTTCGTGAACCCATAATTATGAGTAATGTACCAAGATATGTACAAGGATGGACTAAACCTATCGTTATTGGACGTCACGCTTTTGGTGACCAATATAAAGCAACAGATACTGTTATTAAAGGAAAAGGGAAACTTACGATGAGTTTTACTAACGAAGCTGGTGAAACTAAAACTTGGGATGTTTATGACTTTGAAGGCGACGGCGTAGCTATGGCAATGTATAATACCGACGAAAGTATCTATGGTTTTGCTCATTCTTCTTTTCAAATGGCATTAACCAAAAAATGGCCGTTGTATCTTTCTACTAAAAACACCATTTTAAAAGCATACGACGGGCGATTCAAAGATATTTTTGAAGAGGTGTATCAAACTACTTACAAAGCAGATTTTGAAACAAACGGAATGATTTACGAACACCGCTTAATCGATGATATGGTTGCTTCGTGCATGAAATGGAATGGCGGATTTGTGTGGGCTTGTAAAAATTATGATGGCGATGTGCAGTCAGATACGGTAGCACAAGGATTTGGTTCGTTAGGATTAATGACTTCTGTATTAGTAACTCCCGATGGAAAAACAGTTGAAGCCGAAGCTGCTCACGGAACAGTAACCCGTCATTACAGAGAACATCAAAAAGGAAAAGCTACTTCTACCAATCCTATTGCGTCAATTTTCGCTTGGACAAGAGGTTTGGAGCACAGAGGTAAATTAGACGGAAATCAAGCATTGATTGATTTTTGTCTAGCTTTAGAGCAAGTTTGTATTGAAACAGTAGAAAGTGGAAAAATGACTAAAGACTTAGCGATGCTGGTAAAACCTGAAGGATTAACAAATGCTGACTATCTCACAACAGAAGGATTTTTAGCAGCCATTAAAAAAAATTTGGAAGCCAAATTAGGATAGGATATTATTCAAATTACTTAAAAAAAGCGTCCCGAAATTCGAGACGCTTTTTTTATTGCTTTTGTAATTCTCCATCCGTTTTCAGAACAATCATCTTTGCTTTTACGCCTGTGGTTAAATTCCATTTATTGGTGGTTATCATTCCTTTCTTCTCATCGTAAATGACGAATTGAGCGGTATTGGGACCAGACTCTCCTTGGTTCAAGGCTTCGATTTCAATTTTATTAAAACCTTCGTTTAAGTCAAGGTATATTTCTTTATAATCCACATCTAATAAAATAGCATTAACAGCTACTTTGTCATTAAGCCATATTCTCACAACATCTCCATCGGGTGCTTCGTGGTCGCGACACGCGATACTGATAATTTTTGTTCCTGTTTTAAATTCACCAAGGAAACTATCACTTTTAAACTTCTCAAGAATTTGCCCATCGCCTTTGTTCATTCTATCAGTATAAATTTTTGATGGATTTTCAAACTTTTCTTTTTCCATAATACTTGGCTCATTTTCGGGAGCTTTGCGTATCAGCGAAACACCACCCAACAATTTATCTTTCTTATCGAAAATACTGGGATATTTGATCTCTTTAGAAGATGTAGGAGCAACTTGTCCTGAACTGTTCGAAACAGGCGCAATCTTAAGCGTCTTTTTGGGTAATTCAAATTGAGAAAAACCCTTAAAAAAACAAAGTAAAAAAACAATAAAAGAGACTGAGAATTTCATTTTTTAGTTCTAAATCGTTGTAAAAATATCGATAATCATTGAATAAAATATTTATTATTAACCAAAGCTTAACAATTTATCACGTTGGTTAATACGATATTTGCCGACATATGTTTAAATATTTCAAAATCAGTTCGTAAATGCCTAAAAATATCACCTTACTTCTATTTATCATTTATTGCCATTTATCTTTTTCGCAAGAGAAAGTTACCTTAAGCGGAACCATTTCAGATAGCAAAAATAATGAAACACTAATTGGTGTTACTCTTTTTATTCCAGAAATAAAAGCAGTTGCTATTACTAACGAATATGGATTTTATTCAATAACTATACCAAAAGGAAACTACACGCTACAAGTATCTTATTTAGGTTATGAAAATTTAGTTGAAAATATCACGCTAGATAATTCTATCAAAAAAAACTTCTTTCTTACTGAAAATTCGCAACAGCTAGAAGAAGTTGTCATATCGGATAATAAAAAGCGTGCGGATATCAGAAAGCCCGAAATGAGCGTAAATAAACTTTCGATGCAAACGGTAAAAGAGTTGCCAGTTGTTCTAGGTGAAGTAGATATTATTAAAACTATTTTGACATTACCAGGCGTTACCAACGCTGGTGAAGGACAATCTGGTTTTAATGTGCGTGGCGGAAGTGCTGATCAAAATTTAATTTTACTTGATGAAGCTACGATTTATAATTCGTCGCACCTTTTTGGTTTGTTTTCTGTTTTTAATGCCGATGCCATCAAGGATTTAAAACTCTATAAAGGCGGAATTCCAGCACGATTTGGTGGAAGGCTTTCGTCAGTATTAGATATTTATCAGAAAGAAGGTAATAAAAAAGGATTTCATATGAACGGTGGTATTGGATTAATTTCAAGCCGACTTTTAGCCGAAGGTCCAATTAACAAGGGAAAAGGTTCGTTTCTTGTTGCGGGAAGAGGTTCGTATGCTCATTTGTTTTTAAAACTAGTCGACAACCCAAACTCAGCCTATTTTTATGACTTAAATACTAAGCTGAGTTACGAGCTCAACTCAAAAAACAATCTTTTCGTTTCGGGATATTTTGGAAGAGATGTTTTTAATATTAACGACAGTTTTGTGAACACTTATGGAAATACCGTAGTAAATGTTCGATGGAACCATTTATTTTCAGAAAAATTATTCTCTAATCTATCAATGATATATAGTGATTATTACTACGGATTAACTTTAGATTTTGTTGGTTTCAACTGGGATAGTGGCATTCGAAACTACAATTTTAAATACGATTTTAAACATTACTTAACGGATAAAACAAAGCTAAGTTATGGTGTAAATGCTAATTATTATGATTTTAATCCTGGTAAAATCGAACCAATTGATGATAATTCAAGTATAATTGAACTCCAATTAGATAAAAAATATGCATTCGAACCTGCACTCTACTTTGATGTTGAGCAAAAGATAACTTCTAACTTTTCTGTTAATTATGGTTTACGATATAGCATGTTTTACCGTTTAGGACAACAAACATTGAACGTATACGAAAATAATCAAGCCGTAATATGGAATAACGATTTCAAAATTTACGAAAAAGCAACGCCTATTGGTACTCGTTTTTATGGACGAAATGAAGTTATTGCCAGTTTTGACAATTTTGAACCCCGATTTGCGATGTCCTATTCGTTCAACGACAATCAATCGGTAAAAGCGAGTTATAATAGAATGGCACAGTATTTACATTTGATTTCAAACACACAATCGCCAACACCACTTGATGTTTGGGCGCCAAGCGGTAATTTCTTAAAACCTCAAACACTCGACCAAGTTGCCATTGGTTATTTTCAAAATTTAAATGATGACAAATATTCATTAGAAGTAGAAGCTTTTTATAAAAAAATATATAACCGCGTAGACTATATTGACGGTGCTGATTTGATTGCCAACAATGCTATTGAACAGGTAATTTTAAACGGAAATGCGCGAGCCTATGGTTTAGAAGTTTTATTTAGAAAAAACGAAGGCAAACTTACCGGTTGGGTTTCCTATACTTTATCAAGAGCAGAACAGCAAACACCTGGAAGAACTGCTGAAGAAACTGGTATTAATAATGGAAACTGGTATAAAACTGGTTTTGACAAAACCCATAACTTAGCCGTTGTTTCGACCTATGAATTAAATCAAAAGTGGAAATTTGGTTCTATTTTTACTTTACAAACAGGTCAACCCGTAACTTTTCCGAATGGAAAATACGAATATCAAGGTATTCTTATACCTAGTTACGGCGCGAGAAATGAAGATAATCTTCCTACCTATCATCATTTAGATATTTCAGCAACCTATACGCCAAAACCTGATAAGAAAAAAGGATGGCAAGGCGAATGGGTTTTTAGTATCTACAACGTTTATGGCAGAGAAAATGCGGCTTCTATTACTTTTAGACAAAACACCGATACCGCCACAAATGAAGCAGTGCGATTATCTATTTTTGGTGTTGTGCCTAGTGTTACTTACAATTTTAAATTTTAAATCATGAAATCAAATAGTAGTACTATAGTTTTTTTGTTAAGTTCATATAAAAAACACCTAAAAACCAATTTTTCTGTTGTGGGTAAAAAAATATTCTTTTTAGTGTCATTTCTTTCCATTTTAACTTTTACTAGTTGTGAAGAAGTAGTTACTGTAGATCTAGATACAGCGGCACCAAGACTGGTTATAGATGCTTCATTAAATTGGGAAAAAGGCACAGATGGTAGCCAGCAAACAATTAGGTTGTCAACTACTACTGGATTTTATAGCAATGTTATCCCAAGTGTTTCGGGTGCAACTGTAATTGTTACAAACAGTGCTAACACAGTGTTTAACTTTATTGAAGAAGTGCCAAACTCGGGGCAATACATCTGTAATAATTTTGTTCCGGTTATTAACGAAAATTATGTGTTAACGGTTACGTATGCAGGACAAACCTACACAGCTATAGAAAAAATGATATCCGTTCCTGAAATTACTACGGTAACACAAAGAAATGATGCTGGCTTTAGTGCGGATGAAATTGAAATAAAAATCTTTTTTCAAGATAATGCTGCGGAAATCAATTCCTACATGACCAAATTTATAACGCCAGTAAACGCATTTCCAGAATTTGAAGTTTTTGATGACCGTTTTACACAAGGTAACGAAATGTTTGGATTATATACTAATGAAGATTTAAAGACCGGCGATACGCTTGAGTTTACACTGTATGGCATTTCTACTCAATACTATAACTATATGAATATACTTCTTGGCATTACGGGAACAAATGGTGGAAGTCCTTTTCAAACACCACCAGCTACTGTCAGAGGAAATATAGTTAATCAAACTAACGAGTCCAATTATTGTTTAGGGTTTTTCAGGCTTTGTGAAATTGACACTTTGACTTATACGGTTTTATAAGAGTGGGAAGTTGGGAAGAAATTATTGAAATTAGATTTTATATCCTTTATATCGCTCATCTAAATTCATATTTCTATCTTCGTATGTCAAACTTCTAAACTCGTAATTCTATATGTCTTCACACCATATTGTTCGCGACGATCAAGAACCTGCATTAATCATTGCCAATGGCGACGCTTGTTCTGCTGAATTATTGGGACAATTATTAGAATGGTCTCCTCTAGTTATTGTTTTGGACTCAGCTATGGAACGCGTTTTAGAATTAGGGATTAAAGTAGATGTTTTATTAGGTGATTTTGACCGCGGTTTTGACGCTAACTATTATAAAGAACAACAATATCCGCTAGAAATTGTTCATACGCCTAATCAGGACAAAACAGATTTGGAAAAAGCCTTTGATTATTTAATCGAAAAAGGACACCGCGCGGCAAACGTAATTTGGGCCACAGGAAAACGCGCCGATCACACCATCACCAATTTAACCAATATTGTGGCCTACCGAAATTTACTGAAAGTAGTACTTCTTGATGATCATTCCAAAGTGTTTTTACTGCAGAATCAATTTGAAAAATGGTACACCGCCAATACCATTCTGTCCTTAATTCCGATAGGAAAAGTTACCGGAATTACAACTCAAAATCTGTTTTACTCTTTACATAATGAAGATCTCATTATAGGTTATCGAACTGGAAGTAGCAATCATGTCATTGAAGACGGATTGGTCAAAATTTCGCACGAGACTGGCGATTTATTATTAATGGAATGTTGGGATTAAGTTTGTAAATTTGCATTCCTCATTTTCATAAGCACAAATGAAATTCCAAGTCATATCAGAATATAAACCCACTGGCGACCAACCACAAGCTATTGAAAAATTGGCCAAAGGCATCGTTGATGGCGATAAATACCAAACACTACTTGGTGTTACTGGTTCGGGGAAAACGTTTACAGTAGCCAATGTGATTGAAAAAGTCGAAAAACCTACTTTGGTTTTGGCACACAATAAAACCTTAGCAGCGCAATTATATTCTGAATTTAAGCAGTTTTTTCCAAATAATTCGGTGCAGTATTTTGTTTCCTATTATGATTATTATCAACCTGAAGCCTACATTCCTGTTACTGGAACCTATATTGAAAAAGATTTATCCATCAATGACGAGTTAGAAAAGCTAAGGCTGAGCACTACTTCTGCCCTACTTTCTGGCCGAAGAGATGTCTTAGTTGTTGCGTCGGTTTCATGTTTATATGGTATTGGAAATCCGGTGGAATTTCAAAAAAATGTGATTTCTATTGCAAAAAGTCAAATTATTTCTAGAACAAAGTTATTGCATCGCTTAGTACAAAGTTTATACTCTAGAACCGAAGCTGAATTTACTCCAGGAACTTTCCGAATAAAAGGCGACACAGTAGAGATATTTCCTAGTTATGCCGATGAACCGTTTCGCATTCATTTTTTTGGCGATGAAATTGAGGAAATTGAAGCTTTTGACCCTAAGACTGCCAAAGTTTTTGAGCGTTACGAAAAACTCAATATCTATCCCGCTAACATGTTTGTGACTTCGCCCGATGTGTTACAAGCCGCCATTTGGGACATTCAACAAGACTTGGTGAAACAAGTAGATTATTTCAAAGAAATTGGCAAACATCTTGAAGCCAAACGACTAGAAGAGCGCACCAATTTTGACCTGGAAATGATAAAGGAATTGGGCTATTGCTCTGGGATTGAAAATTATTCTCGCTATTTAGATAGGCGTTTACCTGGCACAAGACCTTTCTGTTTGCTCGATTATTTTCCCGATGATTTTTTAATGGTAGTCGACGAAAGTCACGTAACGATTTCTCAAGTTCATGCCATGTATGGCGGTGATAGAAGTAGAAAAGAAAATTTAGTAGAATATGGTTTTAGATTACCTGCTGCAATGGACAATCGTCCGCTGAAATTTGAGGAATTTGAAAGCATGCAAAATCAGGTCATTTATGTATCGGCAACGCCTGCCGATTATGAATTACAAAAAAGCGAAGGTATTTATGTGGAACAAGTGATTCGACCCACAGGATTATTAGATCCCATTATCGAAGTGCGTCCAAGTTTGAACCAAATAGATGATTTGATAGAAGAAATTCAGGTGCGTTGTGAAGCCGATGAACGCGTTTTAGTAACTACTTTAACCAAAAGAATGGCAGAAGAATTGCAGAAGTATTTAACCAAAGTAGCTATTCGATGTCGCTACATTCACAGTGATGTGGACACTTTAGAACGGGTTGAAATCATGCAAGATTTGCGCAAAGGACTGTTTGATGTATTAATTGGTGTCAACCTTTTACGCGAAGGATTGGATTTACCCGAAGTATCGCTCGTTGCAATTTTAGATGCTGATAAAGAAGGATTTTTGAGAAGCCATCGTTCATTAACTCAAACAGTTGGTCGTGCTGCAAGAAACGTAAATGGAAAAGCCATTTTATATGCTGATAAAATGACTAATAGTATGCAAAAAACGATAGATGAAACTAATTATCGTCGGGAAAAACAAATGGCCTATAATACGCTACACGGATTGGAACCGAAAGCACTAAATAAAAGTTTGGGCAATGCTTTGAGCAATAATTCTGTTTCTACACAATACTATGAAGATAAAGTAGCAAAAGCCGCTGAACCCGAAAGTTTGTATTTATCTAAACCCGAAATAGAAAAGAAAATCCGTGAAGCGCGAAAAGCCATGGAAAAAGCTGCCAAAGAGTTAGACTTTATGCAAGCGGCAAAATATCGGGATGAAATAAAAGCGTTGCAAGATAAAATACAATAAAACTTGGGCTCTATTTTTTTTGTCAAAATAATTGAAAATATAGCTTACCTTATTTATCGAAAACTTCTAAAAGCACTTTACTTTCTGTAGCGTTGGGCTGTGTTATTTTTAATAATTGTGATAGTGTTGGTGCGATTTGGGTAATCTCTTTTTTATCGTGTGATTCTCCTTTTTTAATATTCCAACCATAAAAAATAAGTGGTACATGAGTATCATAACTATAAGTTGTTCCGTGGGAAGTTCCGGTTGGACCATATTGTATAAAACCAGGTTTGTCGAGAATAACTAAATCGCCGTTTTGAGTAACGTCATACCCTTTGGCAATGAAATTTAAATAGTAATCACTTCCAGGATTACTCAAAATTTCTTCTTCGGTGTACACTTTTTTTACATGGTTTTGTGTCATCAGAAAATCTTTAAATGCTTGTTTTACCGTGGTTAAGTTTAGTCCTTTGGCTTTTAATTTTTCTTTATTAAAATATAAGTTGAAGCTACTGTAGTTAAGCACTAAATCTTCGCCATAAGTATCGATAGAGAATTTTTTTAGGTTCGATCTGATTTCTTTTGGTTCCACATTGGTTACTTCATATTTATTATCTTTTAAGTATTGTGCGTTTTCGGCACCAGCATGATCGGCAGTTAAAAAGACCAAGTAATTTCCTTTGCCTACATTTTTATCTAAATAATTGAGAAAATCGGCAATGGTATTGTCCAAGCGCAGATAGGTATCTTGCAATTCAATAGAACGTGGTCCAAGAATGTGTCCGACATAATCTGTAGAGGAAAAACTTACTGCCAAAAAATCAGTGATGTTATCCTTGCCTAGTGCTTCTTTTTCGATGGCTAGTTTAGCAAAATCGGCTAGATAATCGTTACCGAAAGGCGTTACTCTTAAGACACCTGCATCGTTTTTATCGTACATGGCTTTTAAATCATATGGAAAAACAGGTTTGTCTACTTTGTATAGTTTTCCTTCGTAGGGATTGTCATCTGGTTGACTTTCATCGTAAGTTGCTGTGGGTTTTAACAAGTTCCATCCTTTGTTTATATAGTTCATGTAGGTTTTTTGGTTGTTAAAATCAGTGACCCAATCAGGGAGTTTTTCGCCATAGAAAGTGCTTGAAATAAAATTGCCTGTTTTACTGTACCAAAATGCCCAATTGGCAAAATGCCCCGCAGGCAATATCGCACCTCGGTCTTTTATACTGATGCCAATTACTTTTCCTTTAAAATTGGTTGACAAGCGCAACTCATCAGTAATGGTAGTGGTTTGTAGATTTCGTGGTGACATTTCGCCTTCGTCTTTTGAGCCGTTTCCGATGGTTTTTACTGCGGCATCATCGGTGCAATAGACTTCTTTTCCTTCTTTTCTGCTGAACCATTCGTTGCTTACAATGCCGTGCATGGAAGGTGTTGTTCCTGTATAAATAGTGGCATGTCCTGGTGCGGTATAGGTAGGTAAGAAATTGTAATGCATGTTATAAAACGTGTATCCTTCGTTCATTAAACGTTTGAAGCCGTTTTCGGAAAAGTCGCTTTGAAAACGATAGAGGTATTCGGTTTTCATTTGGTCTACTACAATTCCTACGACTAGCTTTGGTCGTTGTTGTGCCGTTAATGATAACGATAGAAAAAAAGAAAATAGAGGAAGTAACTTTTTCATGGGATTTAATTTTAGACAAAAGTACTAATTCGTAATGAGAAGTGTTTAAAAAAACAAATGCGTACCAACTACTGTACGCATTTGAACAAAATCACAATTAACAACAATCAAAAAAAACTATTTCAAAATCATAAAAGTACATCTTCGGTTTGTAGCGTGTTCTTCCTCTGTACAATCATTATTGGGACAAATAATTAAGGGTTTGGACTCGCCATAACCTACAGACTTTAATCGTTTTCTTGGAATTCCGTTATCTACTAAATATTCGAGTGCAGAAGCGGCTCTTTTATTAGACAATCTTAAATTATACATTTCAGAGGCACGCGTATCCGTGTGTGAACCAATTAAAATTTCCATATAAGGGTATTTCTTTAACAGCCCTACTAATACATCGAGCACTTGTGCCGCTTGTGGTTTTATATTCCATTTATCTAAATCGAAATAGATATTTTCAAGTTCAATAAGTACAGTTCCATCATCTTTCATATTGATTATGTCTTCCGCATCATAGTAGGACTCTACTTTCATCTGCAAATCGAGGTATACTTTACCACTTTGACTGGTATCGAAAATAGCTTCGGCAGGAATATAAAAATCTTTGAAAGCCATTATTTTATATTTCTTGTTAGGCTCTGTATTAAAGGTGAAATTTCCATCTTTATCCACTACCACTTCTTCGAGCAAGTTTTCATCCTGGTCATATAATTTTACTGTTGCACCCGGTAAAAGCTCGAGCGATTTTTTGTCTCTTACTTCACCTTCTACTAGATATTGTAACTTATTATCTTCTCTAATAAAAGTGTATAAGTTATCATCGCCTGTTCTGTTGGAAGCGAAATAGCCTTTGTCCTTTTCTTCATCGAGAATAAAGCTGAAATCATCCATTTCGCTGTTGATAGTTGACCCTAAATTTAACGGCTTGTCAAACTCGGTTTCGCTTAACTTTAAACTCATGAAAATGTCTAAGTTTCCATTACCTTGATGTCCATCAGAAGCGAAATATAGTGTGCCATTTTGGGTTACGAAAGGGAATTGTTCCCGATGTATTGTATTGATTGTAGGGCCAAGATTACGGGGTTGACTGAAGGTTCCGTCTTCTAAAATATCGACCACAAAAATATCCATCGACCCAATAGTTCCTTTCATATCACTGGCAAAGAAAAGTTGTTTTCCATCTTTTGTTAAGAAAGGATGCTCTACAGAATATTCATCACTTGAAAAAGGAAGCATCGTGATGTTTGTCCATTGCCCCTCTTTGTACTCGGCTTTATAAATCTTGATGGTTGCTATTCTTTCCTCACCAATTTTAACTTGTTTATCGCCCGTTCTATTGAAGTACATTGTTTTTCCATCGGCACTAAAAGTAGCTGAGCTTTCGTGATTTTTACTATTAATAATCTCTGGAAACGGTTCTATTTTTTCTAATTGGCCTTTATCATTTACGGTTGCAGAAAATAAATCAAGATAGGGTCTTTCGTTCCATCCATAGGCTTTACTTTCGGCATTTCTTACTGATGCAAATGTTACTTTATCTCCAAAAAAGGAAATCCCGAAATCGCCATTAGTTTTATTTTTTGACATCATTTCGAGCTTGAAACTGTCTGGTGTATTTCGGGTAACGTTCTTCATGAACTTGGGCGTGTTTTGCTCAAATCCTAAATATTCTGACATGATAGCATCGCCTTTTTCAAAATCTTTAGTGCCTTTCAAGGCATTAGCATATCTGAAAAAAACTTCTTTGTTGAGACTATCTTTATAGGTGAAAAATAATTGTCCGTAAGCTCGCACTGCATTAGTCATCTGGAAATTGTAGTAATAAGAATCACCCAAGTTTTGTAGCACTTCTTTTGATTGACCTAATTGTTCATAGGCAACCGCGGCTTTTACATAGGCTTTTTTTGCAAATAAATTATTGGCTTGTTTAACCGTAGCTTTTTTCTGGGCAACAAGGGTAGTTATACTGCAAAAAATAAAAAATAGGTATAAACTTTTTTTCATCATATCCATGTTAAAAGAATCGTGGTGACTTATCATATCCTTTCTTTGAAAGCTTAGACAAGTCGAAATCATATAGAATAAACAACTCGTGCGAACCAGTATTAAAATTTCGAAGATTGGTGAGTGTGTAATCATAGGCATATCCTATTCGTAGTGCTGGCGTAACGTATACACTAGCTAAACCACTAACCGAGTCGTCAATTCTGTACCCAATACCAGCTTCAAATTTATTATTGATTAAAACATTGGTTGTTAAATCTAAAGAAATTGGCGCACCAGCTACTCCTTTTGCCATGAAGGCAGGTTTGACTTTTAAATTATCATTGCCGTTGATTGTAAAAACATAGCCACTGGTTAAAAAATAATGTATTGCTTCTACTCCAGTTGTAGTAATTCCGTTTGTGCTTTCTATCTGTTTGGTGGTTAGTAAATTTGGAGCAGAAAAACCTACATAATAATTAGAGCCAAACAAATAAGCTCCAGCACCTACATTAGGAAAAACTCGACTTATATTATTTTGAAATGTAGGATCCGGCAATGGATCTGTAAATTGAAATCCACTAAAATTGGTATCAAAAAGTGTGACACCACCTTTAATTCCGAATGATAATTTTGTTTCTTCCGAAAGTTGTAACACGTAGGCAAAATCAACAAAAATATTGTTTTGATTCACTACATCACCAATTTCGTCGTGAACAAATGAAATTCCCATTTCCACTTTTTTAGAGAGGGTTTTGCGTGCAAAAAAAGATTGAGTGGTTGGCGCACCTTCTAAACCTACCCACTGTGCTCTGTAAAATCCTCCTACGTTAATAACATCAGGCGTTTCAGTGGCATAAGCAGGGTTTATCACACCCATATTATACATATAATGAGTAAATTGCGGATCTTGTTGTGCGCGCAAAAAAGTGACACAGAACACCAGAAGTAATGCTGTAAAATATATTGACTTTTTATGTTTCATAAATGTACTCATTGCTATTTTACCTGTTTAAATATACTCTGCCTTGAACATCTTTTCTTGCTCCATCATTGAAATAGAGAATATAGAAATAAACTCCTGTAGGCAATAGATTATTACCTAATGTAACACCACCCGCAGTTGCTGTTCCGTCCCAATTTGGAGTATTTCTATTTCCTGTGTAAATCAAACTTCCATATCGGTTATAGATTTCTAATTTGAAATTTGGATATAAAATGACAAGATTTGGAATTTCGAAGGTGTCATTAATTCCATCGTTGTTTGGCGAAAAACCATCAGGAATTATGATATCACAAATCGTTAAATCAACAGTAACAGGGAGACGAATGCTTTCGCAACCAGTAGCGGATATTACTGCTGCATAATATGTGGTTCCATTTATCAATAAGTCAGATGCACTGTATGCTGTTCCTCCTGTCAATGCATCGTACCAAATTACTGTTGGCGTTCCCACAATATTTGCAGATAAGTCGGCAATAGTTGGCGCAGGAATCGTCGTTCCACAAAAAAGCTCACCTCTATCAATTAACACAGGTGCTGGGTCTGATACGACATTGAAGTTACCAAGAAGTGCAGTTACACTATTTAATCCACAAGTATTACTTGTCGAAGTTAAGTCGATGATTTGAACTGTAGTCTGTCCATTATTTACTAAGCTAACTCCAGGAATAGTAAATGTTGTTCCACCATTTGTAAACGTTACCGAAATAGTCGCCGTTCCTGAATTTGCACCTGATAACAGGTATGTTAATGAATAAGTTCCATCAGGCAAATTACTAATTCCGGCTATGGTTACATTAGTATCAGAATTAGGACAAGTATCCTGAGCTGAAACTGTGGCTGTGCTTGCATTTGGAATTGCATCAATCGTCAAAGCAACAGTAGCATTTTCAGTAGTGTTTGTACAACCAGAAGGTGCAATAATTCCTATAACTGTCAACGTGTAATTTCCTGCTGATGTAAATACTGAACTTGGAATAGTAAACTGCCCGACTCCACTTGTTATTGTTACATCTCCTGAATTTCCTGTCGTAGGTGTTGCTCCAGGAATAGAATAATTAAATTGATAAACACCATCAGTAAGATTGATAGCATTAGATATAGTTACAATAACATTACCTCCAAAACAAATTGCTATTGAATTCAAATTAAGACTATCGATATCAGCAAGTGGTCTAACAATAATTTGTGTCGTGACGTTAACTAATGTATTGGAACAATTGGTTACTGTGTTAAGAATATTTGTAAAAGAAATAACTGTTGTTCCAACATTTAGTAGCGAGGCGCTTGGCACAGTAAAACTTCCAATTCCGGCAGTGATAGTAACGGTTACAGATTGTCCTGATAATGTGTTACTTCCTAATAAATCGTAGCTCAAAGTGTAAACTCCATCTGCCAATCCGTTTAAATTAATAACTGCAGACGAACCTATACAAGTTGGGGATGTTGAAACATTAATCGAAGTTAATTGGGGATTTGGTAAAATTGCAAACTGAACAACTTCAGTATCAGTTCCACAAGAATTTGTAACTGTGTAAGTATAACTATAGGTTCCAGCAGGGAAACTGATAATAGTTATTGGAGAAGTAACTACCGTAGAACTGCTATCTGTCCAAACCCCATTGACATCTTCTCCACTTAGTAAAGAATTCAAATCTAAAACTCCCGTTGATGGACAAATAGAAACTATTCCAGTAAATGTTCCAGCAGTTAAGGGTGCAACTACTTCAAAATTAGTATTTGCATCTTCAATTATGTTAGAACAACCTGTGGTGGTAATTATGCTACTAATAGTAATCGTATAATTCCCAACTGCAGCAAAAACAGAAGCAGGAATAGTGAACTGACCAATTCCACCCGTAATTGTCACATCTCCAGAGTTTCCAGTAGTTGGAGTTCCTGTTGGAATACTATAATTAAATTGATAAACTCCATCTGGAAGATTCGTTGCATTAGAAATGACAACTGTAGCTGCACTTCCAATACAAACTGTGGCTACCGCAATATTGGTATTGTCGATTTGAACTATCGGATTAATAACAATTACTCCGCTAACATTATTTAAAGTAACTTGACAAGTGTTCGTAGTATCTTGGATAGTATTAAAAGTAATCGTGGTTGTGCCTGTATTAGGAACATTAGCTGTTGGAATAGTAAAGCTCCCATTTCCGCCAGAAATTGATACTGTTACGTTCTCATTCGTAAGTGTGTTACTTCCAGTTAAATCATAATTTAATGTATAAGTTCCATCTACCATTCCTGATAAATTAACTGTTACATCTAAACCAATACAAATTGGAGAAATAGTAATATTTGAAGAAGCTACTACTGGACTTGGTAATACTGTAAATGATACATCTTGATTATCCTGACCACATGAATTTGTTACCGAATAAGCATAGGTATAAGTTCCGGCAGCAAAGCTGCTAATATCTACTGGTGTTATTGCTGACCATGTGCCACCAGCATCTTGCCCTGTCAATAAAGTATTCAAATCTATGGTTCCAACTGATGTACAAACTGGAGCAATAGTAACTGCATTACCTGCATTTGGTAAAGGATTTACAATAACTGTTACCACAGCTGTATCTGAAACACAAGGTGAAACTCCACCACTGGCTGTATAGGTGAAATTATAAGATCCTGGCAGAACCAATGAAGGATTAAAAAATGTTCCTGATAAAGCTCCTGTAGCATTATCATCACTAAATGTTCCTAAATCTTGAGTTCCGTCCAATCCATTTAATAAATTTAGAGATGTAGAATTAACACAGGTAGACAAAGTTCCATCAATTCCTGCATTTGGCGATTGTTCTACTGTAATAGTTACTGTTGCAGAGTCAGGAGTACACCCAAAACCGCCAAGAACAGTGTAGGTAAAGATATCTGAAACACCAACTGCAGGATTAAATATATTTGATACTATAACATTGGCAGAGTTTGTCCATACTCCACCTACTTGTGGGGTTCCTCCTAACAATGTGAATAAATCAACGGGAGCATCATTAGAACAAATTATTGGAGGTGTTGTACTTATTCCCGCATCTGGAGAAGGAGATAATGAAACAGCAATAACTGCCTGATCATTCGAACAAGGTAAATTTCCAGTTAAGGTGTATGTATAATTTCCGATTGGATCAACTGCCGGATTGAAAATACCTGAGACTACTACATTTGATGGATTGGTCCAAACTCCTCCTGATTGGGCAGAAACTCCTAATTGTTGAAATAAATCATAAGGTGCTACATTTTCACATATTGAAAACGAGCCAGAAACTCCGGCTTCTGGACCCAACGTTATTGAAACCGTAATTTGAGCTTCATCATCAACACAGGGTGCAATTCCTAAAACCGTGTAGGTGTAAACTCCGTTAACAGCTGTTGCTGGGTTCAAAATATTAGTAACTATCGCATTAGATGGATCTCTCCAAACTCCACCTGTTTGAGCATTAGCTCCAAGCAAAGGAAACATATCTACTGGATTCTCATTTGAACAGATTGGTAAGTTCGCATCATTTCCTGCATTTGGTTCAGGTCGTACCGTTAAGGTAACCGTTTGCGTTAGTGCATTGGTACAACTTGGTGTGCTTGTGGTGGTGATGCTTACTAAGGTTACTGTAGTGTTGGCTGTGTAGGTTCCTGATACTGTCGCTGTTCCTGACGCATCTAATACTATGGTTTGATTGGCACTACCATTGATGGTAAACGTTACTGTAGCATTGGGTGTGCCTGTAAATGTTAGTGTGGAACTTGTATTCGAACAAACCGTGGCAGGACTGAAACTCGCTGTAGCGGTTGGATTGATTACGGTTAGGGTTATCGTTGTGTTTAGGGCTTGGGTACAACTTGGTGTGCCTGCGGTGGTGATGCTTACTAAGGTTACTGTAGTGTTGGCTGTGTAGGTTCCTGATACTGTCGCTGTTCCTGACGCATCTAATACTATGGTTTGATTGGCACTACCATTGATGGTAAACGTTACTGTAGCA
>NZ_JBCGDO010000016.1:0-94937 GCF_038739835.1 Flavobacterium aureirubrum
TTAAATTAGGTAGATGTGGGGCAAACACTTTATTTAAATAATGGTAAGAACGTGTTGTTTGTTTTTGTTGTACAATAATACTATTTATTCCGTTTAAATAACAAAAAAAATCGATGAAATACATAATGTGAATAATAATATAGGATATATTCTTATAATTTTAATACTTTACATTTACCCTATTACATTTTTACAATAAAAAAAACCACTTCGAAAAGTGGCTGTATATTATGACGACTTATAAATACAATCTAAGGCGACAGTCGATCAATTTTCCAATTATAATCTTCTTGTAAATGATATCTTATTCTGTCATGCAAACGATTAGGTCTTCCTTGCCAAAATTCAACTTCAACAGGTCGAACTAAAAATCCGCCCCAATAATTTGGTCTAGGAATGATTTTGCCTTCATACTGCTTTTCCAATTCTTTTAATTTATTATCTAAATATTCTCGTGAAGGAATAACTTCGCTTTGTGAAGAGACAATAGCGCCAAGCTTACTTCCATCTGGTCTAGAGTCAAAATAATTATCTGAAGTGACCTCAGAAGTTTTCTCGGCAATTCCTTTAATTATTACTTGTCGTTCCATACTTTGCCAAAAAAATGACAAACATATATTAGGATTATTAAGAATAGCTTTTCCCTTCTCAGAATTGTAATTAGTATAAAAAATAAATCCTTCTTCATTAAATTTTTTCAATAGCACTACTCTACTCTTCGGAAATCCATCCAACCCTATTGTGGACACGGTCATTGCATTAACCTCTTCAATATCGCTAAATTCTTCGGTTTCATAAAACCACTTATGAAACAAATTAATAGGATCTTCGGGAATATTGGTTTCTAAAAGTTGGCTTTTCTCGTAAGATTTTCTGTAATCGCTTAAATCTTCCATTTGGTAATTATTTTAAACATGCTTAAATATTTTATTTTGTGACGGCTTCACTCCTATTCAAACTCAAATATTTTACCATCATCGGCGAGAATTACATTTGGGAAAATGAGTTCAGCTTCCTGTTTGAAACATTCTATGTTTGCATATCTTGTGCTGTAATGTCCTAAAATCAATTGACTGACTTTAGCTTTATTAGCTATCATTGCAGCTTGTTTTGCTGTACTGTGCATTGTTTTCTCTGCTTTGTCGGCTTCGGTTTCAAGAAATGTAGTTTCATGGTATAAAACATCGCAACCTTGAATGATGGGAATAATACTTTCATGATACATTGTGTCACTGCAAAAAGCGTAACTCTTAGGTTTAATAGGGTCAAAAGTCAATATCGAATTGGAAATCACTGTTCCATCATCTAAAGTAATATCGCTTCCATTTTTAATTTTTTGAAAATAGCAAGTTTCTATTTGATATTCCTGCACAGCGTCAACATTCAATTTTCTATCTCCTATTTTTTCCTGAAATAAAAAACCATTAGTATAAATTCTGTGTTTTAAAGGAATGGTTTTAACAACTACTTTTTCATCTTCATAAACAACTTCACTCACAGTAGCTGTTAATTCATGAAAAAATAAATTATAACCCGTGTATGAATTGGAATAACGCAATTGCAGTAAAACAATCTCTTTTATTCCTTTTGGTCCATATACATGTAAATCAGTTTGTCGATTTAATAGCATGAAAGTAGAAATTAAACCTACCAAACCATAAAAATGGTCACCATGCAAATGTGAAATAAAAATATGATTGATTTTTGAAAACTTAAGTTTGTTTTTACGCAGTTGAACTTGTGTTCCTTCGCCACAATCAATCAAAAACATTCGATTACGGATTTCTAATACCTGTGCTGTCGGATTTGTTATAGTTCTTGGTGTGGCTGCATAACAACCTAAAATGGTTAATTTCATACTAATTTAAAATCCTAAATCGCGTTCAATTTCCTCCATTTCTATAATATCATGCGCTTCTTGAATAGTGGGAACAACTGTAATATTTTGAGGCACCGAATTAAAGTTAATATTTTGCGCAACGAGAACAATTGATTTCTTTCCACTTGCATGTAATTTGATCAATGTGGAAAAGGATTTTACAACTTCCAAACTCAAATTTTTATCGTGTGATAAATCTAAAATTAGGTTATCTTTTTTAAAACTGTTGTGTTCATGGGTTACTTTCATCAAAAAATCAGCGGTTTGACCGATAGTATCTTTAATAATTGTTGTATGTCCTTTATGTTCTACTTTCATTTAGCTTGGATTTATAACTTGTTGCTAATTTACTAAGATTTTGCGATTAATTCTCATTCCGTTTCCACTTTATATTATCAATTGTGTAGTTCATAGAAAATTAAGGTATTTCATCGATGAAATGCATGATTTTTTAACACTTTCTAGATGAACTGCACAATAAAAACGCTGAAAACCCTTGAATTTACTGATTTTGTCGATTAAACGAGTTTTTTGGTTAGTTAACGAAAATATTTCCATCGATTAAACTCTTGAAGTAGTTTTGACCAAGAATTAACAACAAAAAGTAAATTATGAAAACAACAAATACAACAACACCGAAAAATGTAACTAATGTTAGATTGTTTGTTTTATTGTTAATTGCTAGTACTGGTGTATTTGGACAAAATAAAGTTGAAGTTGTAACTGAAGTAAAAACTGAGGTGTCAATTTCTCAAGATGCTACAATTGTAATTTCTACTGAAAATACTATCGCTTCAACATCTATGGATTTTGCGGTATGGTTTACAGGAGTTAAAACAACAAAATCAGATGTTAAATCAAATGGAAGTTTTAATAAGAAACAATTGATTAACTCTGGTGTTAACACTAACAGTGTTTTAATAAGATCAATTTTGAAAAAAGTTAGTTGTCAAGGTAATGCTGTTGCTTAATATAGAAAAAGTTTAATAAATAATTTGGTTAGTTTTGAAATGAAAAGTCTCGGTTATATACCGAGACTTTTTACTTTTTATTCTGTTTAAAATAAACTTCGGTTGCACCCAAACCGTATTTTTGATAGTTGCCGTCATGAAAACTGATGTTATCATATCGTCCTAACATAAAATCCAACTCCGATTTTAATATACCTTCACCAACACCATGAATAAAAACAATTTTAGGAATTCTGTTTCTGATAGCAAATTCGATATGTCTTTTGGCAGTGTCTGTTTGTAGGGTCAAAATATCAAAGTTACTCATTGCCTTGTAGCTTTTTACTAATTTTTCAATATGCAAGTCAAATTCGGGTACCGGAACTTCTCTTTTAGATTTCTTTTCGTTGTTGCTATAATTGGGTTTAACTATTTCTTTTTCTTTAATAATTTGTGATTTATTAAAGCTAATGTTCATCGTACTTTCAATTTTTATTAGCTCATTACTTTTAAAAGTTAATGTAAAACCATCTAAAGTTTCTATAGTTATATTGTTGCCAATAACAGCGGTTACAATACCATCTATTGCATCATCTAACACCGATACTTTGTCGCCTTTAGTTATCATTATCTTGTTTTTCTTCTGCTTCTGAATTTTTACTTGGTGTTTTGGCACTCAATTTCATCATTCCATACATGAAAACGACAAAAGCAGTACTCATGATATAAAGATTAGGTTGAGCATTTGATTGTTCAAATAATCCAATTGCAATGGCCAAAATCATTAATGGGAGAAATAATTTTTTCATGCAACAAATTTTCTTTCAAAAATAATAAACTTTAAAGTATTCTTAATAAAAAAAGCACCTTCATTTGAAGATGCTCTCTCAATATTAAATGCTTTTTTACATCATAGCGGTGAAACCAATGACCATGACAATAGCTGCTAAAATATAAAGCGCAATGATAATGATGGATGCAATTCCAAGGAATTTATGATGTGATTTCAAATTACTAAAAGCACTGGTTAACAAAGCGGTGTTACCAGAATTAATTGCTTTTTTTGTATTATCTGCATATTTAAATAGATAATAAATCGGGAATAAATATAAAATGGCAAATACTAAATAAATTAAAGAAATAAGTCCTCGCATCTTGCCAAAAGGTCCAGGAGTTTCCGGCATCATTGATGCAGCACCAGTCATAATTATGGCTAATAGGGCTAAAAATCCGATACCTATAAATCCTAAAATAGCTAAAAACATAGACCATTTTGCACTTTCTCTTAAATAATCTTTGGCTGCATCTTCAAGCTGAAATCCGTTGTTTTGTTGTTCCATGGTATAATTGCGGTTGGTTAAAGGTTAAAAATTATTTTTCAAATTGTTGTAATGTAGAGATAATGATTGATATACAATCAAGTAATTGTTCTTCTGTCATCACTAATGGTGGCGCAAAACGAATGATATTACCATGCGTAGGCTTTGCCAATAATCCATTTTCAGCCATTTTCATGCAAATATTCCAAGCAGTATCGCTGTCTTCTGTATCGTTGATAACTATAGCATTTAAAAGACCTTTCCCTCGCACTAAGGTTGCAATATTTGAATTTTCAATGTATTTGCCAAGTTCGGTTCTGAAAATTTTACCAAGATGTCTTGCATTTTGAGACAATTTTTCTTCATTCACAACATCCAAAGCAGCCATTGCAACTGCCGCAGCAACGGGATTTCCGCCAAAAGTAGAACCATGTTGTCCTGGTTTAATGACGTTCATGATTTCATTATTGGCTAAAACCGCTGAAACAGGATACGCACCACCAGAAATCGCTTTTCCTAAAATCAAAATATCTGGCGCAACGTAACTAGCTTGCTTTTCACATTTATTTTCACATGTACAATTGCCGCAAACGGCTAATAACGAACCAGTTCTTGCAATTCCTGTTTGTACTTCGTCAGCAATGAACAAAACATTGTTGGCAGCACACAACGCTTTGGCTTTCGCCAAATAATCTTCACTAGGCATATAAACGCCAGCTTCACCTTGAATTGGTTCTACTAAAAATCCTGCAATAGTAGTTGATGATGCTAGTACATTTTCAAGTGCTTCGACATCGTTGTAGGGTATTTTTATAAAACCTGATGTGTATGGTCCAAAGTTTTTACGTGCATTTTCGTCATTAGAAAACGAAATAATTGTGGTTGTTCTACCGTGAAAATTTCCATCGCAAACGATAATTTGAGCGTTATTTTCTGAAATACCTTTCTTTTCATAAGCCCATTTTCTGCAAATTTTTACTGCTGTTTCAACCGCTTCTGCACCAGTATTCATGGGTAAAACTTTATCAAAACCAAAATACTTGGTCACATATTCTTCATAAATACCTAGCTTGTCATTATAAAATGCTCTCGATGTAAGTGTTAATGTTTGTGCTTGATGTATCATAGCACTAATGATTTTTGGATGGCAATGACCTTGATTTACAGCTGAATAAGCCGAAAGAAAATCGTAATATTTTTTTCCTTCAATGTCCCAAAGATAAACACCTTCTCCTCTACTCAACACAACTGGTAATGGATGATAGTTGTGTGCTCCAAACTTATCTTCTAATGCGATGGCATCGGCCGACGTTAATTTTTCTAAAACTGACATTTTAATATAATTTAAATTCTGTACTATCAATTCCTTCTTATTGGAGAGAAATCATCCATAGTTTTAGCAAAAGTATAATTTAAATATGAATTATCTTTTTATCCTATCCAAGATATCATTCATCATTTCAATTTGCACTTTTTGAATTTCAATTAGTTCCTGTTGTTGATGCATTATTAAATGGTCTAATTTTTCATCAAGCATTCTAATTTCAAGTTCTGATTTTAGATTAATCATATAATCTTTCCTAGCACGCTCGCGGTCTTTTTCTTCCTGACGGTTTTGGCTCATCATAATAATTGGAGCTTGAAGCGCGGCAATACAAGATAAAATTAAATTTAATAAAATAAACGGATAAGGATCAAATCCTTTATTTAAAAGAATAAAAACATTAGCTGAAATCCATATAAGAATAAAAATAAAAAATGAGATGATAAATGTCCAACTTCCACCAAAATCAGCAACTTTATCGGCTATTTTTTGACCAAAAGTTCGAATATCAACTTCATCTTCTACTTTTGTGACAAATGACTTATCATCTGACAAAGAATTGATTATACGCTGGTGTAAATCCGTAAACTCTCCTGCCTCCGATTGCAAAAAACGAGAAATATATTTTTCTCTAAAAATATTGAGTTCACTGTTGGCCAAACAACTTTCTCTATTGAAATTGGGATAATCATTTTTAATTAAATTAAAAAGCGAAGAACGAATTGATTTGCCAAAAACTCTCTCATGTTTTGGAAAGTCTAATCCAGAAATAGCACTTTTAAACGTAGTTGTAGAACTCATGTTATTAGTTTAAAGATTTAAACTGCTTTTGTTTTTTCTAACAAATTTAATCAATCTTGCATGGCATGAAACATTTCTAATAATTGTTAACTGTATTCCAGTTCCGAGTTGTTGAAATCACGTTCATATTTTTTTCAATCCATTTATTGTCCAGACGAGTTTTAGCGGGAGAAATATCATATTTGAGATAAATACGTTTTCCGTCTAATTGGATTTCATCGGGTTTTATAAAATTTAAATTAAGCTGTGTAATCATATTTTCGGGTAATTCCGAGGAAATAAAAGATACATACAACTTTTTTAAATCTACACCTTCTTCATTCAAAAAATCATTTCTGTCTAGACAAGCTTGCAAATCGTCTTTGCCGATGATAATAACTGGTACATCGTGTCCAAAGCTTTTATAAATCTCTTGTTTGATAAGAAAACCAACTTTAGCGCGACTTTCTTCTTCACTATCCACAAACACATTTCCAGATTGAATATAAGTCACCACATTTTTAAATCCGATACTTTCGAGCGCTTTTTTCAACGCCACCATATTTATCATTTTATGTCCTGAAACATTGATGCCGCGAAGAAGTGCCAAGTGTGTCATTGCTGCTTACTATTATATGCTTTCAACAAATATATAATTATATTAAAACTTAAAACCTTTTTCGTTATCTAATATAGTACATTCTCTTCTACTATTAACATTTATAAAAATAAAAAACTATATTTACTAATCACCTAAATTTTATTAAGCATGAAAAATAATAGTACTACAATAACCATATTAACATTGCTATTTGCTTTATTTTCCTGTTCAAGCGATAATGAAGAAAGGAATACCACAATTACCGCTAAAATAAATGGAACGACAAAAACATTTGTAAATGCTATGGTTTCTGAACAAGTTTACGAAGACTACTCTGATTATATTGTACTTTCAAATCAATCAGATGATGATACAAAAAAGTTGTCTATTTCTTTAGGAAAAGAAACAACTGGTCCAAGTAGTATTTTCTTTATTCAATACAAAGATGGTGATCAATTTTATCAAGCCTCAGGAAATGAAATTACAACATACATCACTGAAAGCAGCACAACTAAAATCAAAGGTACTTTTTCAGGTGTTTTAACCAATGAAAATTCTACTACTATTACAATAACAAATGGAGTTATAGATATTACGCTCTAACTATTATTCATATTCTAGTGTGTCCGAAAACTAAAGTCATTATTATTTTTCAGTTACGGAAAATAAAAGATACCAACAACGATTTTTTGCAACAGTTTATAGATAAATTTTGTTTCTCATTTTTACAAATAGCATCTTTGTCAAACAAATCTATTTTACCTATGAAAAAAATTATTTACGCCTTTTCGCTACTTTTTGCACTAGCAACTTTTACGTCTTGCTCAGACGATAACGATAGCAATAACGATAGAATTGTTCATGATGCTACGGGCATTTAACCTTAAAAATTAATGATGATTTGCGAACCTTTGGCTCACTTAAAGTTATCGAAGAACGCTATACTGGCTACACAGATTTAGTTGTTAAAGGAACGCAAGTAGACGATGTAACCAAAAGTATAACCGTTTCGCTTGGTAGGGATAAATTAGGTTCTGATAGCATTTATTTTGTACAATATATTAATAATGGAACTCATTACCAAATGGGAAGTGTTGAGGTTATCGGTGATATCACCGAGAGCAATGCATCGAGAATTATAGGAACTTTTTCTGGAGTTTTATCGACTATAAACATGGACAACCTCATTTTAACAGACGGAGTTTTAGATATTACGTATTAAATAAAAAATACTAAAATATATGATAAACAACGACGCAATCAACTGCGTCGTTGTTTTTTTATACATTAAATTATTTATAAAAATCAGTGGGCAGTTTTATCCAATAGTTTATTTTTGCCTTATGGGAAGAAAACAAACAAACAAAGTAATTTTTGAAAATATAACCGTTCTCGATGCAGGTGCAAAAGGCGTTTCTGTTGCAAAAGCACCCGAAGGTCAAGTCATTTTTATTCCAAATGTCGTTCCAGGCGATGTAATTGATGTTCAAACTTTAAAGAAAAGAAAGTCTTATTTTGAGGGTAAAGCTATTAAGTTCCATAAATATTCTGCTGATAGAACCGAACCTATTTGCCAACATTTTGGTGCTTGTGGTGGTTGTAAATGGCAAAATATGAAATATGAAAAGCAACTTTTTTACAAAAATCAAGAAGTTTACAACAATCTAAAACGCATCGGTAAAATTGAATTGCCCAATTTTGAACCTATTTTAGGCTCAACAAAACAATTTTTTTACCGCAATAAAATGGAATTTGGTTTTTCAGACACACGTTGGCTTAATGAAAAAGAAATCCAATCTGACGATACCACTCTTAGTAAAAAACCAGCTCTTGGCTTTCATATTCCGAGAATGTGGGACAAAATTTTAGATATTGAGAAGTGTCATCTGCAGCAAGATCCTTCTAACGCCATTAGAAATGCCATCAGAGAATTTGCAGTCGAGAATAACATGTCATTTTTCAATGCTCGAAATCATGAAGGTCTTTTGCGCACCTTGATGATTAGAACAGCATCAACGGGAGAAATCATGGTTTTGATACAGTTTTTTCAAGAAGATAAAGCGAAACGTGAATTACTTCTAAATTTTATTTTCGAAAAATTTCCACAAATTACCTCTTTACAATATGTCATAAATGGTAAGGCAAACGACACTTTATATGATCAAGATGTAAAACTGTTTAAAGGACGTGATTATATTTTAGAAGAAATGGAAGGATTACACTTTAGCATTAATGCTAAATCCTTTTATCAAACTAATTCTGATCAAGCCTATGAATTGTATAAAATAACCCGTGATTTCGCCGCTTTAACTGGAAACGAAGTGGTATATGATTTATACACTGGAACTGGAACCATTGCACAATTTGTGGCTAAGCAAGCAAAAAAAGTCATCGGTGTAGAAGCTGTTCCTGAAGCTATTTTTGACGCAAAAGAAAATGCTAAGCGCAACAATATTAGCAACTGCGAATTCTATGATGGTGATATGAAAAATGTTTTTAACGATGATTTTATAGCTCAACATGGTCTGCCTGATGTTATAATTACGGATCCACCAAGAGATGGAATGCACAGTGCAGTTGTTGAGCAAATTATGAAAATTGCGCCTAAAAAAGTGGTGTATGTAAGTTGTAACAGTGCGACACAAGCAAGAGATTTAGCTTTGATGGATGAAAAATATAAAGTTACTCGCGTGAGACCTGTTGATATGTTCCCTCAAACGCATCATGTAGAAAATGTTGTACTTTTGGAATTGAAATAAGTTAATAGCACAAAATGAAAAGTAATTAGTAAAAAAAATGTCGTATAAAAACTAATAACACTTCGTTCATCACTTATCAATAAAAAATATGAAAAAAATACTTGCGATATTTATTGTTGCCTTCTGTTTTTCTAGTTGCGAGAAAGATGACATTTGTGCTGATGAGACTACACCTAGAATTATACTTGAGTTTTTTGATGTTTCGGATCCAACTGTTAAAAAAAATGTGACTGCACTAAGAGTTACGGGTTTTGATGACAATGGTGTGCAATTGAGTACGCCTTTAGAAACTTTTAGTGGAGTTAGTGTCATAAAGTTACCACTAAAATTAACTCAAGCTGCGACAAAATATAGTTTAGTTTTAAACAACACATCCACAATCAATAGAAATGAAGATTTCCTTCAATTTGATTATAGTCGTCAGACATTATATGTATCAAGAGCTTGTGGCTATAAAACTAATTTTACTTTAAATTCACCCAATGGAGTTACAAGAACTGATGCTACTCCTGCAGATAATTTTTGGATACGATTTATAAACATCCAAACAACAAACATTACAACTGAAAATGAAGTACATATTAAAATATTATTTTAGCACTTTACTACTATTAGCTTCATTTTTGTGTACTGCGCAAAAAAATGATACCGTTAGCCAAGATACCATTCAACCTAAAAAAGAACGCTACGGTTTGCGATTAGGTATCGATATGTTTCGATTAACAAGAATGTTATACGAAGATAATTATCGCGGTATAGAACTTGTTGGTGATTATAGACTTACTCGAAAACACTATTTGGCAGTAGAAATAGGAAATGAAGATAAAACTGTAGATGATGACCAGTTAAATTTCACCACGCAGGGCAGCTATTTGAAAGTTGGATTTAATTATAATTCTTATGAAAATTGGCTCGATATGGAAAATATCATTTCTGTTGGTCTTCGTTATGGAGTAAGTAGTTTTAGCCAAACGTTGAATAATTTCCAAATTTATAATCCAAATCCCTATTTTGGTGAGTCGCCTATTACGAATTCAGGCGAAAAATTTGAAGGTTTGTCGGCGCAATGGATAGAAGTAGTAACAGGAGTTAAAACCAAAGTAATCAATAATATATTCGTAGGTTTTAATTTTTCGCTCAACTACTTAGTCACTCAAAAAACTCCCAATAATTTTGATAATTTATACATACCTGGTTTTAATAGAACTTATGACGGAAAATTTGGTGTTGGTTTCAATTATACCATTTCCTATTTCATTCCACTATATAAATCAACTGTAAAACCAAAAAAGAAATCGGGTGATGAAACTAAAAAAAAATAAAAAAGGATAAGATAAAACTGTAGTAACGATACTAAAATTGTTTTATTCCTTTGACGAACATCCATTTCATGAATATTTTATCACCGTCGCGCGTAGTTACTGCTTGAAATTTTGGAGCTAAAATAGTAGTAACGACAAAGGTAGTTATTGGCAACCAAAGGCCATATAAACCCGAGTATTCTCCCAAAAGCAATCGAACAATTACAAATATAATTGCAAATGAGCCAAGATTGTAAAATAATGCTTTGGTTTTATTTGACATAGCAGTTTTTATAATTACTATTAAATTAAGTTACAATAGTACAATTTTAGTCTTACAAAATGAAGCATAAAATTCTTAATTTATACTATTAAAAAGTGTAGTTCATCGAAAAAAACGACATAAAATGTTAATTGTTTTTTCTTAACTAATAAGTTGTCCTAAGTTTGATGTGCCCAAATTTAGTAATTAATTAACTTGCAACATCATGTCAATACTATATGATTTTAAAACGGTGCTGAAAAGAGGAGAAATTGATAACCATGTTATCATATTGAAAAAAGTTTCTCGAGAAAGTGGTAAAACAAAAATCTTTCAGTTTCCTGCCGATGCTATTGATACAATAATTACTATTTTACAAGACACAAAAAGCATCATTTCAGAGATTGAAACCAACGAGGAAACCTATTTGATAGAGTCTTCCATTTTAGACACAATGGTAAGTTTGTTCCTTTCGGGAATATCTATTGAAGACTTGTCTACACAATATAATTACTCTGAAAAACTAATTAAGTATAATTTAGAAAAAAAAGGTTTAATTTTATTTGATTGATAGCACGTTAGACTTTTTTTACGCAGAAACAAAATTATTATATAGCGCAAAAGAGATTACTACCTGTTAACTATTTTGTAGACTATCAGTTTTATTAAGAAGAATTTATTATAATTTTATTTCATCATCAAACTGAAAAAGTATTCTGTCTAAAAAATATTTTTTAAGTGATTTTTTTTATTTTACGTCTCCGTAATTTATACTTAAAAACGAGTAATACGTTTCAATTTAACGCTATTATCAGTCTTATAACTTTACAAAAATGTTTCGACATCAAGGCAAATCAAGAACTTTCATACACAATCTGCGTTTAGCTACTTTGCTATCATTAGTTGCCGGAATTGTCAATATCACAGGTGTTTTAGCTTTACATACACTAACTACTAATGTTACTGGACATTTTGCTTTTTTTGCAGAAGAGTTTATTAAAAAAGATTACACCACTGCCATAACGTTTTTACTTTTCACTCTTTGTTTTTTATTGGGTTCCTTTTTGGCAAATACAGTTGTCGAAATTGTTTCAATTCGTAATAGCAGACTTGCGCACGTTTTGCCCATTGCCATCGAGATAATTATACTTACTTATGTTGGTGTGTTTTTTAACAATGCGACGATATTTTCCTTGAATGGAAAAGTACAAGCTTTCCTCCTATTGTTTTCAATGGGAATTCAGAACTCATTGGTAACCAAAGTATCGGATTCTACTGTTAGAACGACACATTTGACAGGTTTATTTACGGATTTGGGTATTGAACTATCGCAATTGTTCTTCTACCGAAAACCAGAGCAGCAAAAGAAATTAAAGAACAATATTTACCTGCGTTTTTTTATTATAAGCTTCTTTTTTATAGACTGTGTTTTGGGTGGTATAGTATTTACATATCTTAAAATCCAAACACTTTTTATCGCATCGATAATTCTTCTCGTTGCTTTATTTTATGATTATATCCGCTTGCAGTTTTTTGTTATAAAAAGAAAAGTATAACAAGTAGCAACGCTTGTTATACTTTTCAAAAAATCTATCATTACTAAAAGTTCTACATTCTATTAGCTACTGAAAACTAACATAAATGTTTTAAAAAGTAACTCCATTGTAATTCACAAATTGAACTTTTCCATCACTATAATATTTTGCAAAAAGCACTCTGTTAGTATCAGGAAAATAATTAAAAAACTGATGAATGTATGTTCCTCCATTTTGGTCTCCATCTTCGCTACGATATACGCTCGAAGGCAACGGTAATTTTATATTTTGAATTTCAAAACTATAACTTAATGGATTTAACTGGTACAACACCGGATATTCTTCATTACCGTTTGGTCCGCCCCAAGCTGAGGTATTCAAGTAGTAATTTCCTTTGCTATTCAGCACACCAAAATTGTCAATCACCGCATTGCTAAACGGAACTTTGTTCTGGAATTTCATGCTTTTTTTAACCTTGCCTTCCATGTTCATTACTATTAACATTCCTGCTCCAAACGAATATATTGGATCATTAAACTTAGGGTCATTAGGAAAAGCAGCTGATGGTTTTGAACCTGTTTGATATTTACATTCGGCAAAAACATCTATTTGGTTATCATGAATATTGATTAAATTATAACGAACATCCTGAATTTCTTTAATACCATTAAATGCTTCAACAGCATCATTACTAAGAATTCTTCCGCCGTCTAAATCATACAGCATAATATTACTGAAAGCCCATTCTCTTAAACTCGCTTTGAAATTAAAAGCAATCAAATAATCTTGTGTTCCAATAGAAATGGCAACTGGTCGACTAAGTTTAATTTCGGCACCTAAATCTTTATCTACTTCGCTCGTGGCATCAACAACTAACAAACTGTGCTTTGCGCCTTTCTCTACCACTCTTTTTATAAATACTATTTTTCCCGAGTTGGTTAAAGTCACATCACCAGAAAAATATTCTAGTGGGAAAGTAACTGTTTTTTTCCATACTTCTTTGAAAGTAGTTCCGTCAATAACGGTACATTCGGCTACTTCTGCAATTTTTCTGTTAGAAAATTTAGAATAAACAATACCAAAATATTTTCCGTTTTGCGACGGAACAACGGTAACTGTTCCCGATTTAGCAAGACTTTCAAATGTATATTCTACTAATAAAGTGGTAGTGAATGCATCTGTTTTCTTATCAAAAATAACGCTGTGTATGGACTTTTTCTTTGTTTTGTTTGAATAACCATCTATAAAGAACACAACTTTGTCTTTACTGATTTCATAACTTCCCAAGAAATTATATAGCGTAAACATGGTTTTTTCGGGAAAGTCTTGTTTGAAAGTATTTACCAAAATATTCTTTTGGTCAAACTTCCTCACAATTATACCATGTTGCGCCATCATACCATGTTTGCTAACCACTGTTGTTAGATAATGATTATAATTATCCGCAAGAACGACACGTGGCTCTTCTTCTAATTTGACCTCATAGTCAAACTTTGTACCCCATTCTTTTTTAATTTGTGCTGTTACGGCCGAAAACGACGACAACACTACAACAATAACAAGAGCTAATTTTATTTTCATCTTTTAGTTTTTATAAATCGCAGCTTCAAATTGCTTTAATTCTGCATTTTCATCGTAAGACAAATCCATGTTTACGATATTTTCTTGTAATTCGTTTAACATTTTTTCTGCTTCTTTTTTATCGCCAAGTGCTATGTAAAGTCGAACTAAATTAAAGTAAATATATGTTCCGATTTTAGCATTGAAATCAGATTTTTTGTCCTTCCACTGTATTCTGGTTAAAGTCTCTTTCCAAATATCAGTACCTTTTTGAATTCCAGCCATTCCAGCGGCAGTCATCGCAGGATTTTCAGGATTTAATTTTCTTAGATTAGTAGACACATATACAGATGCTTTTTCTAAATCATCATATTTCCCTTTGTTCTTAACTGTACTTATTTTTACAGAAGGATTGATGTAACGAATACCATAATTCTCATCCAAATATCCATTGATGTGAGCAATAACAGTATTTAAATATTCTTTTTCTGATAATGGTTTGTTCAAGTTGTTTGATGGTGAATTAGAATACAGTTTAAAATCTTGGAAAAATGTAGTATTGATTTTTTCAGTTCCATTCACTTTCACAACAAGCTTTGTGGGTTGATTAGCAAAAGTTTGTCCGGCATTATCTTGAAAGTTCATTTTTTTAATGTCAACAAAGATGTCTACATAATTTCCACCTCTGGTAAAACCAGTTATTCCAATTTTTGAAGCCAATACATCGTTATCAACGATAATGTAATTATTTAAATTGGGTTCGCTATAAACAGGTTTTGTTGGTTTTACATATACAGGCTTTGTAGGTGTCACAAGCTTTGGCGCTTTGCCTTGGTCAGTCATAGCCAAACGCTCTAAAAGTGACATTTTTTTAAATTCTTCCGACTCTAATTTAAATTTCTCTTTCGCTTTGATAACATCTTCTTCATAGCTAGCTAATTTTTCTTTAAAATCAACTTCGCTATCTGCAACTACTTTGTCATAATTTTTTAATTCTGCTTGAAAATCAACTTTAGACTGCGCAATGATATCCTCTGTTTTTAAAGTGTAGGGCGAAGTTACTTTCACCGAAAAATTTCTGTTTAATTGCTCAATCGGATATTTTGCAGCAACAGGCAACTTGTATTGCACCATTTCTGAATTAATGGTTTGAGCACTTGCCGAAAAAACCAATCCGAGTAAAAATAAGTGTACTGTTTTCATTTTCATAGTTTAGTGTTTATGTTTAATTTTTTTTATGATTTGTGCCAAAAGTAAGCTTTTTAATTTTATTACAACATTCCGTTGTACTTTCTGATAAACCATTCAGATCCAAGTGAAACTACAATCAAAAGTAACAGCCAAATCCAGTCGATTAGTGGTGATTTTTTTACTATCGTTTTTTGCACTGCTTTATAACTTTCGTCTGCAAGCAATTGCTTTATCAAATCTTCAACTTGTCCCGGAAGGTATGCTTTTCCGCTGGTTTGAGTAGCCAATTGGTTTAACTTACTCCAATCGGGATTGACGAACTGTTTTTCGATATCAAAATCTAATACTTCAAATTTGCCACTATATGACGAATTAGAATTCAACTCTTTTACAATAAAAGAATAATTTCCTGCCGCTAATCCATCAAGATTAACTTGAAACGAATTAGTACTTTTTAACAAATCATAATTCTTTATGGCTTTCGTTTTTGTGTTAGTCACCGATATAGTTAACCGAGCCTTTTCGTCTAATTCATAATTTTTGTTGAAATATTGCGCTGTGATTTCAATGGCTTCTCCTGAGTTATAAAAACGTTCGTGACCTACAACGAGTGATTTTCTTGAATTATTAGACGCCAAATATTGAATGGTTTTATCAATAAAAATATCAAAATCAGTGAAGTTCTTTTTATTTAAATAATTTTCAGCACGCCATTTCCAACTATTTTCTCCAAACAAATAGGCAGTGCGACTACCATTATTTTCGCTAAAAGTTAATAAGGGTTGATTGGTAGCAATATTTCTAATGGTAGACGATAACAAGGTATTGGTGTTCACTTTTGCTGTGATGGTGCCATACAGATTTTCCAATGGCGGAAACTGCTCAAAGCCTATGTTATCTAACGCAAATAAATTAAACTGCGAATCAAAAGAAGCCAAATAATTCTCTTTTTGACCACTCATCTTGAAACTAAAAGCGCTTTGGTTTTGATTTAAAAAATTAAAATCAGTATCCGTACCAGTGATAATCCACACATTTACTTTTGCATTTATATTTTTTTCAAACACCGATTTAAATTCCGCTGTAGGTTGATATAAAATCAGCACATTATAATCGGTTAACGCGTTTATATCGTTAGGTTTAAGTATGGTTACTTTTCGTTGTGGATTGGTTTCTATACTGCGCTTCATAGCTCCCAAATCAGGATGTGCCGTGGCAGCAATCAGTGCTACTTCCGTTTTTTGATCAATAACTTCTACCGCAAAATTTTTGGTGTTGTTGTAAGTGTTCTTCTCCTGTTCTTTGGATGTAATAGTAGCTTTCAATAATTGCAATCCTACGCTTTCGGCAGGCAATAAAACCGACAGCGTAGCCGACTTTTTATTGGGCGAAAAAGCCACCGTTTGTTGGTTCAACACTGTTGCTCCTTGTGTAATTTTGAATGAAGCGTTAATGCTTTTAGTTCCGGCATAATTCAGGAAAACTTCTACCGGAAATTTATTCTTATGAAAGGCATACTTATTAACATTAAGCTGCGAAACTTTGATGTCTAAATAAGTGGTGGTGTCGCCTACAACAAGGGGAAAAACCTTGTTTTGAGCATTAAATGCAAACACATAATCGTCACCCGAAGTTTGATTACCATCAGAAATTAATACCGTTGGGAACGATTGATTTTTATAAATATTTTGCAAATTTTTAGCCACCACATCAATGTTGGATTGCTTTCCTTTAAAATCAATGGTATCTACGGGAAAAAAATCGGTGTCAAACTGATAGGTTTGCACTTCAAATTTATCAGCTAACGCGCTATTATCTTTTAGTTTATCAAAAAGCGCTTGCGCCGATTTGTCTGCTTTTAAATCTTTTATCGAAGCGGAATTATCAATAACAATGGGTAACGGCGTTTTGATTGTTTCCACTGTTTTTCGAGAAATAATTGGGTTTATCAGCAACAACAGTAACCCAAAAATGGAAAAGAAACGCAAAAAAGCCAAAAGCAACGTCACTCTTGACTTGCTTTTGACTTTGTATAAATACTGATAAAATGAAACGCCAGCAGCAACTAGTAGAGATAAAAGTAATAACAAGATTGTTGATGAGTTCATATATAGTGTTCAGTTTTAATTAAAGTCGCAGTTTTCAGTCGCAGTTTTCAGTTAATTTCTGCTAACTGAGACTGTAAACTGAAAACTAAGTAAGCATTCCTCCACATACGTTTAACACTTGCCCCGAAACATAAGCACTCATATCCGAAGCAAAAAACAAACACGCGTTTGCTACATCTTCTGGAGTTCCGCCACGCTTCAATGGAATCGAATCTCGCCATCCTTGTACTACTTCGTCATTGAGCTTGGCGGTCATTTCGGTTTCAATAAATCCTGGCGCAATAGCATTGCAACGAATGTTTCTTGAACCCAATTCTAGCGCTACCGATTTAGTAAAACCAATCATTCCCGCCTTGGAAGCCGCATAATTAGCCTGACCGGCATTGCCCTTCACTCCTACTACACTGCTCATGTTGACGATTGAACCTTTTCGGTTTTTCAACATAATCTTTTGAACGGCTTTGGTCATATTAAACACCGACTTCAAATTGATTTCGATTACTTTATCAAAATCTTCTTCAGACATACGCATCAACAGGTTGTCTTTGGTAATTCCGGCATTGTTGATTAAAATATCCACATTGCCAAAATCGGCCATCACATCGTCCACTAGTTTTTGTGCTTCGTTAAAATCGGCTGCGTTCGATTTGTATCCTTTGGCTTTGATGCCTAGCGCGGCTAGTTCGGTTTCTAATGCCAAAGCCGATTCGGCCGAGGAACTATAAGTAAAGGCAACATTGGCACCGTGTTGTGCAAAAACTTTGGCAATGCCGCTTCCAATTCCTCTACTCGCGCCCGTGATAATGGCTACTTTTCCTTCTAATAATTTCATGTGGTAAAAATTAGGTTTATTGTTGTAATGATGTGCCAAATATAGAATAATTTATACGGAGTAAAAAATTAGATGGACTAGCAATTAAAATAGTAAGTACTAAATACTAATGCTATATCAGAAATCCCAAAAAACCAAATAAAAACCGCTATTATTTTTGGTTTTACTTTTTGCATGCTATTAGTAAAATAATGGCGATTCTGTCTATTTTTCAGTAGTTTTTGTTTGTAAGTACTTTTATTAAAATGATTAAGCTTTCATTCCTTAAATTAAGCTTTGAGTCTTTTAATTAAGGGTCACTACTCTTAATAACAGGGTTTTTGCTTCGTCGAAGAGGGTTTTTGCTCTTCACAAAAGCAAATGTGCTACTCAAAGTAGCAACTTTGCTCTTCACAAAAGCAAATGTGCTACTCAAAGTAGCAACTTTGCTCTTCACAAAAGCAAATGTGCTACTCAAAGAAGCAACTTTGCTCTTCACAGAAGCAAATGTGCTACTCAAAGGAGCAACTTTGCTCTTCACAAAAGCAAATGTGCTACTCAAAGGAGCAACATTGAGGTTATTTACTTCCTCGACGAAGTTATTTACTCCGATTTTGCTCTTCCAAGTAGCAACTTTGAGGTTATTTACTTCCTCGACGAGGTTATTAACTCCGATTTTGCTCTTCCAAGTAGCAACTTTGAGGTTATTTACTACCTCGACGAGGTTATTAACTCCGATTTTGCTCTTCCAAGTAGCAACTTTGAGGTTATTTACTACCTCGACGAGGTTATTAACTCCGATTTTGCTCTTCCAAGTAGCAACTTTGAGGTTATTTACTGCCTCGACGAGGTTATTAACTTCGATTTTGCTTCTTTGAGGAGCAACTTTGAGGTTATTTACTTCCTCGACGAGGTTATTAACTCCGATTTTGCTCTTCCAAGTAGCAACTTTGAGGTTATTTACTGCCTCGACGAGGTTATTAACTCCGATTTTGCTTCTCTGAGGAGCAACTTTGAGGTTATTTACTACCTCGACGAGGTTATTTACTTCGCCAGCGAAGTTATTTACTGCTTCGACTAGGTTATATACTTTTTCTTAAAGAGTTCTAATCTTAATGAAGTACGTATTGTCTTGATTTAAAAGATAAATAATTTGCTACATTTGAAAAATAAAGCGAAAAAAACTTCGCCTATACACCCAAATTAGGGTAGATAAGCTAATTTTTGTCGCGGGTGTACACAAGTTAGCGGTCAGTTTAATGAAAATACTACTTACAATCATATTACTACTTTTTACAAAGACTTTACTCGCACAAAGTTCCAAACAGACCATTGAAGTTCATTACAACTTGTATGCAACGGACTTTGACAATCAAGAATATTTGTATCAGACCAACCAAATAAACATAAAGCAAACTAGGAAAATCAATCAACTATTAACTGAACTGAAAAACACAAAATCAATAACTCAGATTTTTAGAGAAACAAAAATTGATACAATCTTAATAAAGGAAAACCCAGAACGACTTATCAAATTCTTCAAGAGTAAAAATATTGGATGGAATACCAAACAAGTAAATTTTATTTCTAAAAAATTAGGTCAAATTGAAATCTATCAAAAATACTTTGAATGTTATCTTGAATTAGGTTGTTGTGTTTATATGCACCAACGATACAGAGATGAATACGTAATAAAGGTTTTTGAAAACGGAACTTTGACAAATACTTTTACTTCAAGAAAATCATTGCCAAATACAAAAAAGACACCTTGGACAGATAGTTTTGATTTGAAAAATTACAATCAAAATATAGACAAATTACTTTTTGAAATCATTGACACTAAAAAACAATTTCAAGAACTGATGGCTGGTAATGAATTGACAAAATATTTAGTCACAAAAATTATAGATTACCATAATCCAACTTTATACGAACTATCAGCATTTGATTACTTTAAAGAACTTGACGAACTAAAAAGCGATTTTGAGATTTTGAATATTGGAGAAGTTTATGGTCGTGGGAGATATATCTGGAACGAACCAAAGACGTATTATGCAAGGCTGAAGAATAATTTGATGATGCCCCAAGTGAATATTATGTTTCTAGCGACAAAAGAAGGAAAATCAATATATTCAAGAGATAGTATTAAATCGGATTACAAAGACATAATTAATCGAGTTCAGAAAGTTGAGTTCTTAATGAATAATATTTCACAAAACCAATCAGTAAAACTTGACATATACTATTTCAATAACAAGCCGATTAACGATTACAATATTGACAACTTCAATAAAAATCCTGAACAGTGGATTAAACACGATATTTTTTTGGAGAGAATTAAAAGGTATAATAACGTAGAACCAAAACCGACCTATGCAAATGAAGATGCAATAAGGGTTTCCAAACAATTGTATTGCGGTTGCAATTTTAGATTTGAAAAAGACTTTGCCCAAAAAGCAATTCTTATAGAACTGAAAAATCAAGAGAATAAAGAAAATTCTATTTGGTATCTTTTACCCGACAATACAGTTTTACTATACATTATGCAAGGCGAGAAAGTTTTAGAATATAATTACACAGAATTTGGAAAAAGTCGTGGACTGCAATATCCGTGTATACTGTTTGACTCAAAAGGATATATAATTGACAGAAAATAAAAAAAACGTCAGGTAACAACTGTTTTGCTTGAAACTGGCTAATTTACTAATTTTAAATATCTTACAAAAAAACTATAGTCTTAAATGACAGTGACAGGCTCTTAACCCAGCACTAGGCAAAGCGGCGGAAACATTAATCTGCTCAAAAACAAAAAAAGCTCCAAAAATCTTTGGAGCTTTTCTTCTATTCAGCAAGGAGTTTATCCTATTACTTCTTTAACTTTTTTACCAATCTCTGCTGGAGAATCTACCACGTGAATGCCATTTTCTCTCATGATGCGTTTTTTAGCTTCGGCAGTATCATCAGCACCGCCAACGATGGCACCAGCATGACCCATTGTTCTACCTTTTGGAGCGGTTTCACCAGCGATGAAACCAACGACTGGTTTGCGGTTACCATCGGCTTTAATCCATTTGGCAGCATCTGCCTCGAGTTGTCCACCTATTTCCCCAATCATTACAATGCAGTGTGTTTCTGGGTCATTCATTAATAATTCCACCGCTTCTTTTGTAGTAGTTCCAATGATTGGGTCACCACCAATTCCGATAGCTGTTGTAATTCCTAACCCTTGTTTCACCACTTGGTCGGCCGCTTCATAAGTCAACGTCCCCGATTTTGATACAATACCTACATTTCCTTTTTTGAAAACAAAACCAGGCATAATCCCTACTTTTGCTTCACCTGGCGTAATCACACCCGGACAGTTGGGTCCAATAAGTCGGCAGTTTCTATCCTTGATATAAGAATAGGCCTTAATCATATCGGCTACGGGAATTCCTTCGGTGATACAAATGATTACTTTTATTCCGGCATCGGCAGCTTCCATAATGGCATCAGCAGCAAAAGCGGGTGGCACAAAAATGATGGAAGTATCTGCACCTGCTTGTGTGACTGCATCTTTTACGGTATTAAAAACAGGACGATCTAAATGAGTGGAACCACCTTTTCCTGGAGTTACACCACCAACAACATTGGTGCCATATTCAATCATTTGAGTAGCATGGAAAGTTCCTTCGCTACCTGTAAATCCTTGAACTATGATTTTCGAATCTTTATTAACTAAAACGCTCATGTTTGTATTTGTTTATTTGTGTTTATTTTAAGTGATGCAAAAGTAGAAAAAAGTGTTCAGTGTTCAGTGTTTAGTAGTCAGTTTTTTGAGAAATTTCTACCTACTCCAAACTCACAGCTGATTTACAATTGGCTCATTTGATAGCCGCGATAGAGTTTATCGTCTTTCACTTCCCAAATGACCATAAAATGGGCTAAAAGCATTTCTTCTCTAGGATTTTCAATGGTTTTAACATAATGGGCATAACGAAGAGAAACGCTGTTTCCTTTCACTAAAATGTGACTAATTCTAGCTTTAGAACGAATGTAGGCTTTACTCAATTCGGTACTTAAATCAATGATTTGATCGCGCTTTAATTTATGATAGCCTTTACTACTGTGCCATTCAAGTACTACATCGGGGTGCAAAAAATCGGCCACTTTTTTGACATCTAAAAGCACATCCGATTTATAAAAATTTTGAACGATTTGTTTTGCGCTCATCTTTATTTTAATTGGTTTAGTATTTCAGGTATTTTTTTAATGTAGGCAAACTGTTTCATTTTTTCGCGTGCCTCGTCTATAGGAGTTCCAAAATAGGTTTTTCCTCCTGCAATAGATTTGCTTACGCCCGTTTGTCCGAGTACAACAGCTTTTGCACCGATGGTTATTCCGCTTGTGGTACCTACTTGTCCCCAAAGCGTTACTTCATCTTCTATAACTACACAACCTGCAATACCGGTTTGCGCTGCAATCAAACATTTTTTTCCAATTATAGTATCATGACCCACATGAACTTGATTATCAATCTTTGTTCCTGCACCAATGGTCGTGTCGCCTGTAACTCCTTTATCGATAGTACATAACGCGCCTATTCCCACGTTGTCCTCTATCACTACTCTTCCGCAAGAAAGCAACTGATCAAAACCATCGGGACGTTTTTTATAATAAAAAGCGTCAGCACCAAGAACAGTTCCTGAATGAATTATCACATTATCGCCAATAACAGCATTATCATATACAATTACATTGGCATGCAGCAAACAATTGTCGCCAATTGTCACATTATTACCAATAAAACATTGGGGTTGAATGACGGTATTTTTTCCAATTATTGCCGAAGGAGCAATACTAGCATTCGCAGCTACAAAAGGTCTAAAATGTTTAGTAAGCGTGTTGAAATCTCTAAAAGGATCATCAGAAATGAGCAATGCTTTACCCTCTGGACAGGCTACTTCTTTATTAATTAAAATAATAGTAGCTGCTGATTGTAGTGCTTTGTCATAATACTTAGGATGATCAACAAATACAATATCACCAGGTTCTACTACATGAATTTCGTTCATGCCATAAACAGGAAAATCATCGCCGCCAATAAATTGGCAACCGATGATTTCGGCAATTTCTTTTAATGTATGTTTTTTTGGAAACTTCATTTTTATAGTGTTCAGTTTTCAGTTTTTAGTGTTCAGTTTTTAGTGTTCAGTTTTATCTGCTAACTAAACACTGTCCCGAAGGTTCGGGACTGATTACTATTCTTTAACTCTTTCCATATAAGAACCAGTGGCCGTATCAATCTTGATTTTATCGCCTTCATTGATAAATAATGGCACATTTACAGAAGCACCTGTTTCAACTTTGGCTGGTTTAGTAGCGTTAGTGGCAGTATTTCCTTTTACGCCTGGTTCCGCATAAGTTACTTCTAAAACAATCGAAGCTGGCATATCTACTGATAAAGGCAAATCAGTTTCGGTATTGATTTGTACCATTACATTTGTTCCTTCTTTTAATAAATCGGGAGCATCCAAAATATCTTTGTTTAAAGTAATCTGCTCATAAGTTTCGGTGTTCATAAAATGAAATTGATCACCTTCGGCATATAAGTATTGAAAATTTTGAGTTTCTACTCTAACCGTATCAATTTTATGCCCTGCAGAAAAGGTATTGTCTAATACTTTACCGTTAGTTAATGACTTTAACTTTGTTCTCACAAAAGCCGGTCCTTTACCTGGTTTTACGTGAAGAAACTCGATAATTTTATAAATATCGTGATTGTACTTAATGCATAATCCATTTCTAATATCTGATGTAGATGCCATTTTATTGTTGTTTATTATAGTTTAAAATTGTTTAATGTTGTTTAAGGTTGTTTAATGTTGTTTAATATTGTTTAATGTTGCTTAATGTTGTTTAAAACAATAATAAACTCTTAAACTTTAAACAACTTTAAACATTTAATACGACCCCGAGTATCCTTTCATTATTCCTCTGGATGAGTTTCTGATAAAATCCAAAATTTCGTCACGTTCTGGCGATGCCGACATTTCACCTTCAATAATTCCCATAGCCTGCGAAGTATTGTAATTTTTTTGGTATAAAATTCTGTAGATGTCTTGGATTTCTCTAATTTTTTCTGCGCTAAATCCTCTTCTTCTAAGTCCGACGGAGTTTATACCTACGTAGGACAATGGTTCTTTTGCTGCTTTAGTATAGGGTGGAACATCTTTACGAACCAATGAGCCACCAGAAACCATCGCATGATCACCAATATGAATAAATTGATGAATGGCAGCCAAACCACCGATGATGGCGTAATTACCAACAATTACATGTCCGGCTAAAGCCACACCATTTACAATGATTGCATTATCGCCAATGTGACAATCGTGCGCAATATGAGCTGTAGCCATGATTAAACAATTGTTTCCGATTTTTGTTTGTCCAGATGCAACGGTTCCTCGGTTAATGGTTACACATTCTCTCACCGTTACATTATCACCAATAACAGCGAGTGATTCTTCTCCTCCAAATTTTAAATCTTGTGGTATCGCAGAGATTACTGCTCCAGGAAAGATGTTACAATTTTTTCCAATGCGTGCACCTTCCATAATGGTCACATTAGAACCAATCCATGTGCCATCGCCAATGATAACATTATTATGGATGGTTGTAAAAGGTTCTATAACAACATTCTTTGCGATTTTCGCACCAGGATGTACATAGGCTAACGGTTGATTCATGTTTTTTTTTGTTTATGGTTTGTTGTTTGTTGTTTGTTGTTTATACTTTTTCAACTATAAACGACGAACTATAAACTTTTATAATTATTGTTTTTTTGCAATTTGCGCCATCAATTCGGCTTCTGCCACCAATTTTCCATTGGCATACGCTTTAGCTTGCATATGACAAATTCCTCTTCGTATTGGGGTTATCAATTCACATTTAAATAATAAGGTGTCACCAGGTAACACTTTATGCTTGAATTTCACATTGTCTATTTTCATAAAAAATGTGAGGTAATTTTCAGGATCGGGAACAGTACTCAATACTAGTATTCCTCCTGTTTGTGCCATAGCTTCTACTATGATTACTCCTGGCATAACTGGCGCATCTGGAAAATGTCCTACAAAGAAACTTTCGTTCATGGTAACATTTTTCATCCCAACCACATGATTATCCGACATTTCAATAATACGGTCTATAAATAAAAATGGCGGACGGTGAGGCAAGATATTCATGATTTTATGAATATCCATCAACGGTTCTAAATTTAAATCATAAACCGGCACTTGATTGCGCTGTTCTATTTTGATAATCTTAGCTAATTTTTTTGCAAATTGTGTATTGACAAAATGCCCAGGTTTATTGGCAATTACTTTTCCTTTAATGCGTGTACCTACCAATGCTAAATCACCGATAACATCCAATAGTTTATGACGTGCGGCTTCGTTTGGATAGTGTAAGGTTAAATTATCAAGAATTCCATTTGGTTTCACTGAAATAGTGTCTTTACCAAAAGCCACTTTCAGATTATCCATAGTTTTAGGTGAAATTTCTTTATCGACATAAACAATAGCATTGTTTAAATCGCCACCTTTAATTAATCCGTTATCAAGTAAAGTTTCAAGTTCGTGAAGAAAACTAAAAGTTCTTGCATCGGCTATCTCGGCTTTGAAATCAGAAATATTTTTCAGAGAAGCATTTTGAGTACCTAAAACTTTGGTACCAAAATCTACCATCGCGGTAACCTGATAATCATCTGCTGGCATCAGAATAATTTCACTTCCAGTACTTTCGTCAGCAAAAGAAATAACTTCTTTCACTACATAATAATAGCGTTCGGCAGTTTGTTCAACTACACCAGCTTTCTCTAAAGCTTCTACAAAAAACTTTGAAGAACCATCCATTATTGGCAATTCTGAGGCATTAAGCTCGATAATTACATTATCTAAATCGCAGCCAATTAGCGCTGCTAAAACATGCTCAGGAGTTTGAATTTTTACTCCCAATTTTTCCAAGTTTGTTCCCCGTTGCGTATTTACGACATAGTTAGCATCAGCTTCAATTACCGGATTTCCTTCTAAATCCACTCTTACGAAGGAAAAACCGTTATTAACCGGCGCTGGTTTAAATGTCATCGTGACTTCATTTCCTGTATGTAGTCCAACACCTAATAATGAAATTTCGTTTTGGATGGTTTTTTGTTTAACCATTTTAATCTTGTTTTAGTTTATTTATTGTTTTTTTAAGTTCTTCTATTTCGGCAACTATTTTGGGTAAATTTCTAAAGTGCACATAGGATTTGCTGAAATCACCATAGTTAAAAGCGGGTGTTCCTTGAACTATTTCTCCATCGACCAAATTTTTTCCTATGCCCGATTGCGCTTGTATTCTAACGTTATTGCCAATCACTAAATGACCCGCAAAACCTACTTGCCCGCCAATCATACAGCTGTGTCCAATTTTTGTGGAACCTGCAATGCCAGTTTGTGCTGCAATGACCGTGTTTTCACCAATTTCCACATTATGCGCTATTTGAATTTGGTTATCAAGTTTTACTCCTTTTCTGATGATGGTTGATCCTAATGTTGCTCTATCAATTGTTGTGCAAGAACCGATATTGACATAATCTTCGATGATTACATTGCCTATTTGTGGAATTTTGCTGTATGTTCCATCGTCATGAGGTGCAAAACCAAATCCGTCTGAGCCCACTATACAACCAGAATGTAACATGCAATTTGCACCAACTAACGTTTCGGAGTATATTTTTACTCCTGCAAAAAGTATGGTATTGTCACCAATTGTAACATTGTCACCTACAAAAGAATTGGGATAAATTTTAACATTGTCACCTATTACTACATTTTTACCAATATAAGAAAAGCTGCCTAAATATAAGTCTTTCCCATAGGTAACATTTTCAGAAATAACAGAAGGTTGTTCTATCCCTGATTTCATCAATTTTACTTGATTGTAGTATTCTAATAGCTTTGAAAATGATTGATAAGCATCATCTACCTTTATTAGAGTTGATTTTACAACTTGTTCAGGTTCAAAAGAATTATTAACAATTATGACACTTGCTTCTGTGGTATAAACAAAATTTACATATTTTGGATTTGCCAAAAAAGTAAGCGAACCATGAGTTCCTTCTTCTATTTTGGATAATTTATAAACTTCGGTTTTAGGATTGCCAACAACCTCACCATCCAAAATTCCCGCTATTTGAGCTGCTGTAAACTTCATCCTAACAGAGTGTTTTGCGCATCTGGAAAAGATGGAACTGATATTGCAATTTCATTTTACTATTCATAAACAGTGTATTGGCCAGTTTTATCGAACAAAAGTATGAAAAAAAGAATTTTAATATTAATTTTCCTCTAGTAGTTTTGGAAAACAGATAAAATATTTGGTAACCGGTTTTGATAATGCTTTTAAATTTAACTGGTCTGAAGCCTCAACCACATCTTCAATGGTACTATCTTTCTTAAAAATTCGTATCGGTTCAGCTTCTTTACTATAAGCTTGATTTTTTATTTTTCCTTTAAAAATAAAATATTTAACTTCTTGCAGACTAATATTCTGAGCTTTTGCGAAGCGATTTGACATCTCTTGCAGCACTTCTACAGGGAATTTTTCACTGTTTAATTTTATTTTGGATAAGTCTCTATTGATAATCATTTTACTTAGCGTACTTAGAATATAATCATCATGATATTGCCATTCTTTTAAAGCACTAATTATATCAAAATCATCTAGTTGAGCAAAGGTATCTAAATCGATATCTGAAAAGTTTTCAAGACTAATCTTATGCTCCATAAAATATTTTAAAGGTCGACTACAAGTAACATCAATGCCTTTACTGTGTAATTCTTTTGCTCTTTGTAGCGCTTTTGTCAATGTCAATTCAGCTACCAAACTAGTTTTGTGTAAATAAACTTGCCAATACATCAAGCGACGTGCCATCAAAAATTTTTCGATAGAATAAATCGCTTTCTCCTCCATAACAAGAACATCTTGATTAACGTTCATCATTTGAATTAATCTATCGGAATTAATATTTCCTTCGGCAACGCCCGAATAAAAACTATCTCGTTTTAAATAATCCATTCTATCCATATCTAACTGACTAGAAATAAGCTGAAGCATAAATTTTCGATGGTATTCTCCTTTAAAAATTTTGATGGCTAAGCTTAATTGTCCGTCAAACTCTTGGTTCAATTTATTCATGAACAATAACGAAATGGTTTCATGATTTACCTCTTCGACAATACTGTGTTCCATGGCATGAGAAAACGGACCGTGACCAATATCATGAAGCAATATCGCTACATACAAAGCATTTTCTTCTTCTTTTGAAATAGCAACACCTTTAAAGCGAAGTACTTCCACCGCTTTTTGCATCATATGCATAGCGCCAAGTGCATGATGAAAGCGAGTATGATTTGCACCAGGATAAACTAAATAGGATAAACCCATTTGAGAAATTCTTCGAAGACGCTGAAAATAAGGATGCTGAATTAAATCATACACCAAAGTGTTGGGAATGGTTATAAACCCATAAATAGGGTCGTTAAATATTTTCAATTTATTGGTTTGGCTCACAGTTTTACTCATTTTTGAAACTACTATTTAAACTAATTGTTTAAAATAGTTTAATAAAAGTTTATTGTTTTCTCGTGTAGGTGTAAAAACCTCTAAAAGGGTTGGCATATTATTTTTTTCGAATAATTTTTCTAAACCATTTTTTAATGATTTTTCGTCACTGGCAGTCAAATAATTAAATTGATACATTTTTGCCAAATGTTCGGCCGTTAAGCAGTGCGAAGTTTCAAAAAAAGTATTGAAAGTAGCATTTTCTTCATGCCCAGGTAGTATTCTAAATATTCCTCCACCGCCATTATTAATTACAATAATTTTGAAATTTTTAGGAATATAGTTGTTCCAAAGTGCATTACTGTCATAAAAAAAACTGACATCACCAGTAATTAAAACAGTTGGCTTTTTATTTGCCACAGCAGCGCCAATAGCGGTAGATGTACTGCCATCAATGCCACTTGTACCTCGATTACAGAAAACTTCGATGGTCGTATCGATATCAAATAACTGCGCATAACGAATTGCAGAACTATTACCTATTTGTAATTGTATATTTTTTGGCAAACTAGAAAGTATGCTTTCAAACGCTTTAAAATCAGAAAATGGAATGGTTGAAAGATATTCTTCATGCTTTACTTTTCTTCGCTCGCGAATAGCTCCAAAAGTTGCCTTATAATTGCTTTCAACATGTTTTACAAATGGTAAAAACTGCTTAAAAAATTGATTGGGTTGTACATGAAAATGCTTAGTCAAAATACCAAACGTATCGTAAGCTCTTAATTCGTCAATGTGCCAATGGTGTCTTGGTTTGTATTTTCTCAAAAACGCTTTTATTCGTTTGGAAACAATCATTCCCCCAAAAGTAATTAGTATTCTTGGCTGTAAAGCAGTAAAATCCTTTGCATTGAAAGGCGTTATTAAAGTATCGATGTTGTTGATAAATGACGGATGGTGTATATTGGAAGTTGTTTCTGTCAACACCACAACTGATGGAAAAGTGGCCAATAAATCAATCCATTTTTGTTCAATTGCATTTGGAGGATTTTCGCCAACAACGACCAATATTTTTTTGCTATGGTTCCATAAGGTTGAAAAAGCAATTATATCGTCCACTCCTACTAACCGATGAATTTTGAATAAACCAGTTACATTGCAATCTATTGATGGCTTATTAGTAGTTTCATACAAAGGTTCTTCAAACGGAGCATTAATATGAACTGGACCTTTTCGTGCGATGGCAACATTGATGGCTTCATTTATATAAACGTCATTTTCCTCTGATGCATCTTCAGTTAAATTTGCATTATACAAAGAATGATTTCGAAACACATCTTCTTGACGAATAGTCTGTCCATCGCCAATATCTATTTTATAAAATGGTCGATCTGCCGAAATAACTACAAATGGAATTTGACTATAAAATGCTTCTGCAAATGCCGGATAATAATTAAGTAGAGCTGAACCCGAAGTACAAACGACAGCTACAGGTTTTTGTTTTTGTTGTGCAATACCCAGTGCAAAAAAAGCTGCGCAACGCTCATCTGCAATACTGTAACACCTAAATTTGGGATTATTTGTAAACCCAATGGTTAGTGGTGCATTGCGCGAACCTGGTGATATTATGATATCATGAACTCCTTTAGCACTGCAAATTTCGATAATACTTTGGGCTAAAGGTATTTTTGGGTAAATCATTTATCTAATCTTAAGTAACAAAGATACAAAGGTTCAAAGTTTTTTTTACATTTAACTTTTTAATTCTCAAATGGAAAAAATCAACATAAGACATTTTAAAGCAGAAGATACTCAGGCAATTGTAGATATCATCAATTACAATATTTTATATTCAACAGCACTCTATGATTATGAACCTCGAACTTTTGAACAACAATTAGCAATTTTTACAGACAAATTAGATAAAAATTTTCCAATTATTGTGGCAACTTTACAGACCGAAATAGTAGGATTTGGTTATTATAGTGAATTTCGGTTTAGAGAAGCCTATAAGTTTACAGTAGAGCATTCAGTTTATGTCTCCGATGATTATCATGGCAAAGGCATTGGAAAAGTAATCATGCATGAACTAATTGAACTCGCCAAAAATCAAAAACTCCATACTATGGTTGCTGTTATTGACTCTGAAAACAAAAGCAGTATTACCTTTCACGAAAAATTTGGTTTTTCAACGGTGGGAATAATACAAGAGTCAGGCTATAAGTTTGATAGATGGTTGCATTCGGTAATCATGCAATTAATGCTAGAATAATTCAGGCATAAAAAAACTGATAAATCACTTTATCAGGTTGTCGTAAAAAAAAAGATGTTTTTTCTTTATTGTGTTAGCTCTATACCATTTTCTGCCAAAATTTCTTGGAGATATTCACTTTGCTCTGGATTGTATTTTTCAACGCCACTTTGATACCATTTCAAAATTATATCTAGTTGAAAGGCATTGTAACCATCAGCATTTATATTCATGCCGAGCATTCCCGCTAATAAGAAATCTTCTAAAACTTTATTGGTTACTATGAGTTGAGGAATTCCATAAACAACTTTTCCATTCATCTTTTCATATTCCTCTCTTCCTTGACAAAAGCCAAAAGCATAAACCTCGTTTTTTGTATCGTCAATTGTAAGATAAGGATTTAAACCACTAGAATATCCTTTAAGGTATTCTTGCCTATAAACTGGATTAAATATATTTTTCATTTTTTATCTGTATGTGGAATCAAACTTTCACATCAAAAGTAAATAGTTTATAAATTAGTATACAATAAAATCGTTTAAAGGATAAAAAACTCTGTAAACCACTACACCATTGACGTTCATCGATAGAATACAAAGAAAAAACCTGATGAATGACTTCATCAGGTTTAAAATAAATTTAGTTACAAAAATTACTTTCCGTTTACCCAATCGATGATTACGGGATCAGTGGGTAATACTCTTGGAGATAAAACCTTGATTAATTTACCTTGTTCATTAATTAGATATTTTTGAAAATTCCACTCTACTTCGCTATCCTGTAGTCCGTTTTTACTTTTTTGAGTTAAAAATTCATAGATAGGTGCTTTATCAGAACCTTTAACTGAAATTTTACTCATCATCGGAAAGGTAACGCCATAATTCATCTGACAAAACTTAGCTATTTCCTCATTACTTCCTGGTTCTTGTGAACCAAAATTATTAGCTGGAAACCCAATAATAACGAAGTCTTTGTCTTTGTATTTTTCATATATGGACTCTAAATCTTTATACTGCGGCGTTAATCCGCATTCTGATGCGGTATTTACGACCAGTATTTTCTTTCCTTTTAAAGAAGCAAAGTCAAATTCTTTTCCATATAGGTCAGTTACTTTATACTGGTAAATTGTTTCAATTTGTTCGTCTGTATTCATACTTTGATTTGATTTAGTAGTGGATGAAATGGCATTATTTTGAACATTGTTTTGAGCATTATTTTGACAACTCCATAAAAGTAAAGTGCCAAAAGTTAGGGTTAAAATTTTTTTCATAATAAATCTTTTTTCCAAATTTACAGTAATCATATTCTATTAAAATCAACATTAAGACTATTTTGTGATTGGTTTATACTTACTACTTTTTGTAATATTTTCTATACTTTGGATAAGCCAAAATTCCAATTAAAGTCATTGCTCCCAATGTTTGATAAATCCAACTCAACGATTTTGCTTCGCCACTTGCATAGGAATGCAATCCTACCAAATGGAAATTCACACCATAATAGGTAAACAATATCGATACAAAGGCATACATCGCTAAGAGATTGAATATCCATTTATTTCTCATCGACGGCACAAATCGTGCATGAATAACAAAGGCATAAACCATAATACTAATCAAAGCCCAAGTTTCTTTTGGATCCCAACCCCAATATCTTCCCCAACTTTCATTGGCCCATTGCCCGCCTAAAAAGTTGCCAATGGTTAACATAATCAAACCAATGGTTAGCGCCATTTCGTTGATGTAGGTTATCTCATTAATGTTGAGTTCCATTTTTTGCTTGTTTTTTTCATTGGTAAAGAAAATTAATAGCAATGCCACCAAACCTAGGATTGCGCCAAGTGCAAATGGACCATAACTAGCCACAATAACTGCCACGTGTATCATCAACCAATACGAATTCAATACAGGCTGTAAGTTTGCAATTTCGGGGTCAATCCAATTGGCGTAAGCTGCAGCTAAAATCATGGCAGTTACAAAAGCCGAAGAAGCAACTGTTAATTTTGATTTTCTATCAAAAGCCAATCCAAAAAACATGGTTGCCCAAGCTACATAAACTATCGCTTCATAAGCGTTACTCCAAGGCGCATGACCCGCGATATACCATCTTGTAATGAGCCCTAACGTATGCAAACCGAATAAGAAACCTACTAAAATATGAAAAATATTCACCGTAATGGCTAACCATTTTCGTTCTTTAAATATTCTCAAAATGGTAAACAACATCATCAACGCAGCAGCAATTAAATACAGATAAGGCAACTTTTGAAATACATCATATTTATTATACAAAATTTCATAATGAATTTTATCATCTGATGGTCTTACCTCTTTCCCATATTTTTTTTGGTAGGCTTCTATACCGTTTAGCATCGTGTTGGCCATAGTATAGTCTTTTGTTTTATTACCTGCCATCAATGACTCCAAATAATAGGGAAATGCTGTTTTAATAGTGTCCAATGCGTTTCCTGTGCGATGGTTTAGTTCCAAATTAGAAACCCATTTGTTGCCTTTATCATTGGGAACAGGATATATTTTTAAAATACTTCCAAACAAAGCACTATTCATCAAATTGACCTTCTTGTCTGTTTCAACAAAATCTTTTTCAAATTGATTTGGATTGGCCACTTTATAGGCTTGATCCAAATAAGGCGCTAATTTGTAGTTGCCTTTATCATCAAAGAATTTTTTAAACGGAATTAACTTGTCATTTTTATCTGCTCCAATAATTTTTCTGATGCTATCATTTCCACCTTTTATATAAATTATCGGAACCTCAATCCAAGCAAATGGAAATTGCTTCATCGACAAAAATACTTGGTCAGGATTCATGCCATTAAAATCATTACTATGACTTACTTTTCGGAGCAATTCTGATGAGAAAGTATTGATAGGTTTCATTCTTCCGCCAGCATCTTGAATGACTAATCTACCAAATTGTGCCGCTTGTTTTTCGGGAACTTTATAGCGAAGTATCGAATCTAAAAAATTCATTTTTGGCGGCGTATGTGAATGATCTTGTGCAAAACCACTTATCGAACAAAACAAAACAGCCGTTGTGATGAGTTTTGCCTTTTTTCTTTTTACATTTTCTAATTTTCGTTTTAAATCAGCAAATCGAGAATGTTTTGTAAATAGCAAAGCCATCATACAAAAATATAATAAGAAATAGCCAACGTAAGTAATTCCTGTTCCCCAAAAATCGTGATTTACAGAAAGAACGGTTCCTTTTTCGTCGGGATCAAAAGAAGCCTGAAAAAAACGAAATCCTCTATAATCCAATATATTATTCATGTAAATTCGAGCGTCAAAGGTTTCCTTTTTATCCACAATTGTTACTTTACTTTCGAACGCCGAATAGCTTTTTTCAGTACCAGGATATTTTTCGGCAATAAAATCATTTAATTTTACTGAAAAAGGGAGTTCATAAGCTTTACTACCATAGAATAAAGTAAATTCTAATCCGCCTAACTTTGCAATAATTGGCTCGCCTGTCTTCCCTTTTGAACCTACAAGTGTTATTTCTTTGTTTTCGTTTCCTACTTTTAAATTTAAAACTAAGGCATCATCGTGTTCTTTAGCTTTAAAATCACCACTAGATTTAAATGATTTTACACCTCTTTTGGGTTGATCTGGAATAACAAACTGGCTTCCACCAAGATTATATAAAGAGCGATACATCAAAGTTTGCACAGAGTCTTTGGTAACTTTGCCCTGCAATTTATCGGCCATTCTCATAAATTGACCATCAAAAGGTGCAGTAATTGTATTGGCTTTTGTATCAATATTTATAGCTCCAGCTGTTGGTTTATTCAGGGCAAATAACACGTTGTGTATATTTTGAACTTCACCATCTTTTAACATATGCTCGTGGCGCGTTCCATCGCCTGATTCTACAAGACGCAAGTAAACCTCGCCATTTGGCGTTTCTTTAATGGTTTCTTTAGCATCTAAAACAAAATCTTTGTACTCTATTTCGAAAGGAATTTCGGCAAATTTTTCATCAATTGAAAAATGATTATCTGTAACAGGAGAGAGTAACAGTGGTTTTTCAAAAGTGCGACGCATCATTTTCCCTTGATACTCGCCATCGACTAATACCGTTAGAAAAGGTTTATCGGAATAAAACTGATTGGAGCTTGCTCCTTCTCTTATCGGCATCATTCCTTCATAACTGATATATCTGGTAACAAAAGCACCTATGATTATAAAAATCCATGATAAATGAAATAAAAGTGTAGCCCATTTTTCCTTTTTATACAATTGATATCGTACAATGTTTCCGCTAAAATTTATGACAAAAAATAACATCATAGCTTCAAACCACCAGGCATTGTAGACTAAAATGCGTGCCGTATCCGTATTGTATTTACTTTCAACGAAAGTTCCAACACCCATTGCAACACAAAAACTAATAAATAAAAGCGCCATTAATCTTGTAGAGAACAAAAGATTGTATATTTTCTTTTCCATATTTTGGAATTCTTATTTTAAAAAGTGATGCAAAAATAAATCAAATAAATAGATTTACGCCTCATTACTACGCGGTTTTAATTCTTTTTTATGACTTGTACAATTCTTTGTTTTTTAAATATTAAATGATAGTATTTTTCAATAATTTAGCCACATGATTAAAGTGTCTGTTATCGGTTCAGGAAATGTGGCGCAACACCTTGTCAAAGCGTTTTCAAAAACGACTGAAATTGAGCTAGTTCAGGTTTTATCCAGAAAAAAAGAAGCGATTGCTCACTTGATTTCAGAAGATAAAATTTGTACAAGTTTTAGTGAACTCAAATTGGTTGATATAGTAATTCTCGCTATCAGTGATAATGCTATTTCAGAGGTTTCAAAAAATATTTTTCTTGAAAATCAATTAGTGGTTCACACATCGGGTTCCATGTCAATGGATGCTATTGACGATAAACACCGAAAAGGCGTTTTTTATCCGCTGCAAACCTTTTCAAAATTGAAAGAAGTTGATTTTAGAGAAGTGCCAATTTGCCTCGAAGCACAAAATGACAACGATTTAAAAATGCTCAATTCAATTGCACAATCGCTTTCGGATACAATTTTTACAATTACTTCAAATCAGCGAAAAGCATTACATGTTGCCGCTGTTTTTGTTGCTAATTTTGTAAACCATTTATACCAAATTGGTTATGAAATCTGCTCACAAAACGAATTGCCTTTTGATATTTTAAAACCGCTTATAGTAGAAACCGCAAATAAAATAAAATCACTTTCACCGATTGATGCGCAAACTGGTCCAGCCAAGCGCAATGACACGCAAACTATCAATGCGCATTTATCATTTTTAACCGATGACAACCAAAAAGAAATCTATAAATTAATCACAAAATCTATAATCGATAATGGAAAAAAGTTATAAAGAACTCATGAATACCATCACCACTTTTATTTTTGATGTGGATGGTGTTTTAACCGATAGTTCCGTTCATGTTACTCCTACTGGCGAATTGCTTCGTATTATGAATATTCGTGATGGTTTTGCCATGAAAGCTGCTATTGAAAGTGGCTATAATATTTGTATCATTTCAGGAGGAAATAATGAAGGTGTTCGCATCAGATTAAACAACTTGGGAATTACAGCTATTCATTTGGCTTCGCCTGATAAAGTAGCAACTTTCAAAGAGTATATCGAATTATATAATATTAAACCTGAAGAAATACTTTATATGGGTGATGATATTCCCGATTTTCATGTGATGCAATTGGTAGGATTACCAACATGTCCTCAAGATGCAAGTCCGGAAATAAAATCCATTTCAAAATACATTTCACACAAAAATGGTGGAAAAGGCGCTGTTCGTGAAGTGATAGAACAAGTGATGAAAGTACAGGGAAAATGGCATATGTATTACAACGGAAAACATGATTGATAGACTCAGCTCGTAGAATATAGATAATGGAAAATAGTTAATAGACAATTGCTTTTTCTACTTAATTATTTTAACAACCAACCGAATTATTGCCTCTAATATAGCTTTGACTGTAAACTGAAACTGAAAACTAAGACTGAACACTCAAAACTGAACACTAATCATGAAATATTTACAACTCATTCGTTACCAAAATCTTCTATTACTTGCCTTTATGCAATTAATTTTTCGTTACGGATTTTTAAAATTTCAAAATATTCCATTAGCCTTAAATCATTTTCAATACGGTTTATTGGTTTTATCAACGGTTTTGATTGCAGCTGCGGGTTATATTATTAATGATATTTTAGATCAAGATACCGATAATGAAAATAAACCACATAAAGTTTTTATAGGCAAAAGTATATCGGAGAACATGGGTTACAATTTGTATTTTGCATTAAATGTAACTGGTGTTGGTGTCGGATTTTATTTATCAAATGTGATACAAAAACCAAGTTTTGCTGGAGCATTCATAATAATCGCAGCCACGCTTTATATGTATGCTACAAGTTTAAAACAAATGCTTTTAATTGGAAATATTATTGTGGCTTTGTTGTTATCATTCAGTGTTTTAATTATCGGATTATTTGATTTGCTTCCAGCAACCTATGAGGGAAATAGGGCCGAAATGGGAATTCTTTTTTCTATGTTAATGGACTACGCTGTTTTTGCATTTATTATCAATTTGATACGTGAAATAGTTAAAGATATGGAAGATATTGATGGCGACTACAATCAAGGAATGAGTACTTTACCTATTGCTATTGGCGTAAAGAAAACGTCAAAAGTACTGCTAGTTTTAGGAATAATTACCACTCTAATTTTGCTATGGTACATCAATAGCTATTTGATGTCAAACCGTCTTTATTTTGCAGTGATTTATAGTTTACTTTTGGTGGTTGCACCACTTATTTTATTTATTATAAAAATTGCAAATGCTTCTACCAAAAAAGAATTTCATTGGCTAAGTACTATTTTAAAGTGGATTATTTTTTTCGGAATTCTGTCAGTACTGGTAATTACTTTAAATATAAAATACAATGGTTAAAGATAAACTAAAAAACTATAAAATTGTTTTAGCATCGGGTTCACCTCGAAGACAGCAATTCTTAAAAGATTTAGATCTTGACTTTGAAATTCGTTTAAAAGAAATTGAAGAAGTGTATCCCGACAATCTTCAAGGCGTTGAAATTACTAATTATTTGGCAGAACTCAAAGCCAAAGCTTTCGATGGGGAAATTTCGGATAATGAAATCTTAATTACCAGCGATACCATTGTGTGGTTGGATAATAAAGCGTTGGGAAAACCAAAAGATTATACTGATGCGTTTTTTATTTTGAAATCATTGTCTAATGCTACACATGAAGTTATTACATCAGTATGTTTTGCCACAAAATGGAAAAAAGAAACCATTTTTGACGTCACCAAAGTAACCTTCAATGCGCTGACAGACGACGAAATACATTACTATTTAGAAAATTATAAACCATTTGATAAAGCTGGTGCATATGGAATTCAAGATTGGATTGGATTAATTGGTATTTCAAAAATTGAAGGTTCCTATACTAATGTTGTTGGATTGCCCACCACACTTGTTTATAACTATTTAATCTCCTTATAATAAAAAATATGAGCTTTTTAGAACAATTTATTAAACAAGAAATTGCTACCGGACTAGTAATAATTGTAGTTGTATTTTTGCGATTAATTGTCACCAAAGCGGTCAAACGGTATTCTAGTTCTTATGCGGGAATTGAAAAAAGAACTAATTTAGTTATTAAGTATATTAACTTACTCATTAGTTTTTTAGCTATTATTTCTTTAATCGTAATTTGGGGTGTTCAAACAAGCGATATTTTTATCACACTTTCTTCTATTGCAACTATTGTTGGTGTTGCCATGTTTGCACAATGGTCAATTTTAAGTAATGTAACGTCGGGAGTAATATTATTTTTTTCTTTTCCGTTCAAAATAGGCGATGTAATTAAAATACATGATAAAGACTTTCCAGTAGAAGGCGAAATTATCGATATTAATGCTTTTCATATTGATTTAGTTAGCCCTAGTGGAGAGCGAATGGTCTACCCAAATAACATGCTGCTTCAAAAAGGCATCTCCATTATCCAACCTAATTCCGAAGGCAAGGGATTTACCGATTAGAAATTTTTAATTTTCTCAATAATCTGAAGTTATTTATCTTTGCTAAAATCAAATTTCAGCTGTCTTAAAATACTATAATTCTTATTTTTATTTTTTTATTATGCATTTAATCGATTATTTTTGCATTTAATTGATTTATAATACGTACATTTGAAAAATGTTTTAATATTGCCGACTTTTTGTTAATCCCAAATCTACAAAATCATGAAAACTCTTAATTTTACATTCGTTTTAGTCTTTTTTTTGCTTATCAATAGTTTGAATGCCCAAGTAAAACCAGTTGACAGTAAAAATGCATCGCCAGAAAATCCTTCAAAAGGAACTTCACGTTATTATTATTTTCCAAATCTTCAAGCTTATTTTGACAACGTAAATATGGTATATTATTTCAAAATAAACAATGAATGGCAAACTGCCGAAGAATTGCCTGTTAATTACGGTGGTTATTCTTTGTACAATAAAGCATATGTCATCATTAAAGATTATGATGGCGAAGACCCACAACAATTTTTAAATGTGCATAAAAAATTATATCCTTATAATGCAAAGGGTAGATTTCCAAATTCAACAGCTTCAAATGATTAAGCTATTTGTCATTTCATTTTGTTAAAAACAGATTAATATCATCTGACCTTTTTATTTAATCTGTATATTTGAAGCTATTGCACTTTAATGTTTAAAATATGCACAAGCTTTATTTTTTCTATGGTTTTTTATTCCTTTTTGTACACAATTTTAGTTCAGCCCAACAACCTGCAAAACCAAGTGCAGTTGAGATATACAATCAAATTCAAAAATTAAATTTTTTAGGTTCAGCCTTGTATATTGCAGCACATCCTGATGATGAAAACACACGATTAATTTCCTATTTATCTAATACTATCCACGCACAAACTGCCTATTTATCGTTAACACGTGGTGATGGTGGACAAAATCTGATTGGCACAGAATTAAGAGAATTGCTAGGAGTAATAAGAACGCAAGAGCTCATCGAAGCCAGAAAAATAGATGGTGGGATTCAGTTTTTCACACGAGCCAATGATTTTGGATATTCTAAAAATCCTGACGAAACATTGCAAATTTGGGATAAAGAACAAGTGTTGAGCGACGTTATTTGGGTCATTCGAAATTTCCAACCCGATGTAATAATCAATCGCTTTGACCATCGTTCACCTGGAACCACTCACGGTCACCATACAGCTTCAGCGATGCTAGGTCTAGAAGCTTTTGATAAGTCAAATGATGCAACTTCGTTTCCAAACCAACTGGCGTTAGCTAAAGTATGGCAACCCAAACGTATTTTTTTCAACACCTCATGGTGGTTTTATGGCAGCAGAGAAAAATTTGATACAGCTGATAAGACCAACTTAATTAACCTCAAAATCGGAACCTATTATCCAACTGTTGGAAAGTCCAATCAAGAAATTGCTGCTTTGAGTAGAAGTCGTCATCAGTCGCAAGGGTTTGGTTCTACAGGAACACGTGGCGAAGAAGATGAATATTTAGAACTACTAAAAGGTGATATGCTCAAAGATAAAACCAATCTTTTTGAAGGAATAGATACTACTTGGAAAAGAGTAAACGGTGGATTTCTAATTGGCAATATGTTAGAAGAAGTGCAAAATAATTTTGATTTTAAAAACCCAGCTGCTTCGCTACCATTACTTGTGAGAGCTTATGACTTAATTCAAAAACTTGACAACGAACATTGGAAACGAATAAAGACGGAAGAGATTAAAAAGATTATCGCAGCTTGCGCCGGATTATATTTGGAAGCTACTTCTGAAAATCAAGAGGCAACACCTGGAAGCACGTTAAAAATTAAACTCGAGGCAATTAATAGAAGTGATGTAAAAATAAATTGGAATTTTACTGCTACTTCACCCAAATCGAACCATACACAATCAGTTATACCTCTAGAAAATAACAAGTCTGTCAATAAATCAATAGAAATAAAACTTCCTTCTGAACTTGAATTCACTAATCCTTATTGGCTAAACGGAAATGCTTCGGAGGGAATGTTTGTGGTAAACAATCAACAAGACATCGGAAAAGCGGATGTCTTAAGAAAAGTAAACGTAATGTTTTTGTTAGAAATAAATGAGGTCGTTATTCCATTTTTTAAAAATGTAGTTTACAAATACAATGACGATGTTAAAGGCGAAGTATATCAACCACTCGATATTGTTCCGGCGGTTACCTCTTCATTAGCTGAAAAAGTATATATTTTTAATTCCGACAAAAGCAAAACTATCACTGTAAAAGTGAAAGCGGGTAAAGACAATATCGTTGGAAATGTTGCCTTAAACCTTCCGTCCAACTGGACTGTTTCTCCTAAAGAAATTCCATTTACCATTACAAAAAAAGGACAAGAGGTCATGGCTATTTTTAATGTTGTTCCTTCAAAAGAAGCTAGCGAAATTAACATTAAAAGTATCGTAACTGTTGACGGTCAACAATATGATAAAGAAAAAATTGACATCAATTACCCTCATATTTATAAACAAATAGTTTTGAAACCTGCTGAAGCCAAAGGTATTCGCTTGAAAATTAAAACCAAAAATGAAAAGATTGCCTACATAATGGGCGCAGGAGATGAAGTGCCAAAGAGTTTAACTCAAATGGGGTATGATGTTACTATTCTTAAACCAGAAAATATTTCTTCGGAAGCATTACAAACTTTTGATGTGGTCATGACTGGAATTAGGGCTTACAATGTGGTCAATGAACTGGCTGTGAAACAAAATATATTGTTGGATTTTGTTAAAAATGGCAAAACCATGATAGTGCAATACAATACTTTAGATGATTTAGTTACAAAAGATATGTCACCTTATCCATTGAAAATTTCACGAGATCGAGTAACCGAAGAAACTGCCGATGTTCGTTTTCTTGCACCTAATCATCCTGTTTTGAATTATCCCAATAAAATCACCAAAGATGACTTTAAAGGTTGGAAACAAGAACAAGGATTATACTATCCTAATGAATGGGATGCCAACTTCACACCTATTCTTTCGGCAAATGATAAAGGCGAAAAACCAAAAGACGGTGCGCTACTAATTGCCAAATACGGTAAAGGAAATTATGTGTATACAGGTTTAAGTTTCTTCAGAGAATTGCCAGAAGGCGTTCCAGGTGCTTTTCGCTTACTTGCTAATATAATCGCCATCGGTCAATAATATGGAAACAAAAAAAAAATTACCTTGGAAAAATAGTTACACTTGGGTTCTGTTAGCCAATGTTGCCTACATTGTAATCTTTTTTATTTTAATGCAACTATTTTTTTAATATGCAGCAACTCGATTGGATTGTTTTATCGGTAACCCTACTATTTATCGTTTTTTATGGCGTACACAAAACCAAAGGCAGTAAAAATGTAGAAGAATATATTCTTGGTAATAAGGAAACACCATGGTGGACAGTTGGGCTATCGGTTATGGCAACACAGGCCAGTGCTATTACTTTTCTTTCCACACCAGGACAAGCCTATCACGACGGAATGGGATTTGTGCAATTTTATTTTGGTTTGCCCATCGCAATGGTTGTTATATCAATGACTTTTATCCCTATTTATCACAAACTGAAAGTTTATACGGCTTATGAATATCTTGAACAAAGGTTCGATTTAAAAACACGTTCGTTTACAGCTATTTTATTTTTAATTCAACGTGGATTAGGCACAGGATTGACCATTTATGCACCATCAATTATTCTTTCTTCAATATTGGGTTGGAATTTAACTTTACTCAATATAATTATTGGGATTTTAGTAATGATCTACACTTTTGTTGGAGGAACAAAGGCAGTTAATGTAACTCAAAAACAACAGATGTTCATTATCATGAGCGGTATGTTTATTACTTTTTTTTTAATACTGCATTTGTTGCCTAATGATATGACGTTTTCCAATGCGCTTCACATTGCTGGTGCCAATGATAAAATGAATATTCTCGACTTTTCATTTGATCCCGAAAATCGTTATACGTTTTGGAGTGGTATCACTGGTGGGTTTTTCTTGATGCTCTCTTATTTTGGCACTGACCAATCGCAAGTTGGTCGTTATTTATCTGGCAAATCAGATAGAGAAAGTCAAATGGGATTAATTATGAATGGCTTTCTAAAAGTACCCATGCAGTTTTTTATATTGCTCACAGGCGTAATGGTATTTGTTTTTTTTCAATTCAATCCTGTGCCACTGCATTTTAATCCTGTAAATAGAGTTGCTATTGAGAAGTCAAAATACGCATCAGATTATGTTTCTTTAGAAAAACAATTGTCGCAATTAACAGAAGAAAAAAAGGAATTCAATTTGCTTTATATTGATCATCTCAATCAAAATTATGACAATCCCATTTTAAGACAAAAGTTGATTTCGCTTTCAGAAAAAGAAAAAGATTTACACGATCAAGCCAAAGTAATTATTACCAAAGTGGATAGTAAAGCAGAAACAAACGATAAAGATTATGTTTTTATCTACTTTATTTTGAATTATTTACCCTCAGGATTAATTGGGTTATTGCTCGCTGTGATACTTTCTGCAGCTATGTCATCTTCGGCTTCGGGCTTAACAGCATTAGCCTCGACCACGGCAATCGATATTTATAAACGAAATGTTAAGGGTGAAAAATCAGAAAAACACTTTGTAAATGCAACAAGATATTTTACGTTACTTTGGGGAGTTATCGCCATACTTTTTGCGTGTATTGGAACTCTTTTCGAAAATTTAATCCAATTAGTAAACATCGTTGGGTCTATCTTTTATGGAACTGTTCTTGGTGTATTTCTAGTCGGTTTTTATGTCAAATTTGTAAAAGCAAACGCCATTTTTTATGGTGCTGTCATTAGCCAAATGACAATTTTTATAATCTACTATTACACTATTCATATCTATCCAAATGGACAAGAAAAACTAGGGTATTTGTGGTTAAATTTTATTGGTGCTTCGCTCACTGTTTTACTATCAATTCTATTTCAAATAGGATATAAAACACAACAAAAAGTAATGACATAAAAAAACCACGGTCGAAAAACCGTGGCTCAATGTAAAAATGAGAGTTTAAATTACTTTTTACTCCATTCTTTAATACTATCGTTATTCATTTTAACGTAGTCTTGATTTTTTGCCTCTTCTGCACCAGCTAAAGATAAATTCGCTGTTGCGATCGCACCTTTTTTGTCACCTAGTTTGGCCTGGATTAACGACTTTAATCGTAAATACCAAAATGGTGCATTTTGTCCTTCTTTTGTCATTCCCACTGCCTTATTTACATATTCTAATGCTTTTTTCATATCACCATTTGATTGATAAAAATATTGTGCCGAAGAGAAGTAATCTCCAGCTGTTGGACCTGCAAGTACTTTAGTGATACTAGCCATTGCATTTTTTTGAGTGGGAACTTCAAACTTTAATGAAACCATTGTTTTCTCCCAAGCGATGTCTAACGTAGCACTATCGTTGGTTAAATTATTGATGGCAATAGTAAAAGTTTCCACATTATTACCTAGTTGTATCGGGTCAACCATTGTACTTAAGGCTACTTTATTCGCATCCCAATTTTCTGGTGTTCCCCAATTATCGGTGTCTGTGTACAAAATAACCTCCCAGATATCTGCTTTTGGTGTAACAAAAATGGCGTACTTTCCTTTTTTAACCGTTGTGCCTTTAATCACCACATCATCACTAAAAGTAATCATTGAATTTTGGTTGGCTCCAGTTCTCCATAGTTTTCCAAACGGAACTAAATCTCCAAAAACTACTCTGCCTTTTGAACTAGGTCTAGAATATTCCACGGTAACATCTGTTAAACCTACCATTTGATTAACGGTCGACTTCGGACTTGGTGCTGGAGTTTTTACTTGCGCAGTAACAACAAGATTGGCAATAACCAGAGCCAACATAAAAATAATTTTTTTCATAATCTGTACATATTTAGTTTTTCCAAAATTACATATACTATCAGTTGCCGAATGTTAATAATAACTTAAATATGATTTTTTGTTTAATCTTTATAGGCTTCTTTTAAACAAATTAACTAATTTTACCAAAAATTCAAACAATGAAGATTTACACTTTACACACTAAACAAAACTTACCCATTACTTTAGATCAAGCGTGGGAGTTGCTTTCTGATCCCAAAAATTTACAAAAAATAACGCCCGAATACATGGGTTTCAAAATCCTTTCTGGTGCAGATAGACCTATGTATCCGGGTCAAATCATTCAATATATCGTAACTCCAGTGTTGAATATCCCAACCAAATGGGTAACCGAAATTACGCACGTTGTAGATAGACACTACTTTGTTGATGAACAACGTTTTGGTCCCTATGCTTTGTGGCATCACAAACATTTCTTAAAGGAAATTCCCGGTGGCGTTGAAATGGAAGATATAGTTGATTACAAAGTACCATTTGGTATTTTGGGTCGATTGGTTCATCCTTTTATTGTGAAACCAAAATTGAAAGAAATTTTTGATTACAGAAGAAAGAAGCTTATCGAGATGTTTGGTGAATTCGATAAATAAAATTTTATTTAAATAAATATAAAGCATCGAGAGATGCTAAACTAAATTAAGCATTAAAATGAAAAATATACTTTTAATAGGTGGTTCTTATGGAATTGGTTTGGCTATTGCCAAAGAACTACAATACGGTAACAATGTTTTTATCGCCTCTAGAACCAATGAAAACATTGCAGACTTGAATGTAACTCACATTCCATTTGATGCACTCCAAGATACACTAGATATCGCACAATTACCCGCAGTTATTCATGGATTAGTGTACTGTCCGGGAAGCATCAACCTTAGACCTTTTCGCGGACTAAAACCAGATGCTTTCGAAAATGATTTACAAATTAACTTCATTAGCATGATTAAAATGATTCAATCAATTTTGCCTAACCTAACTGCTGCTGAGCAATCGAGTATTGTTTTGTTTAGCTCTGTTGCAGCAAGCATGGGAATGCCGTTTCACACGAGTGTAGCCGCAGCAAAAGGCGCTATTGAAGGATTTTCTAAAGCATTGGCTGCTGAGTATGCTCCCAAAATTAGAGTGAATGTAATCGCACCATCATTGACTGATACGCCACTAGCTGATAAATTTTTAAACAGCGACGAGAAAAAGGAAAAATCAGCATTACGTCATCCTTTGAAACGTGTGGGCACTTCCGACGATTTGGCACAAATGGCTAGTTTTCTTTTAAGTGACAAAAGTAGCTGGATATCAGGACAAATCTTCCATGTTGATGGAGGTATGTCAACTTTATTAGTAAATGGGTAAGAAGTTTAAAAGTTTAAAGGTTTAAGAGTTTAAAATTGTTACTATCCACATTTCATAAACTTAAACTACTTTAAACCACCTTAAACCAATTTAAACAAAAATAGTAGATATAATGAATATTTTCTGGTTTCGACGCGATTTACGATTGGACGATAATGTTGGTCTTTTTCACGCTTTAAATAGCGGTATAGAAGTGTTGCCTGTCTTTATTTTTGATGAAGATATTCTTTCCCAATTGCCAGCGGACGATGCTCGTGTAACTTTCATTCATCAGCAGTTAGAAAAAATTCAAAACCAACTGCAAAAGATTGGAAAATCATTAGCCGTTTTTCATGGTAAACCTATTGAGATATTTAAGCAATTAATTACTGAAAATTCTATAAAGACCGTTTATACTAATCATGATTATGAGCCCTATGCACGTAAACGGGATTTAGATTTATACCATTTATTCAAAGACAAAGGCATTGAATTTAAAACGAGTAAAGATCAAGTTATTTTTGAAAAAAGCGAAGTGGTTAAAGATGATGGAACGCCATATGTTGTTTACACGCCCTATTCCAATAAATGGAAAGAAAACTTTAAGAAGATACAAGTAACTTTTTATAAATCAGAAGAATATTTAGATAATATAACACAACATTCGTACCCTTTTTTAAGTTTATCTGACATTGGTTTTGCGCCATCATCTTTCAATGTAACTCCTTTCGATATTTCAAATGCATTGATTGATAATTATGAAGCTACGCGAAATTTTCCTGCTTTAAATAAAACATCTTATCTGGGTATTTATTTGCGCTTTGGTGCTGTTTCTATCCGAAAGATTGTTGCAAAAGCCATCGAAAGTAAAAACGAGACCTTCTTCAAAGAGTTAATCTGGCGTGAGTTCTTTATGCAAATTCTTTGGCATTTTCCGCACACGAACAAAGCTAGTTTTCGTTCTAAATATGATGAAGTAAAGTGGGATAACAATGAAGATTTATTCCAAAAATGGTGTGAAGGTAAAACAGGCTATCCATTTGTAGATGCTGGCATGCGCGAACTCAACACCACAGGACACATGCATAATAGAGTGAGAATGATTACTGCTAGTTTTTTATGCAAACATTTATTGATAGATTGGCGTTGGGGAGAAGCGTATTTTGCTTCCAAATTATTAGACTACGAACAATCGAGTAACGTTGGTAACTGGCAATGGGCTGCTGGAAGTGGCGTAGATGCTGCACCTTATTTCAGAATTTTTAATCCAACAGAACAAATCAAAAAGTTTGATAAAGACTTAAAATACATCAAAAAGTGGATTCCTGAAATAGACACGCAATTTTATCCACAACCTATCGTCGATCATAAAGAGGCTAGAGAGCGTTGCTTGAAGGTATATAAAGAAGCAGTAGGTTAATGTAAGTGATATTTATTGCCAATTTAAATTTTAATTAAGCTATTAAGTCATACATTTACAATTAATTATAAATTTTATATTATGAAATGTAAGACTATTGGAGCATTGCTTTTTTCAGTGCTATTCCTTGTTTCTTGTAAACAAGAAGCAGATAAAACAACCGAAACTGTCGAAACTAAAACTATTGAAAAGGAGACTGTCATTGTAAAGGACACTGTCAAAGAAGCCGATGGAACAAGTGTAAAAGTAAGTAGCGACGGTGTAGACGTTAACAGTAAAGACGTTAAAATTGAAGTAAAAAAATAAACTTTAGTCACTTCAAGTAAAAAAAGCCAGTAAAATTGGCTTTTTTAATTTTTCGTCAAGCGTGGAATTAAAAACGGATATTTTTAATTTTCTCAAAATTCAATTCCTTAAAATGCGAAATAACTTTATCAGCTTTAGAGTAATCCTGCATTTTTGAATGGAAACTATCATACCCAATGCAATAAATTCCAGCTGCTTTAGCCGCTAAAATTCCATTGGTGCTATCTTCAATAACGATACAGCTTTCAACAGGAGTTTGTGCTAAAAAAGCGGCGTGCAGAAAAATAGCCGGATGCGGTTTAGACTGAGGAAAATCTTCTCCAGACACTATATGTGAAAAATAAGGATGCAATCCGAAACGCTTGAAAACTCTATCTATAGTGACCTTAGCTGATGACGAACCCAGAACTAATTGAACTCCGTTTTGATGTAAATCATGAATTAAGTCTTCTACTCCATCTAATAAAAACAAATCTTCTTTATGGTCAAATGCTTCATTAAACAATTGTCTTTTGGTTTCCACTAAAGTAGCTACTTCTTCTTGTAAATCAAATTGTGTTTTTAATTTTTCAAATATATTTTTAGTTGAATTTCCCGTAAACGAAGCATACATTTCTGGTGAAACGTCAATATTGAGCTGTTTAAAATGCTGATTATAGGCATAATGATGGACTGGCTCTGTATCTACAATCACACCATCCATATCGAAAATTACAGTTTGTATCACTTTATGCGTTTTTAGAGGATTGAATTAAAAAATAAAATAACGGAACAAATATCATGGCAAATACAAGAAGTAAAAACCAACGGCCAAAAATATCCGGTTGACCCAAAGCAATTTGAATGGTTTGAAAATCAAGTAAAAAAAATGTTGCTAACACCGTCAATTTCATTATACGAAACAACCGAGTAACTAACAAATATTGCTTTTCTGCATTTTCTTGTGTGATAGTAACTAGATAATTAAAGCGATGAGGAAACTGAATGGCAATAGTTATCCCAACATACATTATAGCACTTACAGCTGGTAAAGAAAAAATAGTCCATTTGTTACCATAACCGTCAGGTTTACCTTCGGCTCCAAAGTGAGTCGGAATGATTTCGGGTAATTCCTTGTAATGATAAATCGTGTAAACCCAAAAAAACAGCAACAAAAGCACACCGATAATTTCCAAAATCTTATCGGTTATTGTTAAGGGGATTTTGATCTTAGGTTGCATTTATTATGAAGAAAGACTTAACTAGTTCTATTTTTTCAATTGTATTAAATACCTAATGACTGTTTCTGCGGCATACAAACCGAAAAGACCTGGCATGTAACTATTGGTACCATAAAACGATCTTTTATAGTTAGTACCATCAGTCATCTTTAAACTGCTTTCATCTTGAATTTCGGTGGAGAAAACGACTTTTAATTTGTCAATTTTCACTTTTTTCAATCGCTTTCTGATGTTTTTAGCCAAATGACAATTAGTGGTATTTTTGATATTGGCCACCTTGACTTTAGAAGCATCCATCTTTCCTCCTGCACCCATACTCGAAATGACCTTCACTCGTTTTCTTTTACAAGCAATTATTAAATTCAGTTTGGGCGTAACACTGTCTATACAATCTAAAACATAGTCATACTTGGAAGTCACCACTTCTAATGCACGTTCAGGAGAGAGAAATTCTTCTAATCGTGTCAAGTTTAATTCGGGATTTATATCCATCAAACGATCGCCTACTACAGTTACTTTTGATAATCCCACGGTAGAATGTAGCGCAGGCAATTGACGGTTAATATTGGTAATATCAACTACATCGCCATCTACTATGGTCATATTTCCCACACCAGCACGCGCCAGGAACTCTGCTGCAAACGAACCAACACCACCCAAACCCACCACGAGAATGTTGGCATTTTTTAAATTATGTAATCCTTCTGATTTGAATAAGAGCTCAGCTCTTTCTTGCCACTTTGCCATATTGAACTAAAAGATATGCAGTAATAATACTATTTTTAAGTCGCAAAAATAGCTAAAAAACATAAGAAATAATGACGAAGATTACTAGCGTTAACTTTTTAAAACAGTTGGCTAAACTAAAATAATTACTCTAATTTGATTACAAAACGGTCGTTCATCCCTTTGTTCTCGGCGAAATTTAGGTTATTGCTTTGTGTATCGCCTACAAGGTATAATTTACCATCATCAGTTGGAGCTACGTCCACACCAAAATCGAAACTGGTTCCACCGAAGGTTTTTATCCAATGTGCCGAGGTATTTGCATTGGCGTCAATTTGCAATAAGAATATATCATTTTGTCCATTGTTAACAATTTCAGCATCCGAACTTCTACTATGTCCAATAATCGCATATTGATTATAACCTACTCTTTTTATACCATTTGCCGACTCAAACTGACTTCCTCCAAATGATTTATCCCATAACAAATCACCATGATGGTTGATGTGGATAACCCAAACATCGGCATTTCCTTTGGGATTAGAAATGTCTCCATCTACACTATTGGATTGACCCACAATTAAATAAGAATTAAACTCTGTTTTCACAATACCAAAAGCTTGGTCGATATCACTACCACCAAAAGTTTTCTTCCAATGTAAATGTCCTTCAAAGTCAATATTTACCACCCAGTAGTCATAGCTTCCTCTGTTGCCTTCGACATCAAAATCGGTACTTTCAGTATAACCTACCATCATTACACCACCATCTTCGTTTTCAACAACATCATTTACGCGGTCATTCATCATACCACCGTAATAACGATACCATTTGAAGTCACCATTAGAGTCCAATCGAATACCAAAAAACTCTCCCACACCATGTAGCACACCTTTACCCATCTGATGTCCTTCACCATTATCGCCTCCTTGACCTGAAAGTCCAGAATAATCTGCAAAACCTGCTACAAAAAAGCCACCATCTCTCATTTGAATGATTTTGTGTGCATGGTCGTGACTGGAAAAACCATATGATTTAGACCATAACTTATCACCATTTTCATTAATTTTCAGAATATAAAAATCGTGCATTCCTTCATTTGATGAAACATCATAATCGGCACTTCCTGAATAACCTGCTATGACGTAATTATTGTCAAAAGTTCTTATAATACTGTAACCATAATCATTATCGGAACCGCCAAAGGTTTTATTCCAAATAACCGCTCCATTTTTATCCATTCTTGTAACCCAAACATCATACAAGTCGTAATTCTTAATGACATCGCCATTATTACTTTGGGTGTAACCCACTACAATTAAACCGCCGTCTGGTGTGGCCACAGCACTTGTAGTTTTATCTTGTAAACTTCCACCCATGGTTTTTGACCAAGCTATGCTGCCTTTAAAAGAATTTTCAGAAGCACCTTCATTTGACTCACAAGAAGAAAATAAAACGGCTACAAGCAAAAAATAAAAATATTTATGCATCTTATTATTTTTTTATCAGTTTTTGAACTTGCAGCTCATTTACTTTTACAAAGTACAAGCCACTTTGAAGCGAACTAACATCGAGGTTAACAGTAGTACTGTTTTCAAATGATGTAGTCAACACTTGTTTGCCTAATATGTCAAATACTGCAATGGTCTTGATGTCAAAATCTGCAACAAGTGACACCAAATCTGCTGCTGGATTTGGCGCTAAAGACACACTGCCTTTTTGAACTTCATTGGTGGTCAGCGACGAACTTAAACGCACCATGAACAATCCTCTTTCAATATCACTAACTAGTATAGTGCCACTGGCAAAAAACGGATATACACTCCATGCACCATTAAATTGGGCATTATTGTTTGCCGGAAACGTATCAAAAAATGCAACTTCATTCATTTGTCCATTATCAATATTGCTTATGTCCATTACGCGATATCCGGCGCGATAACTGGCCAAATGAAACCTATTGCCTTGCGTGTAGCCGTTATGGTCTATAGCTGGTGACGTTCCAAAATAATCCAATTTTGCTGTTGGCGCATCCAAATCAGTCATGTCAATTACCACAGAACGCGTATTGAAACCAAAGTTATTTTCGTCCAATTCGTCTCCAATGATAAAATACTTTTTATCTTCGGTTAACCAGCCTTGATGCGTATAACCAATATTTGAATAATTAAAAACTGATAGTAAAATAGGATTAGATTTATTAGTGACATCTACCACTACCACTTTATCTTCATTGCATCCAAAAAATATTTCCTTACCAGTATGTTGAGTATCTGTACCATTATAAATCACTATTTGAGCATCGTGGGTATAATCTTGCGCATTATAACCGAATGAGAAAGTGGGTTGCAAAGGGTTTTGAATATTTACCGCATGTATGCCTCCTGAAAATGTATTCGATCCAATACAATAGGCAAAACCAGTGGCTTCATTAATGGCAATGTTATGACAATTTCCAAAGCCACCATAACGCGCATCGGGAAGAAAAGTTTGTGGTGTAGTTACTCCACGCAATCGTGTTAAATCAAAAACTTGCATTCCGTGACCTGTGGACTCCGCAACGATGAACGCATAATTGTTGTAAACTTTTATGTCGCGCCATATGCTATTGATATTATTATGCGACACTACTTTTCCTAAATAAATTGGGTTCACTGGATTTGAAATATCCACAAATGAAGTATGACTCGTGCAACCCATGATGGCATATTCTTTTCCGCTTACAGGATCAGTCCAACCCCAACAATCATTCCCCTGTGTATTTGTTACACCACCAATTTGAGAAAAAGTCAAATTTGACAATAAATCTACTTTGTTACATGGGAAAGAACCAGCAAATCCAGAAGAACATAGTGTCTGACCAAAAGAATAAGCTGTAAAAACTGTTGCAGCTATAAGTAATTTTAATTTCATAGATTTTTTGTAATAAAGCCCAAAGCTATTGAAAAGAATTATAAATAATTAAAAACATTTCTTAAAAAATCGTTTTCGTATGTAGATGTATTAATTTGTTACTTTCCAAAGACATTTTCCCAATTGGATTGTACTTGATTTTGCATTACTTCTAAAGACATTCCTTTGTATTTTATTGCTAAAGCATATACCGACTCTAATGTTTCCTCGATGGTATCGGTTTCGAGAAAAAATCTATCGTTAGGAACGGATTGAAACACTTCTTTTAAATCTGGATTACGCAATAAATATTTACCAAAAGAAAGATAAAAACCGTTGGCAAGCAATTGCTTTGCTAGTTGTTCATTTTTAGAAAAACCATGAATAATCATTGGGACAGTAAATTTTAGCTTTTTCTTTATTGTGATTAGTTCGTCAAAAGCAGCTACCAAATGAAGCACTATTGGCTTTTGATATTTTTCAGCTAATGCAATTTGTCTTTCAAAAACTTCGATTTGCACAGTCATGGGAATCTCTATTCGTTTATCCAATCCACACTCACCAAGAGCCAAACATTCTGATTGTTTTAGTTTCTCCTCAACAATTGTCAAATCGCTTTCCCATCTTTTTTCGTCAATGTACCATGGATGAATACCAATAGAATAGTGTGGAATATTGTTATCAAATTCCCAAGGAAATTGGTTGACTAATTCTAATGTATTAGGATTGTTGGTAAATTTATGAGTATGTAAATTGAAATACTGCATTACTCATGAAACTTTTTTACACCAGCCAAAATAGCTATGTCCAAATTATTTTCTAAAGGAACTATTGGACAAGAATACTTGTAATTGTATGCACAATAAGGATTATATGCTTTATTGAAATCGATAGTCATAGTAGCACTTTTTGGAATTCGCATATCAATATACCTTCCTCCAATGTAGCTTTCCATTCCGCAAGTCAAATCGGAAAAAGGCAGAAAAAGGTAATCTTCAAAACCTGCTTTTTTAATTAATTCTATATTTTGATACAAATTCAGTTTGAAATCTTTTCCATCAATAGTAAACAACAATTCGCCATACTTTACATATTCGGGTGCTCGTGAGGTTGATGTTTTCATTTTAAACACTTTCTCGTTCGGTGTTCTGGTAAACTGGGCTTCTACTGTAAACTTCTCGTTAATCGGATAAAAATCCAAGCCTTTGAAAACCTTAAAATCTTCGTCAGTTAACGGACTCTCTTCCTTATTTCCATACTCTTTATTGAGTTTGTCTTGGAATTCTTTTGAAGTCTCTTGAGCAGTTAACCAAAAAACAGAAAGCAATAGCAATAAGAATAGTATTTTCTTCATCTGACAGTTTTTAACAAAAATACAGTAAAATTTGTTTGCAAACTCAGAAACTTAGCTACTCAGAAACTCGGCAACTTCGTAACTTTACAAACTAATCCGCAGCATTGCCGAATTGGTTGGAGCGTAGCGGAGAAAATCATCACTTCATGCTTCAAACTGCTTTTCAACGCTACATCAATAATTTCAGAGGCTTTTCTCGAGAGGTTTGGATACTCGCCATTATCACGTTTATCAATCGAGCCGGAACGATGGTGTTGCCCTTTCTCTCAAAATACCTAAAGGAAGATTTGCACTTCTCTTACAGTGAAGTCGGTTGGATTATGGTATGTTTCGGAGTTGGCTCTATGTTGGGCTCGTGGCTCGGTGGTAAACTATCAGATAAGATAGGGTTTTATAAAATAATGATTTTTAGCTTATTTACTAGTGGTTTGCTTTTTTTTGTAATACAGTTTATCACGAGTTTTATTGGGCTATGCATTAGTATGTTTGTTATTATGGTTGTGGCTGATATGTTTCGTCCGGCGATGTTCGTTTCACTTGGTGCTTATGCCAAGCCCGAAAATAGAACGCGCGCCTTGACCTTGGTGCGACTGGCAATTAATCTTGGCTTTGCTGCCGGACCAGCTTTGGGCGGTTTGATTATCATGAATATTGGTTATCGTGGCTTGTTTTGGGCAGATGGTATGACTTGTATCGTGGCTATTGTCATTTTTTGGCTTATGGTGAAGGAAAAGAAAAAAACAGCTTTTAGAGATGCAGCACATCCAGGCGATGTCCTCACGCATTCAGTTTTTAAAGACAAACCTTTTTGGATTTTTCTCACTACGTGCTTAATTACAGGCATTTTATTCTTTCAACTGTTTACGACTATTCCTTTGTATCATCGCGAACAGTTCAATTTGTCTGAATTCGAAACGGGTTTATTATTGACCCTGAATGGAGTGCTAGTTTTCTTTTGTGAAATGGCGATTGTGGGCTATGTAGAACGAAAAAACATCAATAAAATAAAAATAGTCTCGTTTGGTAGTTTGTTTATGGCTATCAGTATGTTTTTGATGCTCATCAACACTTGGGCAGGCATTCTTATCATCATGATGCTTTTTATGACTTTTGCCGAAATGTTTGCTTTTCCGTTTTCGAATTCGGTAGCATTAAGCCGCGCACCAAAAGGGCATGAAGGTCGCTACATGGCTATTTACACCATGAGCTTTAGTTTGGCACACATCCTGAGTGCTAAAACCGGAATGGAAATTATTGAACGTTATGGCTATCAAGCCAATTGGTTTTTTATGGGAATGCTTGGAATTCTTGGGGCTATATTAGGTATTTGGGTGTATCGTCTGATTCAGAACGAATATAAAACCTTATAATAAAACTTGTTACTACTCTTTATTTTCTTTCTAAACTTAAAAAACAGTTAAATAACTATAAATATAGTTGTGTAACTAAAAAAATAGTTATATGTTTGTTTCATCATAAAAGATAACCAGATTTATACCTAATCATTATGCAAAAGTTAACGAACAAAGAAGAAGAAATCATGCAGATTTTATGGAGACTGAAAAAGGCCTTCGTCAAAGAAGTGATTGCTGAAATTAAAGATGAGCAACCACACTACAACACGCTTTCGACTATCATTAGAAATCTGGAAGACAAGGGTTTTGTTTCGCATCATGCCTATGGAAATACGCACCAGTACTTCCCTATTGTGAAAATGGAAGAATATAGAAAGCGGTTTATGAACACGGCCATTGAAACCTATTTTAATAGTTCGTATAAAAATATGGTTTCCTTTTTTGCCGAAGAAGAAAAGATATCTGCCGATGAACTTCGAGAAATTCTAGCTATAATCGAAAAAAAGAACTAGCATGGAAACACTATTCATCTATCTTTTAAAATCGAGCGGCTTGATTGCCGTGTTTTATTTAGCATATCATTTCTTGGTACACAAAGAAACTTTTTTTACTAGTAACCGTTGGTTTTTGATTACTGGATTATTCACTTCACTCCTATTGCCGTTGTTTACCATTACTAAAGTGGTTTATGTAGAACGACCAAAAATAGCGTTGGAAGATTTGGTAGCTTATACCAATGCAACTGCAACTACACAAGCTATTCCTGTCGCGGAAACCATTGATTGGATGTTGATGCTAGGTTTACTCTATGGTATTGTTTCTTGTGTGTTATTGCTCAAGATAGTAGTAGATTTTGTTTCCCTATATAAAATCATTAGCAAACAGCAAGTTATTGTAATTGATAACTTTAAACTAGTTAATCTAAATAAAAACATCTCTCCTTTTTCTTTCTTCCATTACATCGTTTATAATCCAAATTTATATACGCAAGACGAGTTAAACAGCATCCTACTACACGAAAAAATCCACAGTCAAGAGAAACATTCCATTGACATCATAGTAGCTAAATTGTTTTGTGTTGTTTTTTGGTGCAATCCTTTTGTATGGTTATATGAAAAGGCTATCACGCAAAACCTAGAATACATTGCCGACCACAAAGCCATCAACCAATTGGAAGATAAAAAATCCTATCAAAAGGCATTACTCAAAATAGTTTCTACACCAGACTGCTTATCGGTCACCAATAATTTTTATCAATCATTAATCAAAAAACGAATCGTTATGTTAAACAAAAATCAATCACACCAAAGAAATTCATTGAAGTACGCGCTAGTAATACCAGCATTAATTGGGTTTATCTTTTTATTTCAAATAAAAGTTGAAGCGCAAACTAAAGCTACTTCCGAAAAGTATACCACAGTAATCGTAAAAGAAACCAATCCGCTAGAAATTGCTTATGTTTTTGATAAAATATCTTCCGATAATGAATTAAAAAAAGAGGCTTTAGCCATTAATTCCAAATACAATATCAATTTTAAATTTGATAAAGTAAAACGCAATGCCAAAGGTGAAATTATAGCCATCAAAATCAGTTATAATGATAAAAAAGGAAATAAAGGCAAGGTCGCACAAAGTAGAACCATTCCTATCCGACCTATATTTTTTAAGATAAGTAAAATTAAAGACGGTGAGTATTCGTTTGGGTTTTATGATAACCCCGATTTAGTTGAAAAACCAGTAGATGAAGTAAATGAGAAAAAAATAACAACTATTGAGTCTACAGAAGACGATGCCATAATTTTTGTTGACGGGGAACGTTACAGTAAAGAAGATTTAAACTATCTTGATCCAAAAGGATTGGAAAGCATTTCGATAGTCACTGATAAAGCATCCATGCAAAAATATGGTGTCACCGATAAGGATAAAATAATCGTTATTGAAACGAATTGGTCAACAAAATCAAAAGTTCCAAACAGCAAAGAAACAAGTCTGATTTTTAGTAATCCATTTTCTGAATTAGCTTTAAAAGAAACTATTACTGATTTTAATGACGTTAGTACTATAAACTTTAATGAACCTTTAATGATACTTGATGGTAAAGAAATTTCAAAGAAAGAATTTGAAAAAGTAAATGCTTGCGATATTAGCAATGTTAATGTACTCAACTCTTCTTCTTCAAATATTGTTGAAAAATATGGTGATAAAGCAAAAAATGGTGTTATCGAAATTCAAACTGTTGCCTACTATGAAAAAAATAATCCTGCCGCAAAATCAATCCCGATACAAGAAAAATTTAATTCAAATGAAAATTTAGAAAAGAAAAAAGAACTTGAATTAAAAGCACAAGAAAATTCTAAATCAAATAAATCTGAAAAGGAAGAAGGAATGAAAGTTAGAAATAAAAAAATAGAGAAAAGAAATAAAATTTTGGAAGAGAGAAAAAAGAAAATAGAAAGAAAAGAATAGGGAAATAAGCATTCCTTGAAACGATGGTTTTATAATAACTAAATCTAATGACAAAGAAGCATTAGAATTTTATCAAAGTATTTTAGCCAAGAATAAAATCAATTTTTCTTTTGATAAAGTAAAAAGAGACAAAAACGGACTAATTACTGCCATTTCTATTACCCTTGAGAACAGTGAAGATAAAATTAGTAAAGCGTTTAAAAACAAAAAAGGAATTGGAGATATTTTCATAGGAAAAGAAAAAGGTGTATTAGTTATCAGATAAGTTAAAATACTATTAAACATTGTTATTTGCTATTTTAAACTTACTAAATTTGGTTATTATCTTAAATCATGAAGTACGCCCTTAAATTTGCAAGTTTATTATTATTTGTTGCTTTTAATTCCTTTGCACAAACTAGTGAAAATGATCCTTTGATTAAACTTTTGAAGGATACTTATTTTGTTACTTGGAACAAAAGCACACCCGAACAACAAATGAAAGACGATGTCAAAGTATTTGCTGAAAAAGGGGTTACTTTAAAATACAGTAATATAAAAAGAAATGATAACAATGAAATTATAGCCATCACTATTTCTTATAAAACAAAAATTGGTGAAAAGGGTTCATTGAGTTATGATACTAAAAATCCTATAGGTGATATCAAAATTTACAAACAAAATAATGAAGTAGGTTTTGGAGAGCTGCCAATATTGAGTGGTGGTTTAACTTTACATTCATCAGTTGATCAAGAAGATGCCCTAATGAAAGGCTATAATTTTACATATGCAAATAAAAAATCTTCAGGATCACGAACTATAACAAGCATTCAAAGAACGGGTAAAGAACCTTTAATTATTGAAGATGGCAAAGTGATTGAAGGTGGAGCTGACTATACAAAAGAAGAGATTGACGAAGTAATTAAGCGAAGTAAAGAAAGTAGTATTGGCGGTGGAGAATACAAACAATTTAATTACAAAAAAGGTAACCAAGATTATTCCAAACAACTAAACCAAATTCAAAAACAGCTAGATGATTTGAAACAATATAAAAAAAATAGTGATGAGAAATCCAAATAACAATTTTACATCTAAAAAACTTTAAAATTAGTTTTCCATAAACAATAATCCTATTGTAGCAAAAGACCATTAATTCGATGGTCTTTTTTATTATTCGAAAATTAGAATAACATATTCTTTAGTCAAAACAAATTGAAGAAAAAAGCGAGAATTAGTTAAAAAATTTTTAAATCATTTTTACTAAAAAACATCTTTTAATAAGTTTGTTAAACTCTAAAATTAAAACTTATATTCTTATGAAGACAAAACTAAACTTAGCGCTGGTAGCCTTTATTATCGTAATAGGGAATGGTTTTTCACAAGACAAGAAACCATTTGTTTTAAAGCAAAATGATAGCAAAGGTGATATCGTGATGACTTGGAATGCCAACACGCCCGAGCAAGAAATGAAAGACGATATCAAAGCATTAGCAGACTATGGCGTAACGATTACCTATGATAATGTAAAACGAAATAGTATTGGAGAAATAACCGCTATCAAAGTGACGTATGCCGATAGAAAAGGCAATAAAGGCGCTATGGAAATGGATAATCAAAAACCGATAAATACCATCAAGTTTTTTAAACAAGGGGAAGACGTAGGTTTTGGTGAACCAAAAAATAGTGACCTTTTTGCTAGTGCTAATGGTTTTGGAAGTTTTCCCAACGGCCAAAATCCAATGCAATTTTTCAATTTTGGACAAGGTCGCGACGATGAAAATTCCAAATCGTATAGCTTTAATTTTAGCGATGATAATGCCGCTGTAAAATCGAGAATGTTTATTCGAAAAGATGGTAAAAATCCATTAATTATAGAAGATGGTGAGATTGTGCAAGGTGGTGACGACTATACTAAAGAAGAAATTGAAGAGCTTAAGAAAAACAACAAAATAGAGCACTCTACTGCTGATGATTTCCCAAATTTTAGCAATCAAGGCAACTTAGCCGAGCAAATGAAAAAGATGCAAGAGCAACTCAATCAATTGATGCAAAAGCAACAAGGCAACAATCAACCCGATGAAAGTGATAAGTCAATGCAAGAATCAAAAGAGGAATTAAAAAAAGCAAAAGAAGAACTCAAAAAAACCAGAAAAGAGTTAGAAAAAACCAAATCATCTTTAAAAACTCAGAAAGTGTAATATAAAATAACCGTCTCTTCGACGGCTTCTTTTTTTATACTTTTACAACAAAATAACACTATGATGTACAAACTCTTAGCCAAAGCAAACAAATTGCTATTACCGAGCTTTTCCAAGCAACAATTGGATCTAAGCAAAGCCAAAAAATGGCAAATGGCTATTATCGGTTGGCGTTACTTTGTGACATCACGTGCTTTGAAAAAGTAAAATTATGCTTTTAAATCCGTTTCCTGTTTGCATATTTCACATTAATAGCTATATTTGCACCCACAAAAAAAGGCCTCGTGGCGCAACTGAATAGCGCACTTGATTACGGCTCAAGAGGTTACTGGTTTGAATCCAGTCGAGGTCACTGAATTAGGCTATTTTAAGTATTTGACAGTGGTTTTATTCATTTTTTAGTCAACGAAAGTTGTCAAATGAACATTTAAATTTTTTCCTTTTTACTTATAATTAGCAACTGCCATTAAGAAATAATAAGTCTGTAAACAAGATATTTTAAATTATTTTTTTATTAATAAAAATTATTTTTTTTTCCAACTAGCTATAGTAGTTTCTTCATATTCTTATTTTTAATAAATGCTTCGATAAAATTTATTTTTTTTTGGACAATTTATTTATAAAATATTACTTTTTTATTTTGAATACCAATTTTAAATACTTCAATTCGAATTCATCTATCCAATATCAAAATATAGTAAGCTTGACTTAAATCTTTCTTTTAGAAGGTTCTCAAAAGAGTGGCAATTAAAGAAGGGTTCACGAAAAAGTAGTCGTCTTTTTTAGTTATGGATTAAAATTAGTTGCAAATGCACAAATGATTTTGCTATATTTGAATTTCAAAAATTAAAAATGAATAAAGGACAAATTTCGAATATTCTAAGAAGGCTCAGATTGATTTATATGGCGGACTGGGCATATTATTCTATTGAACGTTGCAAGAATCGAAAAAAAAATAACTCTTTCAAAAAGAATAATCCTGATGTTAAATTGCCTAATGACTATCTTATGTTTGAGTCGTTTCAGATTGACTATACAAATTATTATGAGGGAGGCATCAGTACTGCAAAATGGTTGTCGGAGTATTTTGGCAAGTACATTGATTTAAAGGATTTAAAAATACTTGACTGGGGTTGTGGGCCAGGGAGAGTGATTAGGCATTTACCAGAAGTTATTGGAAACGGTTGTTCCTATTATGGAACAGATTATAATAAACAAACCATTGATTGGTGTGCAAAAAACTTACCGGGAATTAGCTTTAATCTCAATTCCTTAGAGGCAAAGCTTCCTTACTCAGATAATTTTTTTGATGTCATTTATGGGATTTCAATTTTCACGCATCTTTCAGAGGATTTACATTATAAATGGCTTAATGAATTACAAAGAATATTAAAACCAAATGGTATTTTATTACTGACATCACAGGGAGATAATTTTAAAACTAAATTAATCCGTTCAGAAGTTTTAAAGTTTAACAATGGTGAGTTGGTAATTCGCGATAAAGTAAAAGAAGGTTATAGAATGTTTTCGGCTTTTCAACCATCAGGGTTTATGAAAAATCTTTTTAACGATGTACAAATCTTAGAACATTATGCGGAGCCAATTCCAAAAAGTGGTGATTGGATACCACAGGATGTATGGATTGTAAAAAAGAAGTAAATTATTTTTTTTCTATATAATTTAAATTAAAAAATGCCGAAAATGATATACCCGGCATTTTTTGTTTAATAAGTTGATACAAGAATAGTTTAATTCTTGATGAACTTAATTTCTTTCGATTTAGACTCAGATGATATTTTCAGAATATAAAGACCTGTTTTTAGATTTTTTATTTCAAAATTAGGATTACTACCTATGGACACTTCATTTTCATATAACAACCTACCGTTTATATCAAAAACAACTACATTAAGCTTATCACTCTCAAACTCTTCAAAGTCTATGTTAAACAAATCAAAATTGCCATCATTAGGATTTGGGTATAAAACCATTTTTGATTCTGGTTTTGAATTAGTTTCCTGTGTTGAGGCAGTTTTTGAGTAAACTCTTGGTGCGCAGCTAATATCCATAGAACTGTTTATTTTTAAGAATATACTTCCAGTACTGTTTGGAGTAAATCTTGTTCCTGGTAATAGTCGAATTTCATTCCTTGCAGTCAAGGCAGCCTTACAATTATCCCTAAAAGACACATTCTCAACTAATAATTTATTGTTGATTTTATCTAATTTGAAATCAAATCTTTTGAAAACATGATTTTTCAATATAGCGAGTCTAGTAGTTTTTTTCATTTCATTTACAAAAGTCACTGCATCTCCTGAATTCAAGGCACCTCCGCCAATCTGACCTGCATAAACTTGATTTAAAGTAAAACTTTCAACATCTTTTGATGTTAATTTTAAAATATCATCTACCTCGTCATGGGTAAGGCAATCATTAATTGTTTTCATTAATGCTACTGTTCCTGCAACCCTTGGGGAACAACCTGAAGTTCCGCCTCCAGAATAAAAAATTGTTTGATTTTGTTCAGTATATATATATCAAACCTAAAAGTATTTGCCGTGGGTGCCAAAATATCAACTTCAGGATTAGTGGTAGCGGTAGTCACAAGCCCACTTGGACTTTCTATCATTTGCCCCCAAGAACAATGCTGTTCCCAACCATTATAAAAGAAGCCGACGGGATTATATGCATCGGTTCCATTTATATCAGTGATGGAACCTTGAATTCCTGAATAAATCATAAATCCAAAAGGAGATGGCGTAGCACCTAGAGCTGGCACCAATGGTAAGGTTAATGGATTTTCATAGTTTACCTCTGATACAGATATTACGCCATCATAAGAAGCAGGAAAACAATAGTTAATTCCCCATGTAGTGCCAAAATAATTTGAACAAAGATGATCAGTGGCAGTTTGATAAGAAGACCAATTTCCTGAACCCGCTACTAAAACTGTTTTGTAGTGTTTAGTTATTGAATCAATTGTCATTTGCTGTACTTCATAATATTGATTTGAACCTCTAACATAAGGAGTAGTTGATGAATGTGAAACCCAACTCATATTTATTACTCTTGCTCCATTCTCAGCAAGTCTTAATAAATTATCATAATTACCATAAGCTGCATGTACAATATCACAATCATAACAAACACCGACTGAACCATAACCGTTATTTCCTCTTGCAGCTGCTATCCCGCCAACTGCTGTTCCATGAGCTGTGTTTGGATTGGTAGGGTTATAAGCTAAACCTTGTAAATACGAAGTTCCAACTCCAATGTGAGTTACCTTATTAATAAAATCTATATTATTGTCATTTATTTTTGCATCCGAAAGACCAATTTTTGTGCGAACACCAGAAGTAATGTCTATACCCGTTGTTAAGTCCCAAGCTTTAGGAAGATTTATATAATCTAAATCATTTCTCCGAATGTTTGCACCTGTATTCCCATTAGGATTAGTGTTTCCATAATCATTTGGATATGCTGCCAACAATTCTAGCTTAATATCTGTTAAATCTTCTGTCTTCCTATAAATAGTTGGAAAGTTAGAAATCAAATCGTTAGCTAAAGTGGCACTTTCTGTCTCTAATATTAAAACCCTAGAAAAGCTTTCCCAATTGGTTGATGGAAATCCTCTATCAAAACTTAATATTTTATATTTAGCAAAGAAACTTCTTAATCCACTATCATTACCAGAATAAAGCAAATAAGACCCTTGGGTAGCAAATTCTGGTTTAGATGAAGAATTATACAAATACATGTAGTGTTTGTATATTTTTTGTCCCTGACCATAAGAAAAGAACAAACAACAAATTATTAAAAATAGTTTTCTCATAACTATTAATTTTTTAGTTGACTTTTAACCTGTTGCAATTCTTTATTTAATTGAATGACGTATAATGTTAATTCTTCAACTTTTTCTATTAATTTTTTGTTCATTTCCCCTAAATTTAGTCCATCCGATTCTACCACCTTAGCACTTGGAACATTTGGTAAATGTTTATTTTCATTTATATATTTTTCTACCTCCTCTAAAGGCATCAAATTAAAATCATCTTCAAAAACATAATCAGGCCATCCTAAAAGATCAACAACAACCTCCTTCGCATGGACAGTACCATTCACAGCTAGCTTTGTATCCGGAGTTTCAGTTCCAATACCAATATTACCTGTTTTTGTTATTGTCATTTGAACTTGTGACTGAGTTGCTGGCTGTGTATCCGCAATGGTCGTAAATTTAATATTCCCCGTTCCTTCACAATTAAAAATCATACTACCACTAGTATAACCTCTAAAAATGACATCCCCTTTTTTTGATACATTTGAAAACCCGTAATCTACAGGTGCAATTGCTAAATTCAAAAAACCATATGCATTTGAAATGGTTGATTGTATTTCTATCATCGGAGTTGATGAACTTGCTATTAAAAATGGTCTGTTTGATTTTATAGCCCAATTATATGCAGTATCATTAAAATTTGCAACTGTACCGAAAAGCATTCTCCCACTGTCTAATTTAAGATTACCAGTTGTTAGGTTCAAACTTTCTGAAGGTGTTAGAGTTCCGATACCAACATTCCCTCCGAAATAAGAAGTCCCTCCTGCAACCATAAATTTATTAGTTTCAAATGTTGGAGCAGTAGAATAACCAATACCAATACCGCCAGAACGATACTTATTGTCAGTTGTAGCAGTTCCAGTTGGAAGAAGCTGGGCAAAAATTACATTAACGGATAACATCAGAGCAATTACAAAAATTAAATTTTTCATATATAATAATTTAGATTGTTTGATAGTTATACAATGTTATGAAAAAAATCTAAGTTACTTAATTTAATGTTAAATATTTCAAGTCGCTTAATGGGATAAAATTCGGCAAAGTAAACAAGTACTTAAAATATATTAGTAGCTATCTAGTCAGAAAACATTGGAGATAAAATTTTACGAGAGAAATTAGCGGAAATGACAAAATCTACAATAAATGATGTGAGAAAAAAGACAATTTTACATTTAGTAATATTGGGCGTAAAAGTCAAAACATATAAATTAAATAGCGGAAAAAGGAGACTATTTTAATTAAAAATATCATATTTGTAATAATTTAAGACAATTATTGCAATGGGTGTTTAATATGAATACACCATTATTTTAGAGGGATTGTGAAACATTGCAATGGTTTTGTGAAACATTACAATGGTATTGCAATGCTAAGTATCGATAATTGAAATACCATTGCAATCACTTATTGAAGAAAAAATTATTAAAACTGTTGAACTATTTATTTTTCACTTAATTTCAGTTGCAGTATTCAAAGAATAAATAGATATATCTGCTAAACCTGTCCCGTTTTAATAATTGGAATTTTCAAGCCAGTTGTGCACTTCTATTTTAAATCCAAATCCGTTTCCAGTTTGCATATTTGAAATTAATAGCTATCTTTACACCCACAAAAAAGGCCTCGTGGCGCAACTGAATAGCGCACTTGATTACGGCTCAAGAGGTTACTGGTTTGAATCCAGTCGAGGTCACTTAAGAATGAAAAGCTCTGATGCAAATCAGGGCTTTTTTTGTGTATAAAATTGATGTTGAGCTCGCTCATAAAAGCAATTTTATACACAAAAAAAGTTTTTCAATATAGGATTGAAAAAGACTTTTCATTTCCACTACGGAGCTTTATCTGGATGGACGAAGTCACTCTAGTCGAGGTCACTTACGAATGAAAAGCTCTGATGCAAATCAGGGCTTTTTTTGTGCCAATTTTACTGGTGAGCTTGCTCATAAAAGTAAAATTGGTACAAAAAAAGATTTTTCAATCTCTGATTGAAAAAGACTTTGCATTACCACATCATAAACTTTTTATTGATTACTTTAACACTTAATAAATCATAGAGCTCTGTTATTAGTATGCAATATTTCTGTATTTTGCATTGCTATTCAGTTTTGCCCAGCAAGCAATGATTATTATTGGCCATGCGACTTTAGCATAATTCGAAATAAACACTATACATACTTTGACGTTGCATCTTGTTACTGGTGTTTACACTCCACAACAGGATACCTACGATATTATCTTAGAGCTACCCTATAAAAAAACGGGAACCAATGTTGTTGAAGCCTTTAAGTACTTTAGGGTTGCCAATGGTAATTCTTTTCAAGGCGATTTTGCTCTTAGCGAGTTAGAAACCAAAGTAACGGTCAATACAAACACTTGTTTCAGTGCCACTTTTTCGGGACGTGCTACAATTGGAAACAGTGAAGTTATTATCACTGAAGGCATTATTATGCATGTATATACCGATCCTTTTGACTAATTTTTTAGCTACTGTTCTTCTTCTGTAGGGTTTGCAATAAATAAGCAACATCATATAAAGTTTGACCAGAGCCAAAGTGTAATTAGAAAAAAAAACTTCTAGTAATCTAAAAGCATTTTTGTTGTAGCAACTTGTTGTTTGGTTTACTTTAACTTCATCAATAAATAAGCAAACGTCATCGCATTTCTTTGTGCGGTTTGCTCATTGGTTGAAGCACCAGCATGGCCACCTTCTGTGTTTTCATAATAAAAGGTACTGTATCCCATGTCATTCATCAAGGCGTTCATTTTTCGAGCGTGACCTGGGTGAACTCTATCATCACGTGTTGAAGTATAAAAGAAAACTTCGGGATAATTCGTCCCTTTTTTCAAGTTGTGGTAAGGGGAGTACTTTTTAATAAATGCCCATTCCTCTGGTTTATCCGGATTGCCATACTCTCCCATCCAACTAGCACCAGCCAATAATTTATTAAAGCGTTGCATGTCTAGTAAAGGAACCATACACACTACCGCATTATACAAATCAGGACGTTGGGTAAAGGCTACACCTACAAGCAATCCACCATTGCTTCCACCCATAACACCCATATGTTTTGCCGATGTTATTTTCTTAGTAATCAAATCTTCGGAAACAGCATACAAATCATCAAACACATTCTGGCGCTTTTCTTTTAATCCCGCTTGGTGCCATTGTGGTCCATATTCACCTCCGCCACGAATATTGGCCAACACATATACGCCGCCATAGTCTAACCACGAAACTCCATTGGTTGCATTGTAAGAAGGATTGCTAGCTATTTCAAAACCACCATAAGCATAAACCAAAGTAGGATTGCTCCCATCATACTTCATGTTTTTGGCATGCACTACAAAATAGGGAACCAACGTACCGTCTTTTGATTTGGCTTTGAATTGTTTTACTTCATATTTACTCGCATCAAAATAGGCAGGTAACGATTGATACTCTTCAAAAGTATTTTTAGTCGCATCAGCCAAATATAATTTAGAAGGCACAATAAAATTTTGATAATAAAAGAAAAAGCGATCGGAATTACTGTCCGTACTACCTATCGAAATGGTGCCTAAACTAGGGGTATCCATCTTTTGACTTGTCCATTTTCCGTTCGAAAAAGTATAGCTATATAACGCTCCTGTAACATCGGTCAACTTATTAACTAGTAGTTTTGTTTTGGTTTTACTGACACCGTCAATACTCGAAAGCGCATCAGGCACTACAATTACAGCCAGTTCTTTTTTGCCCTTCAACAGTTCAGTGAACGTTAAACTTAAAAGCGTTCCGCTAGTATAAGTCTTGCCATTTACTATCCAATCTGATTTTAACTGCACTACCAATTGGTTGTTGAGCAAAGCTTGTACTTCAACGTCATCGGGAAGGTCTAAAGGAATACTTTTATTATCTTGCCAAACAAACATTTTCCCAGTATAAAAAGTGGTGCCTCGTCGTAACATGATGTATTTAGTATCACCATCATGCATGACATTACCGCTGGAAGATACATCAGTCACTTCACCTTCAAAAAGGAGTTGTGCCTGCGTGATGGTTGTTTCGCGTTTCCATAATTTTACTTGTCGCGGATAGCCCGAAGTGGTCATGGTATTTTCGCCAAAATTGGTCGCAACGATAACGGTATTCTCGTCAGCATAACTCACACTACCTTTCGACTCGGGCATGGTAAATCCATCTGCAATAAATTCCTTTTTCACGGCATCATATTCACGCACAATAACCGCATCACCGCCACCTTTGGAGAGACTGATTAAAAACCGATCATAGTTGGGATGCAAACCAGATGCACCCTTAAATACCCATTTAATAGCATCAGTTTTGGCCATTTCATCAATATCGAGCAAAGTTTCCCACTTTATAGTCTTATTGAGATAGTCTTCCAGCAAACAACGACGCCAAATGCCACGCGGATGCTCTTTATCTTTCCAAAAGTTGTAGACATACTTCCCTTGAATAGACGGACTGGCAATACGGTCTGTAGCATTGTATATGGCCAAACTCTTCTCATAAATGGTTTGATAGTCTTTATACTGACTGAGTTTTTCCAAGGTCATCTTGTTTTGAGCTTCTACATACTCCAATGACTTTTGACTGTCAACGTCTTCCAACCATTGGAATTTGTCTTCTTGTGCGATTAGGGTTGTATTGATACTGATCATTGACAGTAGTATTAGAATGGATTTTTTCATGGTGTTTGTTGTTTGAATAAGTCGTGAAAATTTGAACTAAGATAGTTAAAAATAATTTATTTAACCCTCGCAGGGTTTTTTAACCCTCGCAGGGTTTTTTAACCCTCGCAGGGTGGTAAACCCTGCGAGGGTTGGTCAATATTCAATTAATAAATTGGAAATCTCATTAGTATGCTGTTCGCAAGAATGGAAATATATAAAACTATCTTTATTTCCAAAAAGAGTAACAACTTCATCTCTTTTTAACATTGTTGGTTTATCAGTTACAATGGTTTCATAGGAAGACCATGGATATAAACTCATTTGCTTGACAAAACCGTGGTGAACAGGATTATTGTGAATGTAATAAATAAGTTGTTGAAAATATCTTTCGTTAGTAATTAATTTTCGCTCGAAATTCTTTTCAAACAAACTACCTGTCCTATTATATCGTTTATTGATAGCTTGAGTATAAGCATTAAATAAATGGGAAAATTGCCTTGATGGTTCAACAACTTTAGGTTTTTTAGTTGTGTTGTAAGATAATTTATTAACATCAATTTCTGACATTTCTTTTATCCTAACTAAAATATGGAAGTGGTTTTTTAATAAACACCAAGCATAAGTATCCGCTATCGGTTCAATATATTTAGCATAAAGTCGCAAGAAATGATAATTATTTTCTGGTTCCAAAAATACATCAATACCATTGTTGCCTCTATTATAGATATGATAATAATTTCCGTTAAGAAGTGGAACCCTGACTTCCATTTATTTTACTTTGGGATTGAATTTAAATAGGTCTTTGTCTGCTGATAGCTCTTAGATAATTAAATAAAGATATCAATTTATCATAAAAAGAGTTTCTTTTATTTATATTTTTAACCCTCGCAGGGTTTTGAACCCGTGAACTTTGGTTTTTTAATTCTTTAACCCTCGCAGGGTTTTGAACCTGTAAACTTTGGTTTTTTAATTCTTTAACCCTCGCAGGGTTTATCCCGAAGCGTCGGGACTGCGAGGGTTAAGAACTACAATTTATTAATATAACTACTATACAAATCCTTGAATTGATACCCTACTTCTACCCTATCTTTACTTAGTTTGTTGTATTCTACTAATCCCCAAAGGACAAACTCTTTTAAGAAATAACGGTCTGCTACTGGAGTTTCGGGTTGGTACTTTTGGATTAAATCTTCCAGCGGTTTGATGGCATCCAATTGCTTTTTGTAGGTTTCCTCCTTGGCATCGTCTAATAACTCAAAACCAGTTTCGGTGAAGAACCACTCTAGGATTTTAGCATACGGACTAGCATCGGCATCGCGTTCTAGCTTTTCTATTTTTGGGAAATATGCTGGGAAGAACGTGTGAATAGCATCGCCTAGTAAATGTTGCGCCACCACTGCTGCGCCTTCTTGTTCGCCTTCATAGACCAGTTCTACTTTACCTGTTATAGCCGGAATAATCCCCATGAAATCAGACAAGCGCACGCTGGTTTTCTCTTCTCCTGCTAGTAACGCTCGTCGCTCTGCCGTACTCAGTAAATTTTCATAGGCAGTAATACTCATACGAGCACTCACGCCACTTTTGTGGTCTACATACTCACTATCGCGCGCTTCAAAGGCTATTTGCTCTAGTAAATCTTTGGCTAACGAAGGAACATAAACCGTTTCCAATTGCGTGCTATCTAGCTTGGCTTCTTGATGGGTAATGGTTCTAGCGATGGCCACATTCTCGGGGTAATGCGTTAAGATTTGGGAACCAATTCGGTCTTTTAATGGCGTTACGATACTACCTCTGTTGGTGTAATCTTCGGGATTGGCGGTGAAGATAAATTGCATGTCTAAGGGCATACGCAGTTTAAACCCACGAATTTGCACATCGCCTTCTTGCAAAATATTAAACAATGCCACTTGGATACGTGCTTGCAAATCGGGTAACTCGTTGATTACAAAAATGCAGCGGTTGGCTCTGGGAATCATCCCAAAGTGGATTACTCTATCATCGGCATAGGACAACTTTAAGTTGGCGGCTTTGATGGGATCTACATCGCCTATTAAGTCGGCTACGGTTACATCGGGTGTGGCTAGTTTTTCTGAGAAACGTTCGCTTCTGTGCAACCACGTAATTGGTGTGGCATCGCCCTGCTGTTGCAGTACATCTTTTGCAAAGCGAGAAATGGGCTGGAACGGGTCATCGTTTATCTCCGAACCTGCTACTACGGGAATGTACTCGTCCAACAATTCCACCATCTTTCTAGCTAGACGTGTTTTGGCTTGACCGCGAAGACCGAGTAAGTTGATGTTATGACGGGAAAGAATAGCCCGTTCCAGTTCGGGGATAACGGTGTTTTCGAAACCGTGTACGCCTTCAAAGGTAGGTTGCCCTGATTTGATTTTGGCTCTTAGGTTATCACGCAATTCGTCTTTGATGCTTTTGGATTGATATCCTGCTTGTTTTAATTGGCCGAAAGTTGTTGTATTTTCTATTTTCATGTTGAGTTGTTTAACCGCAAAGTTCGCAATCCCGAAGTTTCGGGATACGCAAAGGTCACTAAGTTTATTTATTACTATTTTTTTTGGAGCACGATGTATATAAAGTTTAAGCACAAAGTTCTCAAAGTTTTTTTTAACCATTAAGATAATTAAGTTTCATTAAGTGTTTTTCCATCTACTAAAAATCAATTGCAACCGAAAACCGAAAACCGACAACGGAAAACTAACTTCTACTTAATCTTCTTCTTTCTATTCGTTTCATAATCCTCAAATATCATTTCGCCTAGGCCTTTCAATCCTGTGTAGAAGGCTTTGCCTTGGTTGGCTTCGGTGAAGCGGTTCACAAATTGTTGCAGATAGGGATCATTGGCAATCATGAAAGTGGTAATCGGGATATGTAATTTTCGGGCTTGTGCGGCTTGGTTGTAGCATTGCTCTACGATGTATTCGTCTAGACCGTTGGAATTCATGTAGTATTCGCCATTTTTCTCTCTCACGCAGCTGGGTTTGCCATCGGTAATCATAAAGATTTGCTTGTTGGTGTTGCGTTTTCTTCTCAATATGTCCATGGCGAGTTGTAACCCTGCCACGGTATTAGTATGATAGGGACCTACTTTTAAATAGGGCAAATCCTTGATGGCAATGGGCCACGCATCGTTCCCAAAAACTAGGATGTCAATGGTGTCCTTGGGATAGCGTGTTGTGATGAGTTCCGCTAATGCCATGGCTACTTTTTTGGCGGGTGTAATTCGGTCTTCGCCATAGAGTATCATGCTGTGACTGATGTCTATCATCAATACGGTGCTCATTTGGGCTTTGAACCGGGCTTCTTCTACCACCAAATCGTTTTCTGTTAAGCGAAATTCTTCAGCACCGTTATTAATTTGGGCGTTTTTTAAACTCTCGGTCAGCGAAATACTTTCGAGTGTGTCGCCAAAGTGGTATTCTCTAAACTCGCCTGTTTGTTCGTCGCCGCTGCCGCTATATTTGGTTTTGTGGTTGCCATTTCCTGAGCGTTTCAGGTTGCCGAATATTTGGTCCAAAGCCTGCTGGCGGATGGCGCGTTCTGTTTTGGCGGTGATGCCTGTGCCTTGCGTGCCATCGTCTTTGAGCTCTTCGCGGATGTAGCCTTTCTTCTTTAAATCTTCGATAAAATCGTCGATGGTGTAGCTGTCATCGGTGAGTTTGTATTCTACATCTAGTTGGCGCAACCAGTCAATGGCTTCGTCAAAATCGCCCGAGGTGTGGGTGATTAGCTCTTTGAATATTTCGAAGAGTTTGTCAAACGGTGCTTGGAACGGCGCTTCGTATTGTTTGAACTTAAATCCTTTTCTTAGCTTTTTTTCCATAAGGTATAAAACTACTGTTTTCTATTTATACTGGGGATAGAACGAGTATTAATTTTTAGTTAAAGGTGTGGATGGGTTGCAGTGGTGCATGGAAGGTTTTTAAACACATAGGGACATAGGTTTTTTTTGGGTTTTAGGAGGCGTTGCACTTTGTTTTAGATGGACATAGGTGTTGTGCGCGGGGTGTTGCTGCTAGTTTTTGTTGGAGGGTGTTTTAGATTGGTGAATTGAGTGCTGGGAAGGTTTTTAAACACATAGGGACATAGGGTTTGTGGGTTTTAAGAAGGCGTTGCACTTATTTAAAGTAAAGCATAGGTTTGGTGTGCTGGTTTATGGATGTTTGTATTTGTTACTTATAGCTTTTTGATTTGCTTTGCAAGATGTCTTGATTGGCTGCTATGATAGGGTTAATTATTAAAAATAAAACAGGCGTTTTGCTTTTAAAAATAATTGTGAGCCATGGTAAAAATAAAGAGCGGTGATTTAAAGTGACGGTTTACGGAAATAAACAGCTATTTGAATTTTAGTGGGAAAGCTTTCTGCGAAGGAGTAGTAATTTATCTAAATGTATCGCAGGTTTAATTGTCGGATTTTTAGATTTGGAATTGTATTGTATTACACCTTTTTAAGCAACGTGATGAAAGGGACTTGCTGAACGATAGGATTCTAAATCAGCGATGGGGATGCCCGTGTATTCGGCGTAATTATCGAAAGTGATTTTAAAGCGTTTTTCCTCTTTTTTGAAGAAAACTCTCATGTCATTCATTTTTTGGGAAGCTGTTCGCATGGAACAACCCTCAATCTGTGCAATATCACTAGTTGTTATGCAAATTCTTAATTTTTTCTCGTACATGGCTTATAAACTTAAAACGAATGCGATGGTTACTACTATTCGACTTCATAAAATAAATTTTAATTTAAATTGCTGATATTGTGAACATCAAAGCAAATTTAATACATGTAACTTTAGTTCAAAAAGTTTCTTATTAACAATTTTAGATAACTTATGAAAGAAAAACAACGAATTGTTAACAATAAAAGCTAGTTATTTTTAATAATAAAAATAGTTATATTCTTTATTTACAATTAGTTATAACCTAAAAAATAAAAAATTTAGTGGCAATTATGAAAACTTGGAAAGCGTAAAAAAATAAAAATGTGTTAATAAGTAAAATAACATATTTCAAATTCATTTTAAAATGCTGTTAATCATGTTCTTGGTTAAGTTATTGTTGTCATCAGATTAGATCATGTACCATAGTTACCTCTGTACTACCTCTGCTATACCTATTACATACTTCTGGCATATACTCGTCATACACTATTCATATACTCCTCATACACTCCTCATACACTAGCACTCATTTTTTGAACTTTTTGATTGCTATGTTATTAAAATTCAACTATTTGTTTTACAGGACATTAAGGTCTTAATTCGGCAAAATCGGCAAGAAGTGGTAAATTGGGTTGATTTGTTACTTTTCAATCTATTTTATCAATTTTAGCGAATAGTGTTGGTATTCGGCAAGATTGACAAGAGCGCGGAAATTGGCCCGATATCTTTGTGTCATTATTAACATTTAATTTTTTAGTTATGGCAAAAGTAAGAAGCCTGATTAAAGTAGAAGGTACGTTAGACGACTTGACCTTTTACAGAGGTACCGATGGGTACTTGGTGCGCACCAAGGGTGGTGTTAGCAAGAATCGCATTATGAATGATCCTGCGTTCGCTAGAACACGAGAGAACGGGACGGAATTCAGTAGTATTGCAGGTTCTGGAAAATTGTTACGGTCTGCCTTGGGACCGATGTTGTTTAAAGCCAAAGACAGCAAGATGACTAGTCGCCTTGTTGGTGTAATGGGTCAATTGAAAAACATGGACACTGTTAGTGCTCGTGGATTGAGAAATGTAGCAGAGGGATTAAATAATCCGTTGGCGGCCTCAGTTCTTGAAGGTTTTGATTTTAATGCTCGTGCCACTTACAGTAGTATTTTGAATGCTAGTGCCACTGTAGATGAGGTTACGGGAAAGATTAGCATTGGGGATTTTAATCCTACAAGGCAACTTCGTGGTGCTGATGGTGCGACGCATTTTAGTTTACAGGCGGGATTTTTGCGTATTGATTTTGCTACTGGTTCATTTGAACTTATGCAAAGTCCTGAGCAAGTTTTTCCTATTAGTAACGATGTTGTCTCTACTAGTTTGACGCCTTCTAGTGCTCCCACTTTGGCAGGTACTGGTATGCACGTAATTTTGATTGAATTTTTTCAAGAGATTAACGGGGTGCAGTATATGCTGAATAATGGTGCTTATAACGTGTTGCATTTGCTGAAAGTGAGTTAACGAAAGTTGCCACACAAAAAGTTTTTTAGTGTTCAAAAAAGCTTTTATAAACGCTCTACCATTTGGTAGGGCGTTTTTTTTTAGGAATCAGATATTGAAGGATTTGTGGTGTTGTTTATTGCTTATTACTTTTATTTTTTGCCATAGATTAAAGGGGTTAACAGACTTGAAAAGTTAAAGATGTAGCTTTTATATGCCGCAAGTTGCATTAATTATGATTACTTTTTGTTGATGCAGCTTCATGATAATTTTTATCCATGTAAGGAATTGAAGGGTATTTAAGTTAGATTGTATGTAGATTTTTATTGGCAAAGTCGTAAAGGTGCTAAGATTACTTTTTAGAATTTATGAATGAGGAGATATCAACTATTATTGTTGATAAATTGATTTTTCTGACAGGTATATATGTTTTAATTTAGTGACTGAAAATTAGTTGTTTACTTAACTATATGCCTGTGACTTTTTATATTCCGTCTTGTATTGATTTTGATTTGCTAGAAAGTCAATATCCTCCAACGTTTAGACCTTATAAAAGGGATAAATTAGCTTATTTGATCCATAAAATCGTTTCGATTGGTAGCTCGAATAAGAATAGTTTTAGTAGTGATGGTTTTGTTTGCTTGTACTCTCCTGCCCTACAAAATATTGTTTCTAATTATCTTCACTATTTGGATTATGCCGCTAATGCTGGTTTGATTGAAAAGAATAATAGTTATTTGGTTGGGAAGTTTTCGAAATCTTATCGATTGACTGTTGACAATACTATTGAGGTATTCAATTATATTCCTACCGATTTCACGCTGCTTGCTGCGTTGAGAAACTATCGTAATAAAAAAGAGAAGACAGTTGTACACCATAAGCATTTAAATCAATGGTTTAATTCAAAACTAGCTATAGATATTGAGTTAGTTACTACTTTTTTGGAGGAAGAATGGTTACTTAAAAACGGTAACGAGGCATTGTGGGATTTTGATAGCGCAAAAAAAGTTTTTAAAAGTCCTTATCAACAATTGGTATTTTCAAAAATTTCTGCTGAGCAACTGGCTCGTGGAGCATACAACTTAAAAATTGATGATAACGTTTATCGTTATCATAGCAATTTTACCAATATGCGTGGTTTGATTAGAAATGCTGTTACTTATGACGGTCAACCACTAGTAGCGGTTGATATTTGCAATAGTCAGCCTTATTTTAGTTTGTTGCTGCTCGAAAAAAAATTTTGGTCTCAATTGTTGGCTTTTTTTAAAAATCATCACAAAAAATTATCAAAATACGAGCCGAATTTGATTTCGACCTTCTTTAATAGAATAAAATTAAATAAAAGTAATGATAGAATTACTATTTCTGCTATCATTATGTTAGGAGAAATGATGTTATCACTTATGGATAAAGGGTTGAAAGAGGATGTAAAACGCTATAAGGATTTAGTTGTTACTGGTCAACTGTATGAATATTTAGAAGAACAGTTTAAACGCGAACTTGATTTACCCACTATTGATAGAACTACTGCCAAAGTAGCTTTATTGCAAGCTTTTTTCTCTGATAATAGATTTATTGGCACTGAAGAAGCTGCACCTAAAAGGTGCTTTAGTCAATTATTTGCTACCGTTTATAAAGTATTTTCAATTATAAAGAGAAAGGACAAGCGAACTTTAGCTTTGTTGCTACAAAATATTGAAAGTTATTTTATAGTAGATGTGATTTCTAAAAGGATTAGTAGCGAATATCCTGATTTGCCTATTTTTACTATACACGATAGTATTGTTACTACTGTTGGAAATGAAGCACTCGTTAGCCAAATTATAACTGAGGAATTGGAAAAAGGTATTGGTGTAGCTCCTAAATTAAAATTTGAGTATTGGGATATTCGTAATATTGATACTTATCTCCAAGGCTTGAAAATTAAAGCTGGTGTACTCAGTGCTTAATTTTTTTTTAGTAAATGCGGAAACCCTTAAAATGGAATGAAAAGTTTTTTTTAGGTTTGGGAAAATTACGCTATACTACTTAGTGTTAGATTGAAGGATTAGTTTATTTTTGGATGATATAGAATTTTGACATATATGAACCTATCTCCTCATCAAGCAAAATATTACGCTTACGAACTAAGCAAAAAATGCAAATCTGATAGTGCTGAAAAATTTGGAGCAACACTGCTTGACGCTAAAGTTGATTTAAATCCGCATCAAATAGAAGCTGCTTTATTTGCCTTTAAATCTCCATTGTCAAAAGGTGCTATATTAGCTGATGAAGTTGGTTTAGGTAAAACAATTGAAGCTGGAATTTTACTTTCACAGAAATGGGCAGAAGGTTCAAAAAGAGTATTAATCATTTGTCCATCTAGTTTAAGGAAACAATGGATGAACGAATTAGAGGATAAATTTTATTTACCTTCAGAAGTTATTGAAACAAAGTCATTCAATAAAAAGTATAAAGCTGGTAATAAAAATCCTTTCGATAACAAGACTAAAATTCAAATTTGCTCATATCATTTTGCAAGAAACAAAGCTGAATTCATACAATTAAATTCATGGGATTTAGTTGTTTTAGATGAAGCACATTATATCAGAAACGTTTATCGTTCAGGGAATAAAATTGCTAAAGAAATTCAAAATGCTATTCATCCATTCAAGAAAGTATTATTAACGGCTACACCACTTCAAAACAAACTAGAAGAACTATATGGTTTAGTAAGTTTTATTGATGAAAATGTATTTGGAGATATTAAAAGTTTTAGAAAAAATTTCACTCGTAAAGAAGGCGGTATTGATTTTGAGGATTTAAAAACTCGTATTTCTTCTATTTGTCATAGAACATTGAGAAGTCAAGTAACAGAATATATAAATTATAAAAATCGTATTCCTGTAACCGAAACTTTTGAACCAACAAAACAGGAACAAGAACTTTATGACAATGTAACAGAATATCTTCAACGTGAAGAAATTTATGGATTACCAAAAGCACAAAGACATTTAATGACATCTGTTCTTAGGAAACTTTTAGCTTCTTCTTCTTATGCTATTGCTGGTACATTAGAGAGTTTAATTAAGCGTTTAAATAAAGTTATAGAAGGTAGAGAAACTTCTCTTGATGATTGGGAAGAAGAAATTGATGATAATTATGAATTGTATGATGAATCAGTTGATGAATGGGAAGAAGATGACGATAATTCAATTGATGATGACACTTTAGCCAAAGAGGATATTGAAAATATTAGAAAAGAAATCCAAGATTTAGAAAAATATCTTTTATTGGCAAATTCCATTGAACATAATGCTAAAGGTGAAAAACTAATACTTTCTTTGGATAAAGGTTTTGAAAAACTAAAAGAATTAGGTGCTTCACAAAAAGCAATAATATTTACGGAGTCCACTAGAACACAACGTTATTTGAATGATATTCTTCAAAAAACACATTTTAAAGATAAAATAGTTTTGTTTAATGGTTCAAACAACGACGAAAAATCAAGCGAAGTTTATAAAAAATGGGTAGCTGATAAAAAGAATATTGATAAAATTTCAGGTTCTAAAGAAGTTGACATTAGAAATGCTATTGTTGATGAATTCAAATCAGATGATTGTCAATTAATGATTGCAACTGAGGCTGCGGCTGAAGGGATAAACTTGCAATTCTGCTCAATGGTGGTAAACTATGATTTACCTTGGAATCCACAACGAATTGAGCAACGAATTGGTCGTTGTCATCGATATGGTCAAGAACATGATGTTGTAGTTATAAACTTTTTAAATACACAAAATGAAACCGACCAACGAGTTTTTCAATTATTAGAAGAAAAGTTCAATTTATTTAATGGAGTTTTTGGATCTTCTGATGAAGTATTAGGTTCTATTGGTAATGGTGTTGATTTTGAGAAAAGATTAATCGAGATTTATAAAAAGTGTCGTACTAAAGAAGAAATTAAAAAATCTTTTGATGCTTTACAATCTGATTTAGAAGAACAAATCAATAACAATTTAAAATCTACGCAAACTAAATTATTTGAGAACTTTGATGCTCAAGTAGTAAACAAATTAAAAACATCATTAGAAAATACCCAGAAATACATTTCAAAATATGAACAATGGTTATGGAAAATCACAAAGTTTATTTTACAAGGTAATGCTAATTTTGATGACAAAACATTATCCTTCTTACTAAATACAAGTCCTGTTAAACAAATAAAAACGGGTGTGTACACTTTAGATAAAAAGAGAGAAGACGCAAGGCATTATCGTTTAAGTGATTTATTAGCACAAGACATTATTGAAAAATCAAAAACATTGGAAACCCCTTTTGTGAAGTTGAATTTTGAATATTCTTCTTGTGGAATGAAATATCAAGAATTAGAAAATTTAAAAGCAAAGAAAGGTTTCTTGAAAGTTGCAAATCTAAATCTCGATTCTAATGTAGAAGAAAATGATTTGATTATTTTTGCTGGTGCAACTGAAACCGGAGAAATACTTAAAGATGAATTATGCCAATTTTTATTGACTTTGAATGGTAGTACAGAAGATGACTTGCATAACTTCAATAGTAATAAAGTTGACAAAGTATATCAAGAACAAAAGAAAAAACATTTAGATTTTGTCAAACATACCGATACCAAGTTACTACAACTCGAAATTCAAAAGTTTGAAAAATGGGCTAATGACAAAATTGAAAGTAGCGAATTAGAACTTCGAGAAGTTAAAAAGAAAATCAAAGATTTACAACGAGAAACCAGAGCATATAATATTAATGCAGATGACTTGCTTGAAATACAAAAGAAAATCAGAGTATTAGACCGTAAAAAATCTAAGTTGCGCAGAGAAATTTTCGACATCGAAGATAACATCTTAGCAGAAAGAGACGAAATGATTGAGGATGCCGAGAGAAAATTAGAAAGAACAACAACCGAAACAGAAATATTCACCATTGAATGGGAAATAATATAAATTTGTATTATGTATATAAATAAATTTAAAATAGAAAATTTTAAGTCGTTAAAAAATGTGACTATACATTTTAACGAAGACTTAAACATACTAACTGGAGTAAACAACTCAGGAAAGACAACTGTATTGGAAGCACTCTCTTTATGGCAAGAGTGTTTTTCTAAATTAGTTACTGAGGCGAAAAGAGGCGAAAAAGGATATAAAAGAGGTGATTATGTTTTAGGTCCTTCATACAATAAATATTTTCCTTTTAACGAAATTAACAGTGTAAGAAGCCCTAATTTTGATGATATTTTTCACGACAGAAATAAAAAAAACAAAATATTATTATCAGTTACATTTGTAGATGAAGATGGTGATGAGTTGTGTATTCCATTTAAAATTTCTAGTTCTGGCAACAACTATGTAATAGAACTTAATGGGTATTCTGGATATAATCATCAAAAACTAAATGACTATTTTGCATTCTTGCCTGAACCAATTTCATTAATTTATAGTACACCTGTTGCACAAATTAATTTAGATGAAGATTTTGTTACAGACCCTATAATAAAAGAACAGCTTCTAATCAGAAAATCTGATACCGTTTTACGTAATAGATTATACAGAATAATTGGTGGTCTTGATAGTGCTTTAAATGCCTCTTTTCAGAGCGATTTAAACTATGTTTTATATAATTCTGATAAAAAAATTGATTTTAGAATTGACACTAACATACAAAAAGATGCTAAAGCAATTATTTGTTTTAGAGTTGGAGCAAAAGATGTTTATAAAGACTTGTCGCTTTTAGGTAGTGGAACTTTACAGATTATTGGTATTTTATTAAATATTCACTTGGCTAATGTCGACAAAAAAGATTTGAATATTGTTTTATTAGACGAACCTGATAGTCATATACACAGAGATATTCAAAAAAGATTACTTGATGTATTTAACAAATATAGAAAAGGTCTTCAAACATTTATTACAACTCACAACGAATCATTAATTAGAAGTGCCGCTCCTAATCAAGTTTTTCATTTAGAAGGTAAGAGTTCTGGAGATATTAAAAGTATTCATTTTGATATTGATCCCGGTCATTTAGGCTTGCATTTTAAAGGAATTATGCCAAGTAGTTTAACACCTGTAATCCGCTCTATTGGTAATACCACAGGTTTAGACTTTATTAATGCTCTTGAATCAGATAGATTGGTTTTTGTTGAAGGTGAAGATGATGCTAAAGTATTTAGAATCTTATTGAACCATCAACTTAATAACCGAAAAAAATACATGTTTTGGGTTTTGGGTGGCATAAGTGAAATTTTCGAAAACATTCTTTCTTATAAATCTGTTTTTAGCAATATAAAAAATGGTGTTTCCCTTTGGGACAAAGCCGTTCTAGTTTTTGATAAAGATGAACTTTCCGACGAGCACAAAAATCTATTTGCATCAAAATTTAAAGAAAAATTGGGGATAGATACCTATTGTGCTAACTCCTATACTTTTGAATCAACCTTATTAACTGATTTAGAAAAAACATCAAAACTATTATCAAAACTAATAGAAAACGCAACTGGTAATGTTATTTTAGAATCTACAATCTTAATCGATTTGACTAATCACTATACCAATTACAAACCTGCTCTTGAGGCTAAATTCAATCAAGAATACCACAAAAACGCTTTCTTCAGATATAAAAATAGTAAAGCAGATAAGGCAAATATAATTTTCCAACAAAATATAATAAACCTAGACACTCATACTTTTGTAAATTATATTCCAACTTATTTTAATACTGTTTTAGACAAAGGTGAGTTTTATAAACTTATGGACAAACATGACACCGAATTTGTAATAAAACAGACTATTGACCAATATGGAATCAATTTTTCTATAGACTCTGATTTTATTGAAATCATCAAACTAGTTGACAAATCTACATGGATTGCAGAATGGGATTTTTTAACAAACTTATAAATAGCTATACACCTAAATAAATCATGCCTAATTACAAAAAACTCCAAAACGTTCTAACAGAAGTATTCCAACTAGACCAAGCCGACCTTGATTTTGGTATTTACCGCATCATGAATCAAAAGCGAGATGCCATTAATGACTTTTTACAAAATTCATTACCAAAACAAGTTAAAGAACTTCTTGAAAAAAACCTTACCGGTGATGCTAAAGGACTAAAAGAAGAACTAGATAAAACTATATTGGTTCTGAAAGATGCTGGTGTAGATTACGAAACTTCTACAAAAGTAAAAGAACTTAAAGATAAAATTGCGGCTTCGGCATCAATAGAAACACTTGAACAAGAAGTGTTTTCGCATTTAGCTAATTTCTTTAAGCGTTATTATGAAGGAGGTGATTTCATTTCGCTACGTCGTTATAAAAAAGATGTGTATGCCATTCCTTATGAAGGTGAAGAAGTAAAACTACATTGGGCGAACCACGACCAATACTATATTAAAACTTCGGAATATTTAAAAAACTATGCTTTTAAATTAAGTGGTGATAAATTGGTTAAGTTTCAACTAAAAGAAGCTAGTACCGAACAAAACAACAATAAAACCCAAAACGACCAAGAACGTCGTTTTGCTATTTTTGAAGAATTGCCTGTTGAAGTAGATGGAAAAACTTTATTAATAAATTTTACTTACGAACCACACAAAAAAACAGTTCAACAAAAAGATTTAACTCAAAAAGCAATTGAAGCCATAAAAGCAAAAGTACCAGTTGATTTTGCAGATGTTTTTTCATTATCTCCTACTGAAAGCAACAAACAACGTACTTTATTGGATAAACATTTAAACAGTTTTGTAGCACGCCATACATTCGATTATTTCATTCACAAAGATTTAGGTGGTTTCCTGCGCCGTGAACTGGACTTTTATATCAAAAACGAAGTCTTATATATTGACGATATAAATACCGAAAACGAAATTGCCTTTAACAGCCAAATCTCAAAAATAAAAGCACTCAAGCAAGTAGCCAACAAAATCATTTTATTTTTGGAACAATTAGAAAATTTCCAAAAGAAATTATGGTTGAAGAAAAAGTTTGTAATTGCTGCTAACTATTGCATTACGTTAGACCGAATACCAACCGATTATTATTTTGAAATTCTTGAAAACAAAGCACAACTAGACGAATGGAAATCGCTGTTTAATGTTACCATTAAAACAATTAAAGATTTAGAGAACGAACAATTTTTAGTATTAGATACTAAGTTTTTTGCCGAAGATTTCAAAGATAGAATATTGGCAGAGATCGGAGATTTGGATGAGCAAACTAATGGGTTATTGATTAATTCTGAAAATTTTCAGGCTCTTCATTTTTTACAAGAGAAGTATTCAAAAAAAATTGACAGTATCTATATTGACCCACCATATAACACAAGTGCATCTGAAATTGCTTATAAAAATAACTACAAACATTCCTCTTGGCTATCATTAATGCAAAATAGAATTAAACTTAGTAAGCAATTTCTAAATACCGAAGGCATTCAATGTACTACGATTGATGATGTTGAAGTAAAAGAGTTACATATGTTACTTGAATCAGAATTTGGTAAAGACAATTTTGCAGGAGTAGTACCAATTCAAATAAATCCATCTGGAAGGCCTACTGAAAAAGGGTTTGCTTTAAGTCATGAATATGCAATTTTTTATGTGAAATCAGATAAATCAACTATTTATAAAATTGCTAGAACTGAAAAGCAATTGAGTAGATTTAAAGAAGAGGATAAAGATGGAATATTTGAATATAGAAATTTAAGAAGAGAAGGTTCGAATTCAGATCGAGAGGATGGACAAAGACAATATTATCCTATATATGCAAATATCAATTTAGGAACCATAAGAGTACCAGAACTGGAATGGTTTGAAAATGATAGGGAATGGAAAATACTCGAAGAGCATAATTTGGATGAAGTAGTAATTTTTCCTAAAAATGACTTAGGTCGTGAAAAAAACTGGCGTTGGAGTATTGATAGCCTAAAGAAAGACTACTCTCAGTTTTTAGCGAGAATTCCTAAAAAAGGTACACCACAAGTGTATTATAAATATAGACCAAATTTAGAAGGAACAACACCTCTCACCTTGTGGACTGATGCAAAATTTTCAGCAACAGAACACGGAACTAAAGTTTTAAAGGAATTATTTGAGGATCCAAAATTTTCTTATCCAAAATCAATCTTTGCAGTTGAAGAATGTTTAAAAGTTATGGGCAACAAACTTTCGCAAAAATATGTACTCGATTATTTTGCAGGTTCAGGTACAACTGGACATGCAACAATTAAATTAAATCGTGAAGACGAAGGCAACAGAAAATACATTTTGGTAGAAATGGGAACTTATTTCAATACGGTAACCAAACCAAGAATTCAAAAAGTAATATATAGTGATAATTGGAAAAATGGTAAACCTCAAGATAAAAAGGGTATCAGCCAAATGTTTAAGTATATAGTTTTAGAAAGTTATGAAGATGCTTTGAATAATTTGACCTTGCAACAAACCAATATCCAGCAAGGTGCTTTGGCATTAAACGATAAAGTAAAAGAAGAATACTTGTTACAATACATGCTTGATGTTGAAAGTCAAGACCATTTGTTTAATCTTAATGCGTTTAAAAATCCGTTTAATTATAAACTCAATGTTACAGAAAATAATGAGTTAGTACCTACAACAGTTGATTTGGTTGAAACCTTTAATTATTTAATTGGTTTAAAAGTGCAAAAAGTTGAGCGCATCAAAGAATTTAAATTGGTAACAGGAGAAAACCTAAAAAGTGATAAAATATTGGTCATTTGGCGTAATCTCGAAAAAACCAATAATGAAGATTTAAACCGTTTTGTTGAAAAACTAGATATAAAAGTCTTCGATGGCGAATTCGATACTATTTATATAAATGGCGACAATAATCTAGCCAACTTCAAAAAAGAAGAAGAGAGCTGGAAAGTACGCTTAATTGAAGAAGAGTTTTTCAATAAAATGTTTGATGTAAAAGATATCTAATGGCTACGTTTCATAATAAATTAGTATTAAACAAATACTTACTTTCTCAATTCAATGTATTGGGCTTTGAGGCATTGGCTCAAGACCTAAAAAGCTCACACTTGGAAGGCTACAACGAAGAAGGAAATACCAAATATTTAAATAGTTTAATCAACAGGCTTTTTGATAGTGAAAAACTAACTAAAGAAATGCTACAAGAGTATGATGAAAATATCGTTCGCTTCACACATGAAATTTCACAAGACCGAACCGAAATAGTTAAATGGAAATATTTCCAGTATCTATCCTTGCTTTTCGTAGAAATCTATATGGATAAATACTTCAGTAACCGAACCAAGTTACTGGGAGAACTAAATCAATTTGTCGAAAAGTTTAATGATTTATTAGATACTGATTCCAAAATATTAAACCCAACTAAAATTGTAGTTGAACCTTTTACGGATAAAGACTTAAACAAAATTGCGTTCTGGAATGCAACAGGTTCTGGTAAAACCTTATTGATGCACATCAACATCAAACAGTATTTGCATTATGCTAAAAAGTATCATTATACCAATAACAATAAGGTATTATTAATCACACCTAACGAAGGTTTATCCAACCAACATTTGGATGAATTTGAATTGTCCAACATTAATGCTGAGATATTTTCAAAATCAAGCGGAAGCTTGTTTTCAGGTGATTTAGTAGAGATTATTGAAATCACAAAACTATCCGATGATAACGGAGAAAAAACGGTTGCAGTAGATAGTTTTGAAACAAGCAATTTAGTTTTAATTGACGAAGGACACAGAGGAACCGGTGGTGAGAAATGGAAAGTTTGGCGTGATAAATTAAGTGAAACAGGTTTTGCATTTGAATATTCCGCAACATTTGGTCAAGCTATTAACGCGGCATCAGGTAAAACCAAAAAAAAATTAGAACAAGAATACATCAAATCCATCATTTTCGACTATTCATACAAATATTTTTATAATGATGGCTATGGTAAAGATTATAAAATTTTGAATCTAAATGATGATAGTAATGCATCCTTTGTTAGAAAATACTTAACTGCAAACCTATTATCATTTTATCAACAAACAGTCCTTTTTCAAAACAAAGAAAAATTAGCTCAAACATTTCTACTCGAAAAACCATTATGGATTTTTGTAGGTGGAAAAGTAAATGCAGTAAGGAAAGAAAATGGTGTAGATACTTCTGATGTATTGGAAATTATCTATTTCTTAACTAAGTTTATTAGAGAAACCGACATAGCTACAAGAGATATTGACGAGGTTTTAAATGATAATGCCGGTTTAATTGATGAAAAAGGAAACTCTATTTTCTACAATTCATTTTCTTACTTAGTAGAATTAAATCTTTCAGCTGAGGAAATCTATTTAGACATTATCAAAAGAGTTTTCAACTCAGAGGTTATTGGAGCCAACTTGTATTTAGACAATCTAAAAGGTGCTAATGGAGAATTAGGTTTGCGTATTGGAGAAGCAGATTATTTTGGCGTAGTCAATGTAGGTGATGAAGCAAAACTTCATAGTTTGGCAATGGATAATAAAGTATTGGGAACTGACAAAGATTTTTCAACTTCTTTATTCAAAAACATCAACGAAAAAGATTCTAAAATTAATCTCTTAATTGGTTCTAAGAAGTTTACTGAAGGTTGGTCCAGTTGGCGTGTAAGCTCGATGGGATTAATGAATATTGGTAAAAGTGAAGGATCACAAATTATTCAATTATTTGGTCGTGGTGTGCGTTTAAAAGGATATAATTTCAGTTTGAAACGCAGTAATGGTTTAGATGAATATCAAAAGCCAACAAATTTGAAAGAGTTGAGAAAATATCTTGCTCCATTGGAAACGCTAAACATATTTGGTGTAAAGGCAGATTATATGGAGAAATTCAAAGAGTTCTTAGAGCAAGAAGGTTTGCCAGCAAACGATTCAAAATGGCATACGATTAAAATTCCAACAATTATCAAATCTGACTTGTTAGAAAATAATTTAAAAATTGTTCAAGTAAAAGAAAAAGAAGATTTTAAGAAAAAAGTAAATGTAGAATTAAAATTAGACAATAATCTTTTTGGTCATAACAAAGTAGAATTGGATTGGTATCCAAAAATTCAAGTATTAGGCAATCAAAACACTTCTGTTGTTGTAGCAAAAAACAATGGCTATTTAACTGAATTCAATTTAGCATTTGTCAATTGGAAGAATGTTTTTATCGAAATGGAGAAATACAAGTTTGATAAAAACTGGAACAATCTTTCCATTACTTTAGAGGAATTAAAGAACATTATTCATTCAAAATCTTGGTACACTCTTTTTATTCCAAATCAAGAATTAGAAATGAATAGTTTTTCGCAAGTAGCCACTTGGGAGAACTTGGTGATTTCATTACTTAAAAAATACACGGAGAAATACTATAATTATCATAAAAACAAATTCAATTCAGAACATATTGAAACTAGAATACTAAATGCAAATGATGATAATTTTATTTACGAGTATGAAGTTAAATTCAATGTAGAAGGACAATTACACACAATTGAAGAAAGAATAAACCAATTGATTGAAGAAGTGAAAACTAATACTCTCAAAGACCACAAACAATTGGGTACTAATTTTCATGCTTTTGATAATGCAAAACATTTATATAAACCATTATTATATTTAGATAGACAAGCATATAAAGACTCTATGCAAGTCTCTCCTATCCCATTAGATGGTTCAGAAAAAGAATTTATGGATGATTTGATTTTACATTATAAAGCAAACACCAAATTCTACGGAGATAAAAAAGTATTTCTATTGAGAAATCAAAGTAAAAAAGGAATTGGCTTTTTTGTAGATGCTAATAACTTCTATCCTGATTTTATCTTGTGGATATTAAAAGATGATAAACAATACATTACGTTTATTGACCCAAAAGGAATAAGAAATTCAAAAGGATTATCAGATCCAAAAATTCAATTCCATAAATTAATCAAGGAGAAAATACAGCCTCAAGTAAATAAAGACAATATTGTATTAAACTCATTTATAGTTTCAAATACAAGCTTCTGGGAATTACCTTGGAAAGAAGATAAATCAATTGAGGAATTTCATAGAAACAATGTAGTTTTTCAGCAAGAGGATAAAAATAGTTACATTGGGAAGATTGTTAATGAAATGATTGGGTAGTATGAATATCAACGAAGAAAAAGAAAATATTCTTTTAAAATACAGCAGTAAATTAAGTGCTTATTTTATAATTATAGCTGTTTTAGGTTTTGGAATTTTAATGCTTCCATTTATATTTGAAGGAGGTGAAACTCCAAATTACGGTATAGTCGGAGATACAGTTGGAGGATTGTTAAATCCAATTATTGCCATACCTGCAACAATTTTGACATTTTTAGCATTTTGGGTGCAATACAAGGCGAATTTAGAAGAGAAGAAACACTTACAAAATTTTTTGAATTAATTAATCTAAAGGATAATCAATCCTCAATTAAATTAATTTATCATAATCATCATATTGAAAGAGATTTTGATAGCGGTATGATTGAAGAAATAGAAATGTTTCACAAAAGAGTTTTATTTGAAGTTAATAATGGTAAAATGGAAATTAACTGGACAAATTGGATAAATGAAACTAAAGATTATACAAATAAAGGCGCTGTAAATTTTGGTAAATTAGTTAAAGCTAAACTTCCAAATGGAAATGTAGGTGTAGTTTACAGTGATAAAATTTGTTTAAAATTAGAAATTGATTACGAATACTTTGATTGGGAAGATTAATTGTTTTTTTTTCATTTTAAATTACGACCTGAATGAGAATACTTTTTTTTATTAAGAAAATTAATTAGGTTTACAAACTAAGAATTTAAAAGTACACGCATTGAACAACTTACCAATATACAACACCGAGCAAACTGCTGAAGAAATAAAAACCCAATACTTATTTGAAAGTGTAGGAGAAAAAACAATAATCAAAGCAATTGAATATACACCTGTAGCAAATATGGGAGGAAGAACAGTATATAATTTAGGCTTTGGCGATTATGATGAAGCATTAGGCACAATAGTTGATGATGTAAATAGTAATAATGGAGATATATACATAGTATTCAATACAGTATTAAGTACAGTACCTATGTTTTTTGCTATAAATGAAGATGCTGTAATTATTGTAAGTGGTAGTGATAGTCACGATGAGTTTATAAATGATTGTTTACCTACTTGCAAAAAGAAATGTGTAAAACATTGTAAAAACTATCAAAGACGAATTAAAACATATAGATATTATGTGGATAAAAACTTTGAAGAATTAAGTGTAGATTATATCTTCTTTGGACGTAATAAAAGTAAAGCAAATACGTTTGTACAATACATACCAAAACACGAATACGATGATATTTTGGTTTATAAGAAAAAATAATATAACTTTGCAAAACATTAAGTACTTGTTATTTAATTAAATACTAATACACAGACAATTATGGAAACTACAAAAACAACTTTAAAAGCTTCTAAGGTTATTTCTATGTCTGCTAAGACAAAAGAAAAGATTGCTACTGTTGCTGCTTCTCTTAAAGGTAAAGAACTATTTACTGATAAAATAGAACTAGCAAAGAAAACTCTTAGTGAATTAAAATCACTTCCTATTTAAAAAAAAATAGTTAACACATATAACAATCGGTTTAGAACTTTCTAAGCCGATTTTTTTTTCATCTCTAGAATTAGAACAAAAGTCTAACTTTATAAGGCATTGTTTCCTAATACCCATCAAAAAGTGTCTTTTGGTACACATCACCATTGAATTTATTGATCAATTCACGAATGAACTCGTAGTGTTTTAGGTATTAGTTAGGGATGAAGAGGAATTAAATATTGATTATACAAATATCAATTATTGAAAAAACAATTTAGTAGAATTGAAACCATTTGATTATAATTGCAATATATATTATTGTTTACTAAAAGTTAAAAAATAAACCTATAGGTTGATTAAATGAAAATAATTGATATATTTGCCAATGGAAAACTATATGCCTTTCAATATAATGGTGAGGAAAATCATGAACTAGACCGACTACTAGATTTATGGAATGACCCAAGCCATTTACACGCTTTTATCAAAACAAACTCTACAGATGTTCCAAAAGACAAAACATCTTATCAAGTGTTTAATGATATATTAAATAACACAAGTGAACTTGAAGATATCTTAATTGAAATTGCAACCGATGATGACAGACAGTTTGAAGATTTTTTTAGCCCTTTACACAACCAAGAGTATAAGGTTGTTGAGTTGTCCATGCAAAAAGGAAGAAAAAATTACCTTAGGCTGTATGCATTGAAAATTGACGACAATTGCTTTGTAATAACTGGAGGAGCAATAAAGTTTACACACTTAATGAAAGAAAGACCACACACTCTAGAAGAATTAAATAAAATCAATCGCTGTAGGGATTTTTTAAAATCACATGGTGTATTTGATAATGATTCATTTTATGAATTTATAACCCAAGACTTATGAGTAATAAAGAGAAGTTTTTGAATTTAGTTTCAGAAGAGCAATCTAATACACTTCAAAATTTAAAGGAACGCAAAAAAAACAGAGCCATGTTGCGCGAGTCGCAAAGCATCGCTTATAAAGTATTAATGCGTTTAGAAACTTTGAAGTGGACACAAAAGAGATTAGCAGAAAAGCTAGAGGTTACTCCACAACAAGTAAGTAAAATTATAAGTGGTAAAGAAAATTTAACGCTTGAAACTTTGGTTAAATTACAAGTTGTTTTAGAGATTCCTCTTTTAGTTACGTGTATCGAAAGAGCGTTTGATGAAATCATGAAAACTCATAAAGTTGAAGTAATTCAAGATTATGATATTCCTGAAAACATTACAATTTCGGTTAAACAAAACAGCCCTGTAGTAAAAAAAATAAGTTTTAAACAAGAAACCGAAACATATAATTACTTTTCAACAGCCAATTAATCATGGATAAACAAATAGGTTTTAAAATTGTAGGTTTAAGAACAGAGCAATTTGCTACTCTTGAAGAAAATTTTGTTGAGAATAAGAAAAGTGAAGTTATAACTGATCTAGAATTTAGAGCTAACAAAGAATCTCATCAAATTGGAGTTTTTTCTACATTCACTTTTAAAATAGCAAAAAAGCCATTTATCATTTTACAAATTAGTTGCCATTTTATGATTACAGACGAATCTTGGGAAAGCTGTATCGATGGATCTACCGCTACATTTCCAAAAGACTTCATGACACATTTAACTGTAATAACTATTGGGACAGCAAGGGGCATTTTACACACTAAAACAGAAGGCACTACATTTAATAGATTTTTATTACCTACAATTAATGTTACTGAATTAGTTACTGAAGATGTTAGTTTTATTTTCAAGAATAATGAGGAGAAATAGTTTTGTATAGTATCTCCATTATTAATAATTATCAAAAAGTGTCTGCTGATACACATCGCCATTAAACTTGTTGATTAATTCTCTAATGAATTCGTAGTGCTTTACATATTGATTAGGGATGAAGAGTAGTTGAATTTCTTTGCTGGCGAGAAAATCCATTTTGGCTTTATCCGATTGAAGGGTTCGTTTGTTGTTGTAATGCTCTTGTCCGTTTAATTCAAACACTACTTTGGGGTTATTGTTTTGGAAAAGGACACCGTCAAACTCTTTTTTATTGACCAGCGTATTGTTACTTTCTTCGGGAAATAAATCTATAATTTTTACATTTCTTTTGAACCTAGTGTCTTTTAGGGTGCAGTAGTGTTGCATGGTTTTATAGAACTCGTCTTCAAACTTTGAGTTATTGGAGAAACCAATAGTGAATTTATTGACGGTGCTTTGGGCTATTTCAGTGGTTCCGTTAGTTATGGCATAGCTTATCAAGGCATATAAATCGTCGTCTTTGCGGGATAATTTATCAATAGCATTTAAGTCGGTTACCACAATTAGATTTTCTTTGGCTCTAGTAATGCCCACGTTGATGAGTTCGCTGTTGTTTTTAATCCAATCGTATGTTTTTTGGGTGGTTTTTCTTGAAATGGCTGTGGATATAATGATGGTTTTGTTTTCTTGCCCTTGCACTTTATGGATTGTTCCGCAGCTTACCCCATTATCGATTTCATTGTTACTTTTGGCTTCTTGCAAATAATGATTGATGGTATTTTCTTGATTTCTAAAAGGGGTTAATATAAAAACGTCGGTTAATTTGTTTTCTTTGATGTAGTTTACTATCGCTATGGATTCTTCTATTTGTGCATTTTTATCTTTTTGATTGACATTGGTCACAGCCAATAGTTTTACGGTACCACTTGTTTTGACAGCGGTAAGATTTAATCGCTGGTCGTAGAAACGCTTGTTAGAATAGTCAATAATTTTTTTGCCACAACGGTAGTGAAAGCTTAATAAAATTTCGCGTGAAATGGTATCAATTTTCTTAAAAACAGATAGTATGGAGTTGTTGTAATAGTAATAGTTATATTCATCTTCAACATGGAACTGTTTGAGTAGTTTTTCGTTCTTACTTTCGTCAAAAATAATGATGGGTTTTAGCTGGTTAGTATCGCCAATTAACACCATGTTTTTAGCTTTTGAAATTGGCAATAAGCTAGTAGGAATGTCGCATTGTGCTGCTTCGTCCATGGTTACTAAATCAAATTTGAACTTCTGCCCTAGCCTTCTGCTTGATATATTGGTTGTTAAAATAATAGGGAAAACTTTGGTGAATTTCTCTAGATTTTTATCGTCGCTAAGCCAAGTGTTGAACTCTCTTATTTGCTCGTTTTCGTCAGTAATGTAGAGAATTTCGATTAGCTCGATGTAGTCTTTAGTTTTTAATCGCTTACTATATTTTAGGGACTCGAAGTAAAAGAATTGCAGCAAACTATGATTTCCCTGAATGCTGTAAAATATACCTTTGACATCTTCATCAGTGGTTAGCGGAATGGAGTTTATTTTATTCAGTAGTTTTTCTTTCTCTTGTTGCAAAAGCCAGTAGCTTCCTTTTGAAAGTAATCCGTTGATGAATTCTAAGTTTTGTTCTAAGTCTGTTCGCTCCTCATAGTGCTGCAATTTATCGAGTAAGCGTTTGTTTTTCTCCTTGGAATTCTCTTTTAGGTTGTGGAGTAATTTTTCTTTTGGCACATCGGCAGTTTCGTATCGGTATAATTTTTTAATGGTTTGTAATGCTTCGAGCGTGCATTGTTTGTTTCCTATACGGATAAAAGGTATGGTGATTTCTTTGCCATAATATTTACCTAAAATTAGTTTGTCCTTAATACCATCGATGGGTACGTTATTATTAGAAGTTACTAGTAGGGTTTTGTTATTGGTTAAACAGTTGATTATTATATTGACAATAGTTTGTGTTTTTCCTGTTCCAGGCGGTCCTTGAACATAGGTTACTGGGTATTTTAATGAATTGTAGATGGTTCGTAACTGGTCTATATTTACGTTTTTGTCTAAGAGTACGATATTAGGCTCTTTTCGGTTTTTACGGTCTAGAAGCGAGGAGTTTTTGAATAACGCTTTTAACGGAATTTGCAATTCTTTGTTGGTGTGTTCGTCGTTTATTCGATCATAGATTGGCGCGATGTCTATTCGTGAGTATCCTAAAACTGCTATTTCGGGACGTGTATTGGGTAATTCACCTAATAGGAAGTTACCTCTGATTAGTTCAATTGTCTCTGCCTTGTTACTGATATACTGTTCTTCAAAATCGGCACTGCTAATATCGGTGTAATACGATAAGGAATATTTGACGTCTTTGATGTAAAAATTGGGATTAAAATGGGTGCCTTTGCTGATGAAGAGTGTCTTTTTTACTGGATCAAAGGTTAGCTCTCTGTAGGCTACTATAAACTTTCCTCGTCCTTCTATATCAATTGAAAACTCACATAAGGCAAGTTTATAATCATGGAATTTGTTATAATCGTTGTTATAGATTTCCTTAATAAGTTGTTTTTGTTGTGCATTTGAGAGTTCATAAGGGTTTTTGTTGACCAATTCTGTTAAATCTATTTCGGGAATAAGATGTGTTTTGTGCAGAAAAGGGTCATTATTGGCTTTATAGCATTCTAAATAGTAATTTAAAATATTGTTGTTGAATCTGTCAAATTCATACACCTGTAATCGCTCGTCTTCATTTATTTTTTTTATTAATTGTTCCGAGACATCGTAATGAGAAAATTTTAGTATTTCGGCTGATTGAATTCCTGAAATTGAAATCGTTGTATTCAATATCGGGTCATCTTTCATGGCATTGAACATGTCTACCACAATTTTATCATTGGGAGTGATATTTAAAATCGAAATCCAAAAGGGTTTCACCTCGCCTTGCTTATTCTTATAGTAGATGCTGAGGTATTTGCCTTGTCTGATGGCTTCTCCAATTTTTGTTGTGATCTTTTTGTTGCTCATTTTAACTATTTATTCAAAGTCATTTATTTGCTTTGATTTCGGCTTGTTTAAGTAGTTTCAAATATAAATAAGTTTAGTATTTATTTACAACTTTGGCACAAATAGCTGACTTGATAATTCATTTAGATAAAAAAAGGATGACAAAATGGTGCTTGTCAATTTAGATTACGATGGTGTAAAATTGTATCGAGATGCTTCCTAGAACAACGGTTCTAGCTTACGCTCCGTTCGGCTGCGCCTCGGGTCTATTTTCTATTTTAAAAACTAGCGTTTTTAAAATAGAAAATCACTCGAACTGACGATAGCGGACATGATAGATATGCTGATTACGTCACTTCGAGTGGCTTTACGTTATGTAATGGTGTAAAATTGTATCGAAAAGCTTC